>CAVGIV010000023.1:28483-36652 GCA_963629395.1 Paludibacteraceae bacterium | reverse complement strand
AAGCGCCTCTGGCCAGCCACATCGAGGATTTGCGATAGCAAATTCGAGATGGGCGCTAAACAATTACACTTTTCTTTACCACAATGGATGGCTTACAGCTCCGCCTTGAGCTCTTCCACCTTGTCAAGCGCCTCCCAGGGAAGCTCGACATCCGTGCGTCCGAAGTGTCCATAGGCAGCCGTCTTCTTGTAAATCGGGCGGCGAAGATCCAGCATCTTGATGATGCCTGCCGGGCGAAGGTCAAAGTGCCCGCGAATCACTTCTACAATCTTCTCCTCCGCTACCTTCCCGGTTCCGAAGGTGTTGACATTGATGGATGTCGGCTGTGCTACACCGATTGCGTAGGACAGCTGAATTTCCAGGCGATCTGCATAGCCTGCTGCCACCAGGTTCTTGGCAACATAACGGGCTGCATATGCTGCCGAGCGGTCAACCTTTGTGCAGTCCTTTCCGGAGAATGCTCCGCCGCCGTGACGGCCAACACCGCCGTAGGTGTCAACGATGATCTTGCGGCCGGTCAGACCCGCATCACCGTGAGGTCCGCCGATGACAAAGCGGCCGGTCGGGTTGATGTAAATCTTGGTATTCTCGTCAACCATCGATGCATCCACAACCGCATCAATAACATACTTGCGGATATCCTCGTGGATCTGCTCCTGAGTAACCTTCTCATCATGCTGCGTCGAAATAACGATCGCCTCCAGACGAACCGGCTTGTCATTCTCATCGTACTCCACCGATACCTGGGACTTTCCGTCTGCGCGAAGGTACTCCAGGGTTCCGTTCTTGCGAACCTCCGTCAGCTTTCTTGTAAGCTTGTGTGCCAGATTGATGGAGTAAGGCATGTACTCCGGCGTCTCGTTCGTAGCATATCCGAACATCATGCCCTGATCGCCGGCACCAATGGCCTCGATCTGCTCATCCGTCATGCTGCTCTCTCTTGCCTCCAGCGCCTTGTCAACGCCCATGGCAATGTCAGGAGACTGCTGATCCAGCGCAATGAATACTGCGCAGGTATCGGCATCAAAGCCCTTGGAGGAATCGTCATAACCGATCTCACGAATGGTATCCCGCACGATCTTCTGATAATCAATGACAGCCTTCGTGGTGATCTCGCCCGTAACCAGTGCAAAGCCGGTGCACATTGCCGTCTCGCAGGCCACGCGGCTCATAGGATCCTGTGCCATGCAGGCATCCAGGATAGAGTCACTGACCGCATCACAGATTTTATCCGGATGTCCCTCGGTAACGGACTCAGATGTAAAAATATACTTCTCCACTTATAACCTCCTTCGGCCGAAAGTTCTCTCTCCCGGCCATCTGATGGTAAGCTGACTTGCCGCAGCTTGTTCGGCTCTTAATATCCTCATTGGATTTTCCGTGAAAAAATCCGCCTGCATACAATCAAGCAGGCGGATCTGTTCGTGTCACAAATCCCTTATTGCTCGACCGCGCATTCCGCGCTATCGCTCAGGTAGGCACCTTTTGCTGCTCATCAGCAAAGGTTGCCGTGGCTTCTCAGGTCCTATGTACCTCCACCACTCTGAATAAGAGATATTAAGTTATGGTATCCGTTCAGCCATACCGGCTGACCCTCTGTTTTGGTACAAGTGGATGATATGCCATTCCCTATACCGTGTCAACCGCGGCATGGGCCACAGATCACGGCATTTGTCCCACTGATTAGCACCTGCCGTATTTCAACGTGAATTCCCTGCCAGCAGGCAGATTCACGGTTGAAATTGGCAGGTGCCAAAACAACTATGTTGGGTCGCGCATCCACGAGGCCGCTGTTCGTTTTTTACAGTGATAGGTATCTATACCGTAATATAGCCTTCCGCATCTGCCGGAAGGGGCAGTGCGATCATCAGATCGATGAGCGTCATCGCAACAGGAATCCCCGTCCAGAACAAGGCCGCATAAACCACCCCCAGTACATACTGTCTTGCCAGAAAGCGGTGTCCGCCGCACCAGCCCAGGAAAAGTGCTGTCAGAAGGTATGTTTTGCGCCGAAGACGAATTGGTATCCTGCGCTCTTTTTTTTCAAATAGTGCATCAATGAACCGGACAAGCACATTTCCCTTTTTCGTCTCGTTCATACCCTCTCCTGTTCCCCTTTTCTCTGTTGCCTGCGTTATACTCCGTTTACAGATTTCGTTTGCATCACGCCTTTGCCTTTGCCAGTGACTTCTGCTTGATCTCATTGATCTTGTCCTGAATTTCAGCCATGTACTCCTTGGAAAGCGGGTAGAACTTCATAGCGATCAGATTGCAGATCAGGCCAAGAATAACCATGCCGTAAGCCAGGAACAGGGTCACATTTCTAAGCTCCACGCTGTAGGCAGTGTTGATATCCGGAAGCGCATCCTTAAAGCCGATCGATGCATAAAGAAGGCCTGCCAGCATCGGCGCAAAGGAGGAAATCAGCTTGTCAACCAGTGAAAACAGTGTTCCCATCAGTCCGGGTACATATCTTCCGCTTCTGTAAACCTCATAATCCGCACAGTCTGCCGTCATCGGAATAACGATGTTGGAGGTCAGTCCGGTAAAGCCTGTGTAGGCAACCGAAAGAACAATGTATGCAATCGTAAAGAAGCTAAATACCACGCCTCCCTCCGCATCGCACATGGTTGTAGGATCTCCGAAAAGCCACAGAAGAATGAGCAGTGAATAGATAACAATGCCGCCGATACTTCCGATCACCATTGCTCTCTTCTGACCAAGTCTGGTGGCAAGTCCGCCAACACAGAAAATAAGAAGCAAAAGGCCGGGAATGGTGGTCATACCAGTCATCTTGCCCTGCATGGAATAGTTGCCGACAAGAACTGCGAACAATACCAGTGTTACAGTGGATGTCTTGGCTGTGTTTGCCAGCTTGTCCGAGGAGGCTGCAACAATCAGCATCTGGATGGCGCGGTTATTCTTAAGCGTATCCCAGTAATCCTTCAGCGTAACCTTCTGCGGCTCGCCGGTTCCAAAGAATTCCTGACGGTCCTTCGGTGCAATACTGAAAATAGCGATGCAGGTAAACACAAAGGAGCAGATAGCTGTCATCAGCCACATCTCGTGGAACACGCCTTCATGCGTCATGGTTCCGTACTTCGTTCCGATATTTGCAGCGACAATGGCCAGAATCGTGAACAGAAGCGTGTTGTAGATGCCATCGAACACTGCAAACAGGGGACGCTGCTTCGGATCATTGGTAAGACATGTCTGCGCTGACTTTGTCGACACACACTGCAGCGTATATCCGATGTAATAAATGGCTGCGACAACGGTGAAGAATGCAAAACGGACTCCGGTGTTCTCCGGAAGCTTTCCGGTCACATGGAACATGATGCCGCTGGTGATCATCAGCACGATATTGCCGGCCAGCATGAAGGGGCGGTTCTTGCCAAAGCGCCCGTTTGTCTTATCCACCACAAATCCTACGAAGGGATCGGTCACGCCGTCCCAGATTCGCATCATCATGGCAAAGCTGGATGCGGTAACAACCGCAACGCCGACAATGCCGGTCAGATAATATGCCACATAATTCATCAGAAACAAATAAAAATTCGTTGCGGTATTATTCAGTGCAAAGCCCGCGATCCGCCACAACGGAACACGGTGAATACCATTTTCCCCGTAGTACTTTGAACTATTACTCATAAATCCCTCCTAATGCCGACTGCGGCATTTTGCCCTCTGGAGGTCCGCGCTCTGGCCATTTTTCATAGGCCCTTCCGCGCCCACAGACAGCCCGGCGAAAAGGCCCTTTCCCCAAAGGGCCTCATCCAATCCGGTGCTAAATTCGTGTTTTCCTCCCGCAAAGCGAAGACAGCAGCGCTACCGCCTCGCTCCGCTCAAATCCTTGCCGCTCCACTATACATTGCAATCAGCACAAATGAGCAGTATTATTTATTCAATGTTTTGTATATTTTTTACATTTCCTTAGCGACAATCAAAGAAAGTGCAAAAAGTCCTAAAATTAGCGCCAATCTATGATGGAGACAATTATGAGCAGCACATCCGTTCCTGAGACACACACCAGCGAATTTCAGCTTCTAAAAGCCTTTCTGGCGAACATCAATATCCCGATCAGCACACTGGATGCGTCCGAACTGGATGAGCTTCAGCTTGAAACGCTGCGGATCTTCAGCTACTTTCTTTCACACGATTCCATCCGGCACTATCTGACGCACGTATTTGACACCTACGACCGCCACACGCTCTATAAGCTTGACAGCATGCTGCAGACACAGTATTACCTGTTCTTTATGCCCGGTGACAGTGAAACCCTCGTCCTGGTCGGTCCTTTTTGCGAATACAGGCTGACCGAAGAAATGATCCGCAGGAATATGGAGCTTTGCCACGCTCCCTCGTCACGCTATGAGGATCTTATCCGCTATTATCACACTCTTCGTGAGGTTTCCGAGCCGCAGGTTCTGCAGGCGCTTCTCACCACCTTCTGCGGAAGCCTCTACGGCGGAATGGACCGGTTCCGCATGGAAAAAAAGGACTTCGGGCGCAAGGATAGTGCCTCAGACCGTCACAATTCCGACCAGCCATCCGAAGAGGTCACCAATGCCGATCGCCTTCACAGCATGGACATACTGGCAGACCGCTATGCCCTTGAGAATTCGCTGATGCACGCCGTCTCAAAGGGGGAGCTGCATTCTGCAGAGATGTACTTTGCTAAATTTGCATCCCTTCAGGCTGCTGAGCCGCGCGCCGCCACAGCCCTTCGCAATTCCCAGAACTATGCTATTATTCTCAACACTCTGCTGCGCAAGTCCGCAGAAATTGGTAAGGTGCATCCCATTTATATTGATCAGCTCTCCAGCAAAATCGCGCACCGCATTGAGGCCTGCCGCACCCAGCAGGATGTGCTGCAGCTGCGCTCGGAAATGGTACGCAAATACTGTCTCCTAGTCAGCAACCACTCCATGCAGAATTATTCCAAGCTCGTCCAGCAGGCTCTAACCATCATCCATTCCGACCTGACCGCCGAGCTTTCCCTTTCGGGGCTTGCTGCGGCACTGAATGTAAACGCCAGCTACCTCTCCACGAAGTTTCGCCAGGAGCTCGGCAAAACGCTGACCGATTACATTGCTCAAAAGCGCGTGGAATACGCCATTCTCCTCTTGAATTCCACTGATCTGCCCATCGCGGAAATCGCCTGTGCCTGCGGAATTCCGGATGTACAGTACTTCTCCAAGATCTTCAAAAAACAGATCGGGCATACCCCCACCGGCTACCGCAAGCTCATCCATCCGGATGTGCTGTAGGGCATCGTGTCTACTACTTCCATCAGCTGCAGCTGCTTAGAACCTTCGGGCAGCTGCAGCTTCTTTTTTCTCTCTTGACAGATGTGGCTTTGAGGCATATATTTTAGTCACAATCATTCTATTCATACGTGTTTAGTAGGAATTAGAAAGGTCAAACGCATCTCCTTCACAGCAAGTCAGATGCGCAGGCCGAACGAATTTCATTCACATTTAAAAGGGAGGAATTGAACATGGCTAAGATTTACAAGAGTGCATTGGAGCTGATCGGACACACCCCGCTTCTGGAGCTTTCCGCCTTTGAGGCTAAAAAGGGCATCAAGGACACCAAGCTGATTGCCAAGCTGGAGTACTTTAATCCGGCCGGTTCTGTAAAGGACCGCATCGCCGTTGGCATGATTGAGGATGCCGAGGCAAGCGGCAAATTAAAGCCCGGTGCCACCATCATTGAGCCTACCAGCGGCAATACCGGCATCGGACTGGCTTCGGTGGCAGCAGCCAAGGGCTATCACGCCATCCTGACGCTTCCTGACACCATGAGCGTAGAGCGCCGCACGCTTTTGAAGGCCTATGGCGCGGAGCTGGTTCTGACAGAGGGTGCAAAGGGCATGAAGGGCGCCATTGCCAAGGCTGAAGAGCTCCAGGCCTCTATTCCCGGATCTGTCATCCTCGGACAGTTTGATAACCCGGCAAATCCCAAGACGCATTATGAAACAACCGGTCCTGAGATCTGGGAGGACACAGACGGCAAGGTTGATGTATTCGTTGCAGGTGTCGGCACAGGCGGCACTCTTAGCGGCGTCGGCAAATATCTGAAGGAGAAAAATCCAGATGTGAAGATCATTGGTGCAGAGCCGGATACATCTCCTGTTCTCTCCGGCGGAGCTCCCGGCCCGCACAAGATCCAGGGCATCGGCGCCGGCTTTGTTCCGAAGACACTCGATACTGCGATCTATGATGAGATCATCCGCGTTCCGAATGAGGCAGCCTTTGAGACTGGCCGCGAGCTGGCACACGCAGAGGGCTTCCTGACCGGAATCAGTTCCGGAGCCGCTGTCTGGGCAGCACTCCAGCTGGCAACTAGACCGGAGTACAAGGGCAAGAATATTGTGATCCTTCTCCCTGATTCCGGAGACCGTTACCTTTCCACTGCCCTCTACAACACAGAGGCCTGATCCGACAGCAGATTCATCCATCCTTTGTCTTCACTTTACCAAACAGACCGGCTGCAGCAATTGCTGCGGCCGGTCTGTTTTTGCATAGTCCAATGATACCCAGATTGCTCCATACTTTGTGCTACCGCAATCCTCAAAACATTCGTAATCCGCTCATATTTCTACCCAAAAAGGCTATCTGCTCATGTTTTGGACCTTTGAACTCTGGGCGTTCAAATCTTCCACATCAATCATAGGGATCCCCTCCCTTTGAAGAAACTGTGCAAACACTCCTTGTCCTGGAATCTTCTTCCCTGAAAAGGTTCCGTCATAGATTTCCAAAACGCCGCAGCTGGGACTCCGAGACTGCAGGATTGCCAGCTCTGCACCGCTTTCCTTCCCGATGGCAAGTGCCTTTGCCGCTCCCTCTTTAAATTGCCGGTCCACACATTCGCCTCTTGCATTCATGACAACACCGTTTACCAGTTCTGACGGGCATCTGGGAACCGGCAAGCCTCCAAGAACCTCCGGACACACCGGAATCACCTTGCAATTCTTTACAAATTCATGCACAGCCTTGCTGTCGTTGTTGCCGCCGTTGTACTTGCAGTTCTCCCCCAAAAGGCATGCGCTGACAAGGATTGTTTTCATATAATATTTCCTTTCCGGTCAACGAGTACATCGCTTTTTAAAAAGCAGTATCTGTTCAGCGCCCATCTCGATTCAAAACCACCCTGAATTTAAACAGGAACTTTGCGCAATTCAGTACTTGTTTTCTGATACAGATGATATAAAATCCTCTTGATTCCAGCAACAATGCTGCCTGCGTTTGCCGTTCACAAACGCAGGAGTTCCAGCCGTAAGACCCATGTGCCGTCAGGCCAAAAGAGGTTTCCTAATGAGAACAACACCCCGCCAGAGTGCCGTCAAAGACCTTACCATCGGAGATCCGCTGAAGCTGATCCTCGGCTTTGCGCTTCCTTTGTTCGGAGGCATGCTCTTTCAGCAGTTTTACAGCCTGGTCGACACCTTGATCGTCGGCCGTTTTCTCGGCGTCAAGGCGCTGGCCGGTGTCGGTGATACCGGCTCCATCACCTTTATGATCATCGGCTTTTGCATGGGCGTATGCAACGGCTTTACGATTCCCATTTCTCAGCGGTTCGGGGCCAAGGACTATGCAGACATGCGCCGCTTTCTTTCACATGCGATCTATGTCAGCTTCGTGTTCACGGTGATCATGACGGTCTTCTGCTCCCTGTTCTGCCGCCAGATCCTGCAGGCCATGAACACACCGGATGATATCTTTGATTATGCCTACGATTATCTGATTATTATTTTCCTGGGCATTCCCACGAACTTCCTGTACAACCTGTTCTCCGGTGCGATCCGTGCCCTCGGTGATTCAAAGGCGCCGGTCTTGTTCCTGGTGGTTTCCTCTGTTGTTAACATAGCGCTGGACCTGTTTCTGATCCTGGTCATTCCCATGGGTGTGGCCGGTGCGGCCATTGCCACCGTCATTTCCCAGGCGGTATCCGGTCTTCTTGCTCTCTTCTATACTGTGAAGAAGGTCGAAATCCTGCGCATCCAGAGGGATGAATGGCAGTTTAAGCCCTACTACATAAAGATACTGCTGGCCATGGGTGTTCCCATGGGCCTGCAGTATTCCATCACAGCCATTGGTTCTGTAGTTCTGACCACAGCCGTCAACGGCCTCGGCTCTATGTATGTCGCTGCCCAGACAGCTGCCG
>CAVGIV010000023.1:0-28006 GCA_963629395.1 Paludibacteraceae bacterium | reverse complement strand
TCTATGTGCGCAGGAAAACATATCGTGCCTTCGGAATGAGCCGCAAATAATCAGATTCTGAGTAACTATTCATCAACCGATTCTCTTACGGTAGTATGCTGCCATTGTCGATCGGACGTAAGCAAATACCCACGGCGCTGCTACGCCAAAGGACAAAAGCGCCAGCAGCAGAAGCGGAAGGAAGCTAAGCTCCAGCATAAAGAGCTCCCATTTGTGTCCCTTCATCATGCGAAGGCTCCGCTTCAGAACCTCGCCTGCAGTAAGATCCGGATAATCCAGAAGTATGTAGCAGCAGGGATAAAGGCAAACGGAAATGTACACAGTTACCGCTGTTCCTGCTGCCATCAGCATGAGCATCACCGCAAAGCCAGCACCGCTCCCTGCATAAAACGAAGCAATCAGGGAAGGCAGCAATGCGAGCATCTCCAGGCCGCCCTGCACAAGCGATATCTTCACAATCTTATCCTGGTTCTCATGGATACCCATGAACAAATCCGAAAAAACAGCCTCCTGCCCGTACTGCAGCTTCATAAAAATGCAGGTCAGACCATACTCATAAATGCCCGCAAAAACACTGACAAAGAGTGTCAGAAGCTCCGCAAGCGCCGTGGGCAGAATTCCATTCCCCTCCGGCAGTACGTTGTTGATCAGGACACGCATGGCGACAACGATTCCCAGGAATGCAATACTGGAGCCTACGGCTATTCCAAGATGTCCAAGGAGGGCATTTCGCCCCTCTGCTTTACAATCCGCGCGGAAAAGATGCGGTGTCATCGGACGAACGGAAGAGTCCGTATGAATCCACTGGCCCTCGCCCCCCGTCTCCTGGCCGTTTTGTCCGGCAGCTCCCTGCTTATTGTTCTCGAACGTTTCCATCATGCCACATCTCCTCCCTGTGTATCCGGAATCAGCATGGTACCGCTTTGAACATCGATGCCGTACTCATCCATAACCTGTTCCATAAGATCATCGAAGGAATATCCGTACATGGACTCCATAAGGCGATTTGCCTCTGCACGTGCATCTGCATCGTGCAGGATCATGTGAAAACCATACACAGCCGTAACGCACACAGCAATATTCAGGACAAGGCTGATAATTCCAACGGTAAACGCGCGGCGTGCCCCGTTTGTAAAGCTCTCCTGCCTTCCCTTTGAAATAATTGCCAGTATAATCGCAATCGAAGCGAAAATAAACGGCAGAATCACCGGCAGAAAGACCGTACTAAGAAGCGAGAGCGTAGCCAGCACGGCAGCCGTCCTGCCAAGCTGCCGGCCATATTCCGGCTCCGGATGCCAGTTGGGGTCCCTCTGCTGCGCATCGGCAGCTCCGTTCGAATTCCCGTTCAGGTTCTGCCAATAGGGATTCTGATGCGGATCAATGTAATAGGAGTTCATAAAGCCTTCTTTCAAATGCCGGCCGCCGAGTTGCTGCTGCGCAGCAGCTCTTTGCACCTGCGTCAATAATCGCAAACCATGATACCCGGATTGCTCCGCGCTTTGCGCTCCCGCAATCCTCAAACCATTACTGGTGAGTATAACTTTTTTTAGGTCAAAGAAAAAGAAATGCAGGCCAGAATTCATGAAGTTTTCATAAGCCTTTTTATGGTACACTGTATCCGTGTAACGATTCATATCACCCGGAGGCATTTACAGAATGGAAAACAATACAAAACGAGTTGTTGTCGCCCTTGGTCACAATGCACTTGGATATACCACCACCCAGCAGTGGGATGCCGTACACCGCACAGCCAAGTATCTGGCTGATCTGATGGATGCCGGCTGCCAGCTGACCATCACCCACAGCAACGGACCGCAGGTGTCCATGATTCATAAGGCTATGACGGAGCTCCACCGCATTTATATCGACTATTCCGCGGCACCGATGTGTGTCTGCAGCGCCATGAGTCAGGGCTATGCAGGCTATGACATTCAGAATTCACTGAAGGCAGAGCTCCTCTCCCGCGGCAATTCTACGCCGGTATCCACCGTTTTGACGCAGGTCAGCGTGGATCCTTACGATGAAGCTTTCTACGCTCCGAGCAAGCGAATCGGCCGCTACATGTCCAAAGAGGATGCAGACAATGAGGTAAAGAAGGGCAATTACGTCACCGAGGAAGAGGGCAAGGGATTTCTTCGCGTTGTAGCAACGCCCAAGCCGCTGGAAATCCTCGAGCTGGACACGATTCGTCTTCTTGCCGACAACGGACAGACCGTTATTTGCTGCGGCGGCGGCGGAATACCGGTAATCGTACAGGATGAAGCCCTGCAGGGCGCTTCAGCCGTCATTGAAAAGGATGACATTGCCGGGAAGTTAGCCAGCGATTTAAAATCCGATATTCTTCTGATTCTGACCAGTGTCCCGAACGTATTCCTGCAGTTCGGACAGAATGACCAGAAGGCGATCAGCTCTATGAATATCGCCGAGGCAGAAAAATATATCGCTGACAACCAGTTTGGCGTCAGCGATATGCTTCCCAAGATTAATGCGTCGATTTCTTATCTGCGCTCGAATCCTTCCGGCCGGGCCATCATCACAACTGCAGAAAATGCAACTGCTGCCCTTGAGGGCAAGGCCGGAACCGTTATTACTGCCTGACCTCAATCTTCGGACCACCATGGCCGTTTACATAATCGGCCGTGATGGTCACGTGTCCGATATTCTGATCCTTCGGAATCTCGTACATGATATCCATCATGAATTCTTCAATAATGGAGCGCAGGGCGCGTGCACCGGTATCCCGTTTCATTGCCTTTTGTGCAATGGCATGGAGCGCGTCCTGATCAAACTCCAGAAGGACATCATCCAATGCAAGGAGCTTCTGATACTGCTTAATGATGGCATTTTTCGGCTCCTGCAGAATGCGGACCAGCATATCCTCATCCAGATCCTGAAGCGTACACACAATCGGGAGTCGACCGATGAATTCAGGAATCATTCCAAAGCTTCGAAGATCCTCGTTCGTCACCTTATCCAGTACCGCACCTTCCTTGTCGTGGGATTCTCTCAGCTGTGCCGAAAATCCCATTGCCGTCTGCTTGTGCAGTCTCTCACGGATAATTCCATCCAGAGCAGGGAACGCACCGCCGCAGATGAACAGAATATTGCTGGTGTCCACCGTAACAAGCGGTACCATGCCGTTTTTCGAGCTGGCGCCGACCGGAACCTCCACTTCGCTTCCTTCCAAAAGTTTTAACAAGCCCTGCTGAACCGCTTCGCCGGACACATCCCGCGCATTGGTATTCTGCTTTTTAGCCAGCTTATCGATCTCGTCAATAAATACAATCCCCTTTTGTGCGCGGTCCACATCATTATCCGCCTCTGTTAAGAGCTTAGAAATACAGCTCTCTACATCGTCGCCGATGTATCCGGCCTCCGTCAGGCTCGTGGCATCCGTAATCGCAAGCGGCACATCCAGGAGCCGAGCGAGCGTGCGCACAAGGTAGGTTTTGCCGGCGCCGGTAGGACCAATGAGAAGAATATTGGATTTCTCAATCTCAATTTCATCCATAGTACCGGTCTTCACGCGCTTATAGTGATTATACGCAGCGACTGAAATGGTCTTCTTGGCCTTTTCCTGGCCGATGACGTATTTGTCCAGCTCTGCCTTCAGAAGGTGCGGTGCCGGAATATTGTCCGATGTGAATACCGGCTTGGGACCTTCTTTTTTCTTTTTCTTCACCTTTGTCTGACGGGCCATGCCGGGCATCCCGCCCATTCCGAATATATCTCCCAGATTCAGAAAGCTTACCGTCGGACGGCCTTGCGGCTTTTCCTTAGAGGCATCCGGCTCGGAGGGATCCTCCGGAGCAGGCGTTTCCTCCGGTAAGATCGGCTCCTTGGGCGGTTCCTCCTGGAGTGATGTCATTTGTGCGGATGTATCCTTCTGCGCAGCATCCGTTTGATTCTGCTCAGAAGAAGAGCCTGTCTGCGCACTGCTGCCGGTCTTAGGCGAAGTTCCCGAAAGCTTCCAGGAGGACAGATCCGGGAATTGCCCTTTAGAAAGCTGCTCCATAAAGGAAGAATAATCGATTGTACTCGCCATATTGACCATCTTCTGCATGCAGTCCGGACAAATGGACAGGCCACCCGGCATATCTACCAGGTGACCCGAATCCTTCTCCGAACGATGACAAATGGCGCAATACCTAATATGCGTTGAATTGTCCTGTTCGTAATTACTCAATGATACTCTCCATCCATTCCTTCGGCGGCTCGTAGCCAAGAATCTTAACGGTGGTTGCAGCAACGTTGGCAAGGCCGAAATCGCCTTCCTTCACCTTGGTTCCTTCCGGTCCGTTAAAGATCGCAAACGGAACACGTGCCAGTGTATGCGAGGTCTTCGGCTTCGGAGATCCATCCGGATTGCTTCCCTTATCATACATCTGATCGGAGTTGCCGTGATCTGCCATAACAAGAAGGCAATAGTCGTACTTGAGGCAGGCATCCATCACACGCTTGAGGTTCAGATCGACAGACTCTACGCCAATGATCGTTGCCTCATAATTACCGGTATGACCAACCATATCACCATTGGGATAGTTGCAGCGGATGAACTGATATTTGCCGCTCTCAATGGCGCCTACAATCTTCTCAGTAACCTCTGTTGCCTTCATCCAGGGCTTCTGGTCAAACGGAATGACATCCGAAGGAACCTCTTCCCAATCCTCGAGCTCGTCGGAGAACTTCTCGGAACGGTTGCCGTTCCAGAAATAGGTCATATGACCAAACTTCTGTGTCTCCGAGCAGGCATACGACTTCACGCCCTTCTCTACCAGGAACTCGCTCATGGTGTGCTCAATGTGCGGCGGTGTCACAAGGAAATTATCCGGAAGCTTCAGATCCCCGTCATACTGCAGCATGCCGGCATAATATACCTTCGGCTTCTTCGGCATCGGGAATTTATCAAATCCCTTATCCATATAATCAAAGGCCTTCGAGAACTCTACCGCACGATCTCCGCGGAAATTGAAGAGGATTACGGAATCACCGTCATCGATGGGACCAACCGGATTTCCGTCTGCATCAGCAACAACAAATCCAGGAAGGTACTGATCCGTATAGCCGCCCTCTGCACGAAGGGACTCAATTGCTTCCTTCGCAGATGCATACTTCGGACCATCACCCATGACGTGGATGTGCCAGCCTCTCTCTACCATAGACCAGTCTGCCTCGTAACGGTCCATGGTAATCGTCATACGGCCGCCGCCCGACGCAATGCATCCATGGAATGTATCGTCATTAAGCTCCTGGAACACAGTCTCCAGCTCATCAACATACTGCAGAGCGGAAGTCTCCGGTACATCACGGCCATCCAGCAGTGCGTGCACGCGAACCTCTGCGATCCCCTCTTTCTTGGCCTCCTTAATCATAGCGATCAAATGAGAAATGTTGGAGTGAACATTGCCGTCGGAAAGAAGTCCGACAAAGTTCAGCTTGCCGCCGTTCTTCTTCAGATAATCCACAGCGCCCTTCCAAGCATCGGACTCATAAATCTTGCCGGACTCAATGCTCTCATTAACGAGCTTGGCTCCCTGAGAATAGATCTGACCGCAGCCAAGTGCATTGTGGCCTACCTCGGAATTGCCCATGTCGTCATCGCTGGGAAGTCCAACTGCCGTACCGCTTGCCTTGATCGTGGTGTGCGGCCACTTGGTCATAAGCTCATCAATCTGCGGCTTGTAGGCATGCATAACCGCATTTCCCTGGTCCTTCTCTGTCCAGCCAACGCCGTCCATTACTACCAGAACTACTGGTTTCATATCAAATCCTCCTTGTGAGAAACGCAACTATTCGCCCCATCGCGCTTTTCCCTTCGGAAATCACGATTCGCCGGCTTTTGCGCTTCTTAAACGATTATCGTAACTATCACCGCTCCTTAGTATATCGAATTCGAGGAATGATTTCCACAGCAAAAATACCCCTTCCGGTTTCCCGGAAGGGGTATCTAACACCAAGATCTAAATGATGACTCAGATTACTTAAGAGTAACCTTAGCGCCCTCAGCCTCAAGCTTAGCCTTGAGATCGTCAGCCTCTGCCTTCGGAGCTGCTTCCTTAACAACCTTCGGAGCAGACTCAACGAGATCCTTGGACTCCTTCAGACCAAGGCCGGTAACCTCACGGATAACCTTGATAACCTTGATCTTGTTCGGGCCAACCTCAGTCAGCTCAACGTCGAACTCAGTCTTCTCTTCCTCAGCTGCTGCGCCAGCACCTGCTGCTGCAACAACAACGCCTGCTGCTGCGGATACACCAAACTCCTCCTCGCAAGCCTTTACAAGGTCATTCAGCTCGAGTACGGACAGCTCTTTGATCGCATCAATGAATTCTGCGGTAGTTAACTTTGCCATTTTAATGCCTCCTGTTAATTTTGTAATTCTATGCGGCACTATGCCGCCCAATGATTCGTGTTGCAGACACGATTATGCCTCTGCAGGAGCTTCCTCTGCTGCAGGTGCTTCCTCTGCGGGAGCTGCCTCGCCATCCTTCTCCGCGATCTGCTTGAGCACGCGTGCGAAGTTGGTGATCGGGGACTGGATGCTGCCGAGGAACTTGGAAAGGAGCTCTTCCCTTGAAGGGATCTTCGAAAGCTCATCCAGAGCGGCACTGTCATATGCCTTGCCCTCAACTACACCGCCTTTGATTTCCAGCTTGTTTGCTGTAGCAGCAAACTTGCAGAGAATTCTTGCGGGTGCGGTTGCATCATCCTTCGAGATTGCAACTGCGCTGGGTCCGTCAAGATACTGATCAAGCTGCTCGAAATCAGTACCCTTGAATGCGAAACGCATCATGGTGTTCTTGTAAACCTTGTACTGAACGCCAGCCTCACGAAGCTGCTTACGAAGCTCCGTATCCTGTGCAACCGTCAGTCCTCTGTGGTCAACCAGGACAACGGATACTGCACCGTCGATCTTCTCGGAAATCTCCTGAACGACAGGTTTTTTCTCTTCGATCTTTGCCATTTCTTACCTCCTTATAGATTCTATTGCCGACTTGGGAGATAATGTAAAAAGTTGCAACCGTTCAGCACCTATCTCGATTTTCCTTCGGAAAACCTCGATGTGGCTGTCCAGAGGCGCTTCGCGCCCTGGCCGCCTGCCAATTTCAATCGTGAACTTGTCTGCAAGCAGAACGTTCACGTTGAAATTTGGTAGGTGCTGAACAGAAACAAAAAGTCCCTCTGCCAATGACAGAGGGACACGAATTTCACTTCATCATCCTCGGCAGGCTGCTGTGCATTACGCCCTCGCGGGCACCTGCTGTCTTCGGCCGGTTCTCTACGAACCTTCGCTACTATAGCAGAACAAGACATCAGCGTCAAGAAGAACTTTTACACATTCTTCGATTTTCCGTGTCCGACTCCGCCAGCCAGCAGCGCTTGGCTTTCATGATTAATAACGGTTTGCGATGATCTTGATTCCAGGGCCCATGGTAGTTGCCATGGAAATGCTCTTGAGATACTGACCCTTTACAGAAGAGGGCTTTGCCTTCTCAATGGCGTTCATCAGAGTGTTGAAGTTCTCAAGCAGCTGCTCCTCGGTGAAGGAAGCCTTGCCGAGTGTTACGTGGATGATGTTCGCCTTGTCCAGTCTGTACTCAACCTTACCAGCTTTGATGTCGGCGATCGCCTTTGTAACATCCATGGTAACCGTGCCGGCCTTCGGGTTCGGCATAAGACCCTTCGGTCCGAGTACCTTACCAAGACGGCCAACCACACTCATCATATCAGGTGTAGCAACGACAACGTCGAAATCAAGCCAGCCATCCTTCTGAATCTTCGGGATCAGCTCCTCGCCGCCAACGAAATCAGCACCGGCTGCAGCAGCCTCATCGGCCTTTGCACCCTTTGCGAATACGAGAACGCGAACGGTCTTGCCCGTTCCTGCAGGAAGGACAACAGCGCCGCGAATCTGCTGATCTGCATGACGGGAATCGCAGCCAGTGCGGATGTGCAGCTCGATTGTCTCATCAAACTTTGCGGATGCGCTCTTCTTTACCAGTGCAACAGCCTCCGGAGCCTCGTAAACCTTAGACTTGTCGATCAGCTTAGCGGCCTCAACATACTTCTTTCCGTGCTTCATGATTTAACCTCCAATTCCGATCCTTAGTCTGTAACGGTGATACCCATGCTGCGAGCAGTTCCTGCGATCATGCTTGCTGCTGCCTCGAGGGAAGCTGCATTCAGATCAGGCATCTTTGTCTTGGCAATTTCCTCAACCTGTGCCTTGGTAACAGACGCAACCTTGTTCTTGTTCGGCTCACCGGATGCCTTCTGGATGCCAGCTGCCTTCTTGAGCAGAACAGCTGCCGGAGGTGTCTTTGTGATGAAGCTGAAAGATCTGTCAGCGTAAACCGTGATGATAACAGGGACAATCGTGTCACCCATATCTGCAGTCTTTGCATTGAACTGCTTGGTGAACTCTACGATGTTAACACCGTGCTGTCCCAGTGCAGGTCCAACGGGCGGTGCAGGGGTTGCTTTGCCGGCCTGGATCTGTAATTTGATGTAACCTTCTACTTTCTTAGCCATATAAAATTCCTCCTTTGCGGTCATCGCAGGTGGCTCCTGCTCCCGCATGCTCCTTTACCGGATGATTCCGGCAATCGCCGCAATTGTCAGCCACGCGGCAACAAACAGGCGAATATGTGACCTGTATTGTCCGAATCAGGCAAGATCAATTGGTCTTGCGAAGCTCAGCAAAGCTGATCTCGACCGGCGTCTCTCTTCCGAAGAGCTCTACGCTGATAGTTGCAATCTGCTTGCTGTAATCAAGTTTGGAAACGACGCCCAGAGTATCCTTCCAGACACCGGCAATAACTGCCACGCTGTCGCCCTCTGCGAAGTCGACCTTGGTATCCGCCGTATGGATGCCCAGATTCTTCATCTCCGCTTCCGACAACGGCACCGGCTTGGATCCCGGTCCGACAAACCCCGTGACTCCTCTGGTGTTGCGAACCACGTACCAGGTCTCATCGTTCATGATCATATTGACCAGGACATAGCTCGGGAAAAGCTTGCGCTGCGTCAGCTTCTTCGCGCCGTTTTTGAGTTCATACACATCCTGCACCGGAATGATAACGTCGAAGATCTGATTCTCCAGGTGGCGATTCTCCACCGTCTTCACCAGTCCCTCTCTGACCTTATTCTCATAGCCGGAATAGGTATGTGCAACATACCACTTTGCGACATCGCTGATCGCACTCTCGTCGAGCTGATCGCCGTCCGAGCCAGCTTCTTCCTGCGCAGCAAGTGACTGTGCCACAGCGGCTGCCTCTGTCTCGTCCGAAACACCATCGCCCTGATTTAATACGCGCTCTGCCTCCGCCTTCTCGATATCTGCCGCTTTTGCGGTGAAGTCCGGGCGGCGAATCTGCCGCACCTGCGGAAGAACGCCGGCTTTGACACGAACCTTTGCAATATTCTTATCTGCCATCGATCTACCTCTTCTGATCTATTCCTTCCTGCTGCCAAGGGTATCTTCCGTATTTTCCATACACCGATCCAATACCCGGTTCCCGCTATAGGAGCTTTCTCAGCCGCCAATAGAAAGACTTGTCAGGAAATCAATCAGATTCTGGAATCCAAAATCAAGCAATGCGATCACAGCTCCCAGAATAACAGTGACAACCAAAACGGCCACCAGCTGCTTGAACATGGTATCGCGGTCCGGCCAAATGATCTTACGGAATTCAGCCTTGACGCCCTTAAAAAAGGACACTGCCTTGGACTCTTTGGCTTTTGACTTCTCGTTTCCCATACGATCCTCCAAAGAATCGGCGAATTACTTCGTCTCCTTGTGCAGGGTATGCTGTCTGCAGAATCTGCAGTACTTCTTGATCTCCATACGATCAGGATGTGTCTTCTTATCCTTGGTCGTGTTATAGTTGCGGCGCTTGCACTCGGTGCAGGCCAGGGTGATTCTAGTACGCATAGTTTTTACCTCCAAATGATGAACTATACTCCGGTAATCGGCTGATCCTGTCGCAGGTATCTGCCTCCCGGCTGCGGCGCATATGCACAGCATTTGCGCACAAAAAAAAGATCTTCTCGCGATCTCCGAATGCAAGGATAGCATTCGCTGTTACCTCTGTCAAGCCCCGATTCCGGACATTCTCTGCTGTACAGAGACGCCATCCGGGCGACGGGGCCTGGCGGAGGTGTCCGGTTCGGGGACGCCACGCTGACTTCGTCAGCTACGAGATGGCCTTACGGCCACTCGGCAAAAAACGCTCCCCTGCGGCCTAGCGGTGCTAAGCTCGCATAAAACGCTCGCAAGCACCGAGGTCCTCGGAAGGCCCCGAACCTGGACATCCATCCGCCACCCTGTCGCCCCCGGCGGGTTTCCTTCACACTCCGTGCATAGTAACCTCAAAGTGCAGATGCGAGGACGGATTCAGCAGAAACTCCTCACGCGTTCTGGCGCCCCAGCTGTCGTCTCCGGCAACGCCCATCTGCATGAGTGAGCACCGTACAATAGTGTGATGCACCGGCGGAAGCTCGGTATGGTGCGCAGCATTTTCAATTTCATCCGGGGTCCAGGGCAGGGCCGAGAAATTCATAGTCTGTCCTGCCGGCACGCGAAACTCCAGTCCGCGTCCTCTCCTGTCCGTAACTCTGGCCCAGCGAACGCCGGTCTTATTGCCGCACTCCTGCGGCACCAGGTACCTTGTCATCTGTTCCAGAACGCTCCCATGGTATACGCCGAGCTTTCCTCCCTTGTCTCTGTCGCAATAGGTTTCCTCCGGTCCGTTTCCATACCAGCTGACCTGATCATAATCGGCATTCAAGGTAAAAAGCATGCCGAATTCCGGCATTGCCGCCGCACCCTCCGGTGCATCGTAATCCAGAATATAGTCCACCCTTCCGTCGGCATGAAACTGCGTTGTGACCTCCATCTGTGATTCCGGAGCCGTCGGCAGGAACAGCCTTTGCGTTACCGCGAAGGTATCCTGCTCCGGAGAATATGACATCTTCGGATAGGCAGCTGCCTCCTCCTGTGAAAGCAGGCTCATTCCTTCCGCCGGCATATCCGAAGCGTACAGGCTCGCCAGCTTCCAAACGCCATATCTCCCCGGCATGTTGTTGCCCTTGTCATTGTCGGTGGGTGCCCGCCAGAAATTCGGTCTCGGCGGCAGGTCAATGAGCTCTTTTCCGCCATATCGGTAGGACTTTAATCCTGTTTTGTTCAGGAACGAGTAGAGCGCATCAAAATGCTCTCCCTTTGCGCCGACATTGAAGGTGCCGCGGATCACCCGGAGCTTCCGGGCTGGGAGCGTCGTTATCTTCTCCCCTGCTGTCTCTGCATCGTCATTCTCTGTAGTAAGAGCAGAATTCTCCGATGTCTCATTTCGGAACACTCCCTGGCCGAAGGCCACCTCGTGGCCCCTTGCCGCCCAGCAGGTATCCTCCTTCAAACGGAACGAAACGGTTACAACGTACTCACCGCTCTCCTTAGGAATCCGAAAGGGCAGCGGGTACTGTACCTGCGTAAGAGGCGCCGCATCGGTATCCACTGTCTGCTCGCCAAGCCGCGCGCCCTCCTTCTCCAGGAGAACAACGCATGCATAGCGATCGGTTGATATGAACAGGTTTCGATTGTTTACCGTAAAATGATCGCCCTCCACATCAACCGACAGGTTCTGATACAGGAATTTCACCTCCTGGAGCTTGGGATAGGGCGTGCGGTCTCCGGCAACAATGCCGTTTCCGGAGAAGCTGTAATCCGTCGGCCGCTCACCGCAGTCTCCGCCGTACGCCTGGAATTCCGTACCGAATCGATCTCTTCTGCGAATAGACTGATCCACAAAGTCCCAGATAAAGCCGCCCTGATACCGCGGCTCCTCCTCGGTCAGCTGTGTATACAGGAACATGCCGCCGTTCGAATTGCCCATAGAATGCGTATACTCGCAGCAGATAAACGGCTTCTCCGGATGCTCCTCCAGGAATTTCCGAATGTTCTCCACAGAGGGGTACATCTGACTTTCCATGTCCGAGGTCCCCTCATAGCGGCGGTCATTAAAAATACCTTCGTAGTGAACCAGTCTGTCCGGATCCAGCCGGCGAAACTCCTGCGCCATTTCATAAATGACGCTGCCGCCGTAGGACTCGTTTCCGCAGGACCAGATCAGAATAGCTGGATGATTCTTGTCTCTTTGGTAGCAGGAATTCACGCGGTCCAGCAGCACCGCCTCCCACTCACGATGGTCGCCCGGAACAATATTTTCCTCGCCGGAAATATGTCTTGCCGCCCAGGAGCCATGCGTTTCCATATTATTCTCCGCGATCAGGTACAAGCCATACTCATCGCAGAGCCGGTACAGCCTGGAATCGTCCGGATAATGGCTGGTACGGATGGCATTGATGTTGTTTTGCTTCATGATGGTCAGATCCTGCCGCATCTGCTCCGTGCTCATGCCGGCCCGGCCGGTGTCGCAGGTAAACTCATGACGGTTCACACCCTTGAACACGATCCGTTTGCCATTCAGACACATGAGTCCGTCCTTCATTTCAAAGCGACGGAAGCCCACCCTCTCATGAATGTACTCCACTGCCCTTGCCGATTTATCGTGCAGTGTCAGGTATAAATCGTAGAGCTGCGGATCCTCCGCCGACCATAAAGCCGGTGCCGCCACCATCTCCCGGAGTGCAGTATGAGCCTCATTGTCCGTTTCTCCGGACAGGACAACCCGTCCGTCCTTCTCCAGGCGGTATTCCGTATAGCCATAGCCGTGCCGAACCTCCTGCTCTGCCTCCGCCGCAGCATCTGATGAGAGCGTTAAATCCAGCAGCAGCTGTGCACTTTCCAGATTCTCCGAGAGGTGCGTGCGGATCTTCAGATCCTCCAGATGAACCGCAGGCTTTGTATAGAGGTAGACATCACGGAAAATACCGCTGAAGCGGTAAAAATCCTGGTCCTCCAGCCAGCTCGAGCTCGTCCATTTGTAAACGCGCACGGCCAGCTTATTCTCTCCTTCCGTGACATACGGCGTAAGGTCAAAGTCAGATGGAGTAAAGGTATCCTCGCTGTAGCCGACAAAACAGCCGTTCAGCCACAAGGCATAGCCGCTCTCCACTCCCTGAAAGGAAATATAAAGAGGTCGCCCCTGCATGCTTTTAGGAACCGTAAAATATTTGACATAGCTGCCGACCGGGTTGAACACTGTCGGAATCATCCCGGGCTTTAGCTCTTCCCGTCCGTCCCAGGGATACTGAAGATTCACATACGCCGGAATATCGTAGCCTTCCATCTGAATATGGGCGGGCACACGAATTTCGTCCCAGCTGCCGCAGTCATACGAGCGCTTTTCGAAGCCCCGGATAGCAGAGGCCGGACTCTTGGCGTAGGAGAATTTCCACAAACCGTTTAGGGAATGGCGAAGCGACGTCTCCTCCTTCTGCAGCTCGCAGGCAGAGGCATAGGCCACGTGGTCCGAATGCGCAGGAAGTACATTGATTTTAAACACCTCCGGATCGGATAGGATGCTCTCATCAAACTCACCGCCGCGGCTGCGCAGAATGCTGCGCTGAATGCTCTGACTGTCTGCCTCGGATCCCGGAAGATACGTTTGAATCATCTCATCCAGAAGCGCTGCGATGCCGTCAAGGCAGCTGCGCAGAAGATTGACCCCGCTCTCCCTTTCATAGTCTGCAACCCTTCTGCGGAATCGCTGCAGCGTGCTGACCGAGATCGGCTGCTCCAGATCACTGGTTGTGTGAAGGGCCATCTGATACCGGACATCACAGATACAGTTTTCCACCAGCTTTTCATCGGAAAGGCCGAACAGTGCCTCCAGAATCAGTCCGCCGACGAGCACGTTCACCGGGCTGCTCGGCTTGGCAGATGCGCTGGAGTACAGCGGCAGAAAGAGCCGATCATCAATGTTTGGGAAGATCCGGGACGCAAAAGCTCCCGCCCAGGAATTGTCGATGCGGCGCTTCTGGCGCTCGCTAAGTGCCATGGCCCGGTCGCCAAGACCGAGCTGCTGATAATCATTGGAAGAAAATGCCATCTTTTTCTCCTTTCCGGGATCACTACATGAGCGGTGCAATTAAGCGCAGCACGCACTGGAACATACGCAGTGTCGCGCTTCGATGCCCAGGGCTGTACTCCTCCGTCACCTCACGACTTCTCGAGAGCATGTCCTCCAGGTCGTTTCGAACATCCAGAACCGCATGGGTTCCATACATAACGCACCCATCCTCAAAGTGGTGGTACAAGCTCCGGTAGTCCAGATTAATGGTGCCGCACGTAGCGACACGGTCATCGCTGACGCAGCACTTGGCATGACAGAAGCCAGGAGTAAATTCATAGATCCGTACGCCCTTTCGAACCAGCTGCGCGTAATAGGATCTGGTAAGCTGATACGTAATTTTTTTATCCGGAACGCCGGGCGTAATGATTCTGACATCCACGCCGCGCTCTGCAGCCAGCGTAATAGCCCGGCTCATTTCGTCCGTCAGAATCAGGTACGGCGTCACAAAGTACAGATAATCCGCCGCGCCGTTGGCAATGGACAGATACACATTCTCGCCAATCTGCTCCTCATCCAGCGGGGAATCCGCATAGGGCTGCACGAAGCCTGCCGCATCCGGCAGCGTGTCATACATTGTTTTCTCCGCCGCCTCATCTCTCGTGATGTTCTTCTGCGCCAGCTCCTCCAGGAAGCTGTGCGGCGACATCCCGGATGCCTGCGCCTCGCCCAGAATCTCCCTGGCGCTTTGTTTTTCCCGGCCCTGCTCTCCGATCGTAAGCCCCGGGAAGAACCGGTCGAACTCTTTATCATCTTCATCGGTTGCGTGAATGGCATTCCACATTTCCAGGAAAACTGTCGTAAACGAGCGTACCGCAGGTCCCGTCACGCGAATGCCCGCATCCTTCCACTCTCCATAGGGCTTTGTAACGCCAAAATACTCATTCGCCAGGTTATAACCGCCCGTATAGGCAACCCGCCCATCAATCACCGTAATCTTCCGGTGATCTCTGTTATTCATAAACACGCGAAGACTCGGCAGCACCGGATTGAAAATTCTGGCCTTAATACCATCGGCCTCCATCCGCTTGCAGAAGCGCCCGTTGACAAAGCCAATGCTCCCGACATCGTCATAAAAGAGGCGAACCTCCACGCCCTGCGCAGCCTTTTCCCTGAGCACCTGGCGAATTCTGCCAAAGGACTCCTTGTCCTCGACTGCAAAATACTCCATGAAAATAAACGACTCTGCCCTCCGAAGATCCGCAAGCTGAGCCTCCAGCGCCTCAGACGCACTCCGGTAATACAGGCAGCCCTCATTCCGATACAACGGAAAATGCCCCTTCCGCCATAAATACTGTGCCATACCGCCATCTGCAGTATTCTCCCGGCGAAGCCTCTCCTGTACATGCTCCTCCTGCAAAAGAAACCCCGACAGGAGCTCTTCTATCCTCGCAAAGCGCATCTTCATGGGATGCGTAGCAAGCTTACTGGCCATGAGAAACCACAGAATAATCCCCAGAAACGGTGCTGCCAGAATCAGCACAATCCATGGCAGCTTCATTGATGTCGTTGTATGATATCCGTAAATAGCCAGGATGACCATCACCGCTGCGATACGCACGCCGATGTAAATCCACGTGGAATACGCTGTCAGCCACCGCATGACCAGATATAACAGGAAAATCTGAATAACCGAAGCCAGAACCACGAACACCATTCGTACAACACCGTTTCCGGTGTCGGTTCTGCGCTCTCCGCGCATACTGCTCAATTTAAAAACCTCTTTGCATCTTGTGAATCACGACTGTACTTGATGGAATTATACCGCAATCAACTGTTTTTGTTGCATAGATAAGACAATAAAGGAGCCTTCATGAATACTGTACATTCATCTATTCCCAGCACATTGGACCATCGGAGGACCGCATTGGTAACCGGTGCCTCCCGCGGCATCGGAAGGGCGATCGCCTGCACACTGGCGGCGGATAGCTGGGATCTGATTCTGACCTGCTCCCGGTCTCTTTCTGCGCTGGATGCACTGGCAAACGAGCTGGAAAATGCCCACAAGGATTCCGGTCTTCGCGTCCGGAGCGTCTGCTGCGACGCCAAAGATCCTGCTGCCGTCCGCGCACTTTTCCGTGAAACCTCGCACCTGGAGCTTCTGGTGAACAATGCCGGCATCGCCCACATCGGGCTTTTGCAGGACATGACAGATGAAGAATGGGACGACGTTCTGCAAACGAACCTGTCTTCTGTCTTTTACACCTCACGCGAGGCCATTCCTCTATTTTTACGCAACAGATCCGAAGACTCTGCCGCTTGTCCCGGGCGCATTGTGAACATCTCCTCCGTTTGGGGATCCGCAGGAGCCTCCTGCGAAGCAGCCTACTCCGCCTCCAAGGGCGGCGTCAACGCCTTAACCCGCGCGCTGGCCAAGGAGCTTGCTCCCTCCGGCATTCCGGTCAATGCTCTCGCCTGCGGATGTGTGGAAACGCAGATGAATCATCTGCTCAGCGCAGATGATCGCGCCGCGCTTGCCGAGGAGATCCCGGCCGGCCGTTTTGCAGATCCGGAGGAAATTGCCGCTGCCGTTGTGCAGCTTGCGCACGCGCCCGCCTATCTGACCGGCCAGATCATCACCATGGACGGCGGCTGGATTTGACGGAATGCAGTGTCGCCCGCTGCAGCGCCAGCCGCTTCGGCAGGTTCCGATCCAGAAGGACAAGTCCCTCGGACATTGCAAATATAAGTGCCGCAATTCCCAGGATCCACACAGCCACTGCCTTTGCACCGATTTGCGTGTAGTCCAGAAAGAAATAAGCAAAGTGCTCCGATCCTCCAATATTGAAAAATCTTCCGCCCAGCGTGCCATAAATGTACACATATACAACATACAAAAGCGGAATAATCAGCCAAAGAGCCGGGTAGTAATACTTCATTTTACCCTTCTCATCCAGAAGCAAATAATCTCCAATCACAAACAGCGGCGAAATCGTATGCACAAACGTATCTGCCAAAAGCCTGTCTGCAATGCTTTTTTGCAATGCGTCCATTTCGAAATCAGCCGAAACAAGTGCCGCATGGTACACCAGCATGGTTATAATGATTGCCATTGTGATTCCGCCCTTGGAAAAATAATAAAACCGATTCCTGCACTCATTCCCTCGCAGCTCCAGTATCACATAAATCACAAATGCGGCAAGACAGATCAAATTGCTCTGCAGCGTATAATAGGACAACAGCGCCTTCACGGAGGTTGTTTCCTTCAGACTAAAATAACAGCCTGCACATAGGGACAGGATTGTAATTATTCTATAGCAAATTCTGAGCTGCTTCCTGGTCATATGATGTATTCCCTCTTACAAGGACGGTCGCTACCTATGCAAAGTTTCCCTGCATAACCGCTGCAGCGCGTCCTTCCCATGATGTTACTTCTCGTGCCTAAGACGTCCTCTGCAACAGCGAATATGCGTTCTCAAGATGACCGGCATATGCGTTCTCCATGTGGTCATACCCGCATAGCTGCAGCACACGTTCGAACAGCTTTTCCTTATCGGCTGCCCCTTCTCTTTTTAAAATCACCTTCATGCCGGCAGCAAGCTCCTCCGGTGCAATCATGCGAAGCTCCCGTTTCATATCCCCCGGTACATGCAGCATGAGATTCTCCGGATTTCCCAGCTGATTTTCCAGATACAAGAAGCCGTTTTTCCGGAAAATTCCCTGGCTCTCGCATCCCTTCATCTGCCTCTGAAACTCCATCAAAACACCGCTTGTCACCTTTTCCTTGCCAAACCACCACACGATGCGTTTTAAAAGAAGCTCCTCCGAGAGCGGTGCCTCAATCTCCAGAATCCCCCGCACAAAGGTCTGCAAATCCCCTGCAAAATACAAATACTGAAGCTGCTGCAGATCCGCCGTCTTGTAGGGCGGGAACACCGGAACCGGCTTTTCCTTCTCCTGGCAATTTCCATTCTCCTTCCGAAGGTCTCCCCGCAAGGTCTTCGTCGTTCTAAGTGCCAGAAGCTCCCGTTTCCAAACCATTGCCGCCGGAACGGTTTCCGGAAGAAATAATCCGGCTGCATCGAACACCACGAGAGACGGCGTTATCGAAAGGGTGCCGATGATGCGGTCCATCCACTGGTGAAGGAAGCTTTTTTGAAACGAAGCAGCAATGCACTCGCCCGGCATGTTTTCCTGCACCATACAGCGCAGGAACGGAAGGTATCCCCGATCCAGAAGCTGCGATAAAGTCCGGTAAAATATCTGCCACTCCTCCAGATGATCCATTGCCAGAAGGCACCCCTTCAGACGAATCAGTACAAGGGCTGCCGCACTTCCGGAAAGATCCAGGATGTCCGTGTCAAAGCTTTCCTGTAGCATCTGCAGCATTTCCTCGGAGCATACGCTCCGGGCATTCCGGAGTTCTTCAGCCATGGATGCCAGATTATCCTGTTCTCCCGCCAGGTCCTTCAGCTCGGGAAGTTTCCCAAGGTAAACTCGCTCCTCCAGAAGAGCATACAGCGCATCCATCTGCTGCATGATGTAGTCCCAATCCGAATCTGCGCCCTGGTAGGCCGGTCCCAAATATCCGGAAATCTTCCTTTCCAGCTCCGCATAATCTGTCGATAGCTTTTCAACCTCTGCCAGCAGCGCTGCCGTTTGGCACGCTTCCTCATAGCTCATTTTGCCAGCATCTTTGCGGCATCTGCGAAGCGCGGCAATGAGCCGCTTATACTCCCCGCTCCACAATCTGGATGCCTTGCCGGCGTATTTGGTCTTCAGCCGGGCAAGAAGACCGGTTCCATCCTGCTCAAGAATCTCTGCTCCGTAGTCTCTTAAAAGCTCTCCTCTTGCCTTCTGCAGCTGCCCTCCCATTTCCCGAAGCTCGGACAGCACCGGATCCACCTCATTAAAGATCTCCGGCCGGAGGAGCTTCGCCGTGACCAGGCGCGAGGAGGCAAGAAACGTTAGTGCCTTCTCCCAGAACGCCGCCTCCTGCAGGCAGCGGCAGGAAACCTCATACTCCAGCGAGAGCTTTCGCATGAGAGGGAGCGCTCGCTGCAGCATCCCGCAGACGCCCTCCAGCGCCGCCCGAAGCGATTCCCGCTCCCTCTCTGATTCAATCCGCCCGCAGAAACCATACCACGGATGACGGCGAAAATCACTGCCGCCGGAAGGGAGATTCTCTGCGTATTCGGTCAGAAGCGCGCTGATCTCCTCCAGCTCACTCCAGCCCTTTTCTTCCAGCCCCGGCATGTCCCAGTCCGCCTCCGGAACCTTTCCAAGGCCCCGGTACTGCTCGTACAGCTCGTACAGGCTTTTCTCTATAACCGGGCTGGGCTCCCAGATTGTCTGCAGCAAGAGCTCTTTCAGGAATTTTTCTTCCTTCTCATGCTCATCTGCGCTGTCTGCCTTCGGATCTGCCACAGTAGCTTTCCCGATATCACGATCCGCAGCTCCTTCCTTTGTCCCCAGAAGGCGGCACAGCTCGGCTGCTGCCGCACGGGCGCTTACCCATCCGCCGCAAAGTCTCTTGTGAGAAACACCTCCTTCTGTCTGTTCCAGGTTGTTTCTCCATTCCACAGAAAGATTTCCAGACAGGAGGAGCAGTCTTTCTCCCTTCTGCAGGCAATCTGCAATACTCTCAAATGCAGAGATATTCTCTCCCCCTCCCGGCGCCCCCGTAAGGACCAGACTGCGGCCGTTTTTACTATTCGTTCCTGTTGCTGCCATGCTTCTCCTATAATCACGGTCACATAAAAACATGTCCGTGCATCATTTCCCGGATCCCCGGTTCTGTTTGACATCAATCTTTGTATACTTTTTCAGCGCTTCAATATAGCGTTCTCCGAATACACCTGTTCCGATCCGGCTATGGACAATGTATCCAATCTCCATGTAATCATCCACAGCCAGAGGGATGGCAACGATATTCGCTCCGTTCAGCTTTTCATTGATTACACCGCTGCAGATGGTATAGCCATTCAGGCCAATCAGAAGGTTGAACAGCGTGGCGCGGTCTGAAACCATGATATCCTTTTTGCTCTCCCTCGTGCTCAGAATTTCTTCCGAAAAATAAAAGGAATTGTGCTCACCCTGCTCATACGAGAGCCTCGGATAGGGCTCCAGATCCTCAAGCGTAATGATGCTCTTCTGCGCCAGCGGGCTGAATGCGCTGACAAAGACGTGCGGCCGCGCAATGAACAGCCTATGGAACGTAAGCTCCTTTTCCTGAAGGGTCTTCCGCAGAATGGTTTCATTGAAGCGGTTCAGGTACAGGACACCCACCTCGCTTCGCAGATTGGATACATCATCAATCAGCTCATAGGTCTGTGTCTCACGGATGCGAAAGTCGTACTCCTCTCCGCCGTATCGCTTCAGAAGATCAACAAACGCTTCTACCGCAAAGGAGTAGTGCTGCGTAGACACACAGAACCTGTGCCGGATCTGCGCATTTCCCAGATACCGTTCCTCCATCAGATTGGTCTGCTCTATCACCTGACGAGCATAGCCCAAAAACTCTTCTCCCTCTGCCGAAAGCAGAATTCCCCGGTTTGTACGCTTGAAAATTGTGATGCCAAGCTCATTTTCAAGCTCCTTAATCGCCGACGTCAGACTGGGCTGTGTGATATAAAGCTCTTTGGCAGCCTCACTGATGGTTCCGGCCGTCGCCGCTGTCACGACATATTTTAGCTGCAAAAGCGTCATCACTGTTCCTCACATTATCATCCAACAGAAAGATCCCCCTGACATGCACCAGCGTCAGCGGGATCTTACGATGCGTATACAATTCGTATCTGTTCAGTGCCTGCCACATTTTAACGTGAACCCTCTGCTTGCAGGCAAATTCAAGATCGGTGCTGATAGTTACCCCCGCATAGAGGCAAGGTACTCCTGCACCTCCTGCTCCGTCGGCATGACCGCCAGTGCACCACGCCTTGTAGTAACAAGGGAGGCAGCCGCATTGGCAAAGGTCAAGAGCTCATGCAGCCGCAGGATGTTCAGATTCTTCAGACCATACTTGAGAACAAAGTGCAGGCCGCAGGCACAGAAGGTATCCCCGGCTCCCGTAGTCTCAATCGTATTCGGATTCCTAAAGCCTGCGCAGTCCACGCGCTCTCCCTTGTAATATGCACGGCTCCCGTCCGGTCCGAGCGTTGCAAAGACAAGCGGAATCTCATAGCGGTCAATCAGTGTCCGAACGCCGCGGTCCAGATTGTCATCCCCGGTCAGAAATACAATCTCATTGTCCGAGATCTTCATGATATCTGTGTTCCGCATGCCAAAGACCATCTTCTCTCTGGCCTCATCCTCGGAGCTCCAAAGCGGCGGGCGGTAGTTGGGGTCGAAGGAAATGGTAACCCCGTTATCCTTGGCAATGGTGAGGGCCTCCTTCGTCGCATGATCCACCAGCTCATCGGTCATCGACAACGTACCGAAATGGAAGATCCGAGAATTCTCAATCAGCTCCTTATGTGCACGCACATCCTCCGGCCGCAGCATAATGTCTGCGCCGGGCTTGCGGTAAAAGGAAAAATCACGGTCCCCGTTTGCCAGCTTCTGCACGAAGGCAAGCGTTGTATGAACGGAGTTGTCCATGGAAAGCCCCGACATATCAATTCCCTGCTCCGCAGCCTTTTCCCGCAGCATCTCTCCAAAGGCGTCCCTGCCCACCTTGCCGATGAAAGCCGTGGGATGCCCCAATCGTCCCAGCATGGACAGCACGTTGCAGGGCGCGCCGCCCGGATTGGCCTCAAAGGTAGGATTTCCCTGCTCACTAAGAGGCCCTGCGGTAAAATCAACCAGCAGCTCCCCAAGCGCAGTCACATCATACTTTTTCGCTTCCATTGTCCCCTCCTTTAAAAAAACTATACCTTAGTTTTTAAAGCTGTGTACCGGAGCCGGAATCCGTCCGCCGCGGTTTACAAACGCATCACACCCAAAGGTATTCACCGGCATAATGGGCGCATACCCCAAAAGTCCGCCGAATTCCACCCGGTCTCCGACGCCCTTTCCCGGGACCGGAATAAGGCGGCAGGCCGTTGTTTTCTGATTGACCATGCCAAGCGCCATTTCATCCGCAATGATCCCGGCTATGGTCGTATCCTTTGTATCTCCCGGGATAGCAATCATATCCAGACCGACGGAACAAACGCAGGTCATCGCCTCCAGCTTCTCAATGGTCAAAGCACCTGCCTCTGCGGCATCGATCATCCCCTGATCCTCTGAAACCGGAATGAAGGCACCGGAGAGACCGCCCACATAGCTGGATGCCATAAGGCCGCCCTTTTTCACCTGGTCATTGAGCATAGCAAGCGCTGCCGTCGTTCCAGGAGCCCCTGCTCTTTCCAGTCCCATTTCACACAGAATGTCCGCAACCGAATCTCCGATAGCCGGTGTCGGTGCCAGTGACAGGTCGATGATGCCAAACGGAATGCCAAGCCGTGCCGAAGCCTCCTTGGCAACCAGCTGTCCCACACGCGTCACCTTGAAGGCCGTCTTCTTGATGGTTTCGGAGAGTGTCTCAAAGTCGGCGCCGCGGCAGGACTCCAGTGCCTTCTTGACAACGCCGGGGCCGGAAACGCCCACGTTCAGCACCACATCCTCTTCCGTCACGCCATGAAATGCACCTGCCATAAACGGATTGTCATCCGGCGCGTTGCAGAATACAACAAGCTTCGCGCAGCCGTTTACCGGAAGGTCCTTTGTCTTCTCTGCCGTCTCTTTGATGATGGTTCCCATCAGGCGAACCGCATCCATGTCAATTCCTGTCTTAGTGGAGGCAAGATTCACGGAGGAGCACACCACCTGTGTCTGCTGCAGCGCCTGCGGGATGGAACGGATCAGCAGCTCATCGGCCTTTGTCATTCCCTTGGAAACCAACGCACTGTAGCCGCCGAGGAAGTTGACGCCCACCTTTCCGGCCACCTCGTCCAGCGTTTTGGCAATCTCCACAAAGTCTTCCGAGCTATGGCATGCCGAGCCGCCCACCAGTGCAATCGGGGTCACGGAAATCCGCTTATTGACAATCGGAATTCCAAAGTCCTGTGATATTTCCTCTCCGGTACGGACCAGGTCCTTGGCCAGATCATATATTTTCTCATAGATGTTCTTCTTCAGAACATCTATGTCCGAGCTGATGCAGTCCAGAAGGCTGATGCCCATCGTAATCGTACGGACATCCAGATTCTCCTTCTCAATCATTGCGTTGGTTTCTTCTACTTCGCGGATATTAATCATACTGTATCACCCTTATTTCAGATCCTGTGCATGGAATCGAAGATTTCTTCCTTCTGGCATTTAATCTGCACGCCAAGGGAGTCCTTGCCGATGACGTCGAGCTCTTTGGCCACATCCGCGAACGGCGTTTCCAGTGCGGTAATGTCAACAATCATCATCATGTTAAAATATCCCTGCACAATCGTCTGCGAAATATCCAGAATATTGATGCTCCGCTCTGCCAGATAGCTGCAGACTCTTGCAATAATGCCGACGGTATCCTTGCCAACCACTGTGATGATCGCTCTTTTCTGCATGTTCTCACCTTTCTGCCGGTCCCCCGGCCACTCTAAAACTCTACCATTTCCGAGGCTTCCTTGCGGGGCGCCACTGCAATGGGAAGCTCATCCGCCTCATAGGAGTCCTCCGCTGCATTGATCTCTACGCGTACAGTTTCAAACGCCAGCTCCGGGTAATTGTTCTCCTGCGACAGGTGTCCCAGGAATATCGCCTTCATATGCGAATTCAGAACACTGTCCAAAAGACGCCCGCTGGCAGAATTCGACAAATGCCCCCGATCCGAAAGAATCCGCTGCTTCAACGGGTAGGGGTACGGACCCACCTGCAGCATGTTGATATCATGATTGGCCTCCAGCAGCAGCACATCGGAATCCCGGAGGCAGGCCTTTGTATATTCCGTATAACAGCCAAGGTCCGTGCAGACAGACACCTTCTTATGCCCGTACTGAATGCGGTATCCCACCGGCTCCGCCGCATCGTGCGAAATCTGCATGGGTGAAACGGTCAGATCCTTGATCGTAACCTTCTCATCTGCCTTCACCGGAATAAACCGGTCCTCTCCAAAATCACGAAATTTATCCATACAGCGGATGGCTGCGATGGTACCTCTCGTCGCATAAACCGGAACGTCCGACTTCTTCATAATCATGGCAAGCCCCTGAATGTGATCGCTATGCTCATGCGTAATGAATATACCGTCCAGATCCGAAAAATCAAGCTCGATCCTCTGCAGTGCCTCTTGCGTTCTCTTGCGGCTGATGCCGACATCCACCAGAAGATGTGTGGACTCTGAGCCGACGTAGCTGCAGTTGCCGCTGGAGCCGCTGGAAAATGTTTGAAACCTCATAATACCTCATCGATCTGCCGATAGGCTTCTTCCAATGCGCCGGAATTGTCGATCACAACATCTGCCCCCCTTCGGAACTCCTCCTCCGAAAGCTGGGCGGCCAGAATGCTGTCAATTCTGGCATCGGAATATCCGCGGCTTGCCTTGAGCCGCTGCCTTCGCACAGGCAGATTGCAATAAATATACCACATTTCGTCTACTACGGAACCATATCCGCACTCAATCAAAAGTGCAGCCTCGAGAAAAAAATAATCCACCGCTCCCGGCGCCTTCGCACGCGACTTTTCTTTCTCCTCTTGTATAGCGGAAAGGATGCTCTCCTTAACAGCAGGATGCAGAATTGCATTCACCCTCTCGCGAAGCTCCGGACTGGTAAAGATCCTCGCCGCCATCTCCTGCCTGCTAAGCTCGCCGTCCTCCTGCGTCAGCTTTCCCTCTCCCGGATACTGCTCCAAAAGCTGCAGCAGGGCCTCATAGGCGGCCCCGCCCTTTTGCATCACGTCATGAGAAACCTCATCAGCCAGCAATATCCGGCAGTTGTAGCGATTCCGAATGTAACGCAGGAGTTCGGATTTGCCGGATCCCACTCCGCCTGTAATGCCGATCACACGCATACGCTTCCTCCTGCTGCCCTTCATCTCCGGCAACTGTTTAACAACCATCTCAAATCTGATATCCGAAAATGCCCGATGGCATTTTCGCCTCTCATTCGTAAATCCTCGCAGGAAGTCCTACTTGGTCTCGTACCAGTCTGCCCCGGTATGGCAGTCAATCTCCAGCGGAACGCGAAGACTGGCAGCGCCCATCATTGCGTTTTTCAGAATCTCTGCCACCTGCTCTTCCTCTCCCCGGGCCGTCTCGATCAAAAGCTCATCGTGAATCTGCAGAATCATGCGGGACCGCAGCCCGCGGCGGCAGAGCTCTTCCCACACGCGGATCATCGCCGCTTTCATGATATCTGCTCCCGTGCCCTGAATGGGTGCATTCATTGCTACGCGCTCTCCAAACTGCCGCTGCATGAAATTCGAGCTCTTCAGCTCCGGCACAGGCCGCCGCCTGCCAAAGAGCGTTGTCGAATACCCGCATTCCTTGGCATCCTTTACCTCCTGGTCAAGAAAAGCCTTGATTCCCGGGAACATCTGAAAATATGCCTCGATATATTCCTTCGCCTCTGTTCTGGAAATTGACAGATTCTGCGAGAGTCCAAAGGAGCTGATGCCGTAGACAATGCCGAAATTCACTGCCTTGGCGTTCCGTCTTTGCAGGGAGGTCACCTCCTCATAGGGTGTGTGGAACACCTTGGCCGCCGTAGCCCTGTGAATGTCGCGGTTCTCGCGGTAAGCCTCAATCAGCGCCTCATCTCCGGACATGGATGCCAGAATGCGCAGCTCAATCTGCGAATAGTCCGCATCGGTAAAGCAGCACCCCTCCCCCGGAACAAAGACCTTGCGGATGGCTCTTCCGAGCTCGGTTCGCATAGGAATGTTCTGGAGATTCGGATCCGCCGAGCTGATGCGTCCGGTTGCCGTAATGGTCTGGTGAAAGGTGGTATGAATCCGTTCATCCTCTGCAATGTAACCGGCAAGGCCATCTGCATAGGTGGATTTGAGTTTCGTAAGGCCGCGATACTCCAGTACATTGGCGACGATGCTGTGCTCCGGCGCCAGCTTCTCCAGAACATCCGCTGCGGTAGAATATCCGCTTTTGGTCTTCTTGCCGCCCGGGAGCTGGAGCTCTTCAAAAAGGACCTTTCCCAGCTGCTTGGGACTTGCGATGTTAAAATCATGCCCCGCCGCCTCGTAAATGGCCTCCTCCAGTTCATGGATCCGTCCCACCAGCTGCTCGCCATACTCGGAGAGCTTGTCCGGCAGTACGCGGATGCCGATTTTCTGCATGTCATACAGAACATAGGACAGCGGAAGCTCCATGCGCTCGTAGAGCTCCAGCATCTGTGCCTTTTCCAGGGCACTTCGTACAAGCGGTGCCGCCTTTGCAAGCATCCGGCAGGTCCGCTCCGCGTAGTCTGCAGCCTCCTTGGGATTCTCACGGTAAAATGCTGCCATGGTATTTTTCCCGAGAAGATGGTCTCTTCCCTCGACGGTCTCTCCCAGATACTCCGCCGCAATGTCCTCCGGCTCGTAATCATTCTTCAGCGGGTTCAGAAGATATGCGCCCAAAAGGACATCCATGATTCCGTCAAGGCATATTCCATCCCGGAACTCCTCCCTGGGAATGTCCCAGAGCGGCAGCTGCGCCTTCAGATCAAAAACAGCAAGGCGCAGCTCTGCGTTGCGGGCTTTTATCCGCAGCTGCGTAAGGCGCCTTGTCATCTCCGTCGTGTCGGGCTTGTTCCCCGCCGGCACCAGCTCTCCTGCCGCAGAAACCATGAGCTCATTTCCACCGTCCACAGCCTTGGCCGGCAGCACCTCCACCCTGCCGTTTTCAAAAACGGCCAGCGCCGATACCGTCAGTCCTTCCGGGACTCCCCCGGGTGCCGGCGGATCCATAAGCGGGAAAACCGCAGCCCAGGGCAGATTTTCGCTGACAGCTGCGGCCGTTCCGCCTTGTCTGTCCTCATTATCATCCGCCTTTTCCACCGGCAGATCCTGTAAAAACATCTCCGGGAGCTCCGCCTGCAGCTCCTCCTCGGACAGCTCCTTCCATTCGCTTTCGGACACACCTTCCTTCTGCCTGCCGGATGAATTCATGGACGCAGCTGAAGCTGTCTCCCTGGAGAATTTCGTCAGAAGGTTCTTAAAGCCCAGCTCTGTATACAGAGTAAACGCCTCCGGTGTAAACAGATTTCCGAGCCGGGCTCCCTCCGAATCCAGCTCCACCGGAGCATCTGTCTGAATGGTCGCAAGGAACAGGGAGAGCCTCGCCTTATCCTCATTCTGCTCCAGATTATCGTGGAGGCTCTTCCTGGTAATCTCCGATAGATGCTCATAGACACCGTCTACGGAGTGATATTTGACAATCAGGTCGGTCGCCGTTTTGGGGCCCACTTTCGGTACCCCCGGAATGTTGTCTGCCGTGTCGCCCTGGAGTGCTTTTACCTGAATAAATTCCAGCGGAGTAACGCTAAGTGCTTCCTGAACATCCCTTGCGTAATAGTTCAGAATGGTTGTCTGCCCCTTCTGCGTCTTGGGAATCCGGATCTGTATATGCTCATCGGCAATCTGCAGAAGATCCCGGTCGCCCGAAACCAGTGATACCTCCATCCCGTCTGCCTGGGCCTTTTTCGCCAGCGTACCAAGGATGTCATCCGCCTCCAGCCCGGCCTTTTCGCAGGTGGCAACGCCCATGGCCTTCAGAACCTTCTTAATCAGAGGAACCTGCTCGCGCAGCTCATCCGGCATCGGGTGTCTGGTACCCTTATAGTCTGCATACGCCTCATGCCGAAAGGTCGGCGCATGTACGTCAAAGGCAACCGTAAGGTACTGCGGCTTCTCCTCGTCCAGAATTTTGAATAAAATCTTCAGAAAACCATAAACAGCGCCGGTATGTAAGCCTGCGCTGCTGGTCAGATCCGGCATTCCGTAGAATGCACGGTTCAATATGCTGTGTCCGTCAATCAGGACTAGTTTGTTCTCATATGCCAAAGCAGTTTCCTCTCCGGTATTCGTTTGTTTGTATCTGTTCAGCACCTGCCATATTTCAACGTGAA
>CAVGIV010000022.1:0-36854 GCA_963629395.1 Paludibacteraceae bacterium | reverse complement strand
TCAATCGTGAATTTGCCTGCAAGCAGAGGGTTCACGTTGAAATATGGCAGGTGCTAAAACCACCATGCCTGCTCGCGCAGGCACCACTACAAATAAAAATCAGCTGCTTCGTGTCTGCGACACTCCCGCAGCTGACGCATACATTCGTAATCCGGGCTATCGCCCTACTTACTCATGTATGCTAACCCGTCCAATGTCTGCGCGTCTGCGCGAGCAAGCTCGCACTAACGCGCAGCCGCTGTCCGGGATTTTTACAGTAACAGATACATATTTCTTCCAAATCATACGACAAAAGACCGGGCAGCTTCTCATTGCGAGAGGCTGCCCGGTCTTTCTTAGCGGAACGTCACAGAAAACGCCGGCTGGTAAAGATGCCTGATCCTGAGACATCTCTGCCAGCCGGCTGCTTCGGTCGTGCTGGGTGCTAAATGATTATGCTTTATCTGCGTTTCTTCACTACACCGGAGAGAACACCGAGTGCTCCGATGGCGGCGGCGCCTGCTGCGAGAGCGACCTTATTCTCGGAGACGAGAGCCTTTGCCTCGTCCGCGGTTTTCGGAAGCTTATCCTTGACCTTCTGCGTGCCGTCGCTAAGCATCTCGGAAACGGACTTCTTCACCGGCTCTTCAATTACGTGGTAGCGCTTTAAGAGCTTTTCAATATCGGTTCCGCGAATCTTGTGCATAGCGGCATTTATGAGAGCGTCAACCGCAGGTCCCATAGAACCGTCATTGAGCGGCCGTCCGTCGCGAAGAGCTACGGTTGCATGGAGAAGATCGCGTACATCATAGGTGCTGCCCCATACCTCCGGAACGCCGCGGTCAATATCCAGCAGAGTGTACACAGCCTCCATGCCGGTGCGGATGGAATACTCGGTGGTGAAAATGGTATCGCGGGGTGTCTCTGCAAACTGCCCGAGGAATGCAAAGTTTACAGCTCCCTTCGGAACAACATCCGGGCGGTCGCCGGCCTCTCGAGGCATGAAGAAGGCGGTGATGTACGGCATCATAACGGGAACAGTATTGCAGCTTTCCGATGCCAGCGTCTCGATTTCCTCGGTCGGAACGCCGAGGTGATACAGCCACTCCTCGCAGATCTCCTTGCCGGTGCAGTCGCGCATGGGTTTCTTGATGTAATCGCCCGGACGGTCTGAGAACAGAGCATATACCCAGACAAGGCACTGGTCCTTCGGCTGCGAGCGGAACTGCGGCTGCCTGTTGATGGTCCAGGACAGCAGCCAGGAAGAATCCTGTGCAGTAACGATTCCGCCGGTGACTACGCCGCCGCTGAAGGGATCGCGATGGCAGATGTTCTTGATGTACGGGATGACCTTGTCGTCCAGGGTTGTGACGGTGGCACTCATCCAGTTGGACTGCTCCGGATCGTAGTCGAATTTCTCCGGATGTCCAAAGGACGGATCCTGCAGAGCAATCTTATGCCACATATCCCAGCCGCCGCCTTCGCGAAGATCCGGATCGAAGGGGGCAGGAGAGTTCTGGCTTCCCATAGTGGCATTCTCTACACAGCCGCCGTTGGTGATGAAGACCAGGTCATTCTCTGTGAGCGGGATGGTTTCCTTCTGGCCGCTGCGGATAACGTCGATGCCGATGGCCGTCTTTTTATCCGGCTGAATGTCGAAACGGACGTTCTCAACCTTTACGCCGTACTCGAAGCTTACACCAAAGCCCTTCAGGTACTCGATCATCGGGAGAATCATGGATTCGTACTGATTGTATCTGGTAAAGCGAAGAGCGGTGAAATCCGGAAGCCCGCCGATGTGATGAATGTATCTTTGCAGATAGATCTTCATCTCCAGCGCAGAGTGCCAGTTCTCGAAGGCGAACATGGTGCGCCAGTACATCCAGAAGTTGCTGCTGAAGACTTCCTCGTCGAAAATCTCGTCGATGCGCTTGTTGTAGAGATCCTCGTTCGGTGTCAGATACAGCTTCATGATTTCGGCAGTGCCCTTGTCGGAGAGACCGAATTTCTTGTCGGTGTGCGCATCCTCGCCGCGATTCTTTGTTGCACGGCAGAGGGAGAAGTTCGGATCCTTCTTGTTCAGCCAGTAGTATTCATCGAGAACGCTTACGCCGGGAGTCTCAATGGAAGGAATGGAGTGGAATAGATCCCACATGCACTCAAAGTGGTTGTCCATCTCACGGCCGCCGCGCATGACATAGCCGACGTTGTTGAAATACATGCCGTCACAGGCGCCGCCCGGAACTGCTTCCTTTTCAAGGACGTGTACGTTCTCGCCCTTCATCTGGCCGTCGCGCACCAGATAGCAGGCTGCAGAGAGCGCTGCGAGACCGGAGCCTACAATATAGGCGGATTTATTGTCGACGCCTTCTGGCTTGAGAGGACGAACAAATGCTTCGTAATTGCCGCTGGAATAATACATACGTGATTACCTCCATAGGTGAAAAATATAGTGACCATGCCATCGTTGGATGCAAGGCCTATTGGCTTTGTGCATCCGGTGCGTTTGTCTATGAGGGCAGTATACAAAAGATGACCGTTGGTCACAAATGTTTTTTTATAAAGAAATGATAAACAGGCAGTAGCTATCCAATATTCGATTGTACACTTAACCTATTGTTATAGTAGGTAATCAGATGTATGATACTGCCACTGACTATGCAACCGGATATCATGGGGTAAAGGACCCTTTGAACCAACATCATTGTATTTAAAGGAGATACCAGAATGAGCCTTTCGATTGAGAGCCGATGTATTCACCTGGAGGATGATGACCGCTCTGCCCGCTATGGTGCGATCAGCTTTCCGATTTATCAGACTGCTACGTTTGCACATCCTGCTCTGGGACAGAGCACCGGCTACGATTACAGCCGCGTGCAGAATCCGACCCGTGAGCAGCTGGAAAAGACCGTGGCAGCCCTGGAGCAGGGAACCGATGCGGTGGCCTTTGCCACCGGCATGGCGGCTATCCTGGCGGTGATGGAGCTGTTCGCCCCAGGCGACCATGTGGTAACAGAGGCAGACCTTTACGGCGGTACGCCGCGTCTGTTTCGCACCGTCAGCGAGCCGCGGGGAATCACGTTTACATCGATTGGTTTCAGCAAGGGGATGGCAGAGGCCGAGCAGGCGATCCGCCCGGAGACGAAGGCTCTTTATATCGAAACGCCCACGAATCCGATGATGAATGTTACAGATATTCGTGCGGCGGCCGATCTGGCCCATGCTCGCGGAGCACTTCTGATTGTCGATAACACATTCCTTTCCCCTTATCTGCAGAATCCGCTTGAACTGGGGGCGGATATTGTCGTGCACAGCGGCACCAAGTACCTGTCCGGTCACAACGATACGCTGGCGGGCTTTGCCGTAGTAAAGGATCCGGAGCTGGCCGGGCGCCTTCGGGAAATCAGCAAAACCATCGGCGCGAATCTTTCTCCGTTTGATTCCTGGCTGCTGCTGCGCGGCATCCAGACGCTGGCGGTCCGCATGGACCGTGCGGAGGAGAATGCTATGGCACTGGCCAAATGGCTGCAAAAGCAGCCGCAGGTTACGCGGGTTATTTTTCCGGGACTGCCGGAGCACCCCGGCCACGAGCTGATGAAGCGGCAGGCCCGTGGATTTGGTGCGATGCTGTCCTTTGAAGTGCGGGAAAAGGCGCAGGTGTCTGCCATTTTGGAGGGTGTGAAGCTCATCCGCTTTGCGGAGAGTCTGGGAGGAACGGAGAGCCTTCTGACCTATCCGATCACACAGACCCACGCAGATGTACCGCCGGAGGTGCTGGCTGCCAATGGCCTCACGGACCGCATTCTGCGCTTCTCAGTAGGAATAGAAAATGTGAATGATCTGATCGATGATTTGACGCAGGCCTTTGCTGCGTGCTGAGGGAGACGATTCATGAGTGAACGCAACCTGGATTTTGATGCTGTACCGGATCGACACGGTACCAAGTGTTTAAAATATGATTTTGCCGTCCAGCGCGGCCGTCCGGCAGATGTGCTGCCTTTGTGGGTGGCGGACATGGATTTTAAAACATCATCCTATATTGAGGATGCCCTCGTCCGGCAGGCACAGCACGCCATTTACGGATATACTGAATCGGACGATGCGTATTTTGCGGCGGTGCAGCAATGGATGCAGATCCATCATAGCTGGCGGGTTGAGCCGCAGTGGCTGCAGAAAACGCCGGGCGTAGTGTTCGCCATCGCCGTTGCGGTGAAGGCCTTTACAAAACCGGGGGATGCTGTGCTCATTCAGCAGCCGGTGTATTATCCGTTCAGCGAGGTCATCGCGGACAATGACCGCAGACTTGTTTCCAGTGATCTGGTACTGGATGAAGAGACCGGGCACTACGAAATTGATTTTGCGGATTTTGAGCGCAAGATCGAGGAGAATCATGTCAAACTCTTTTTGCTGTGCAGTCCGCACAACCCTGTGGGGCGCGTGTGGAGCCGGGAAGAGCTGCTGCAGCTGGGAGACATTTGCCGGCGCCACGGCGTGATCGTGTTCAGCGACGAGATTCATGCAGATTTTGTTTGGAAGGGGAGACATCAGGTATTTGCGGCGGTTGATCCGGCCTTTACGGCGTTTACGGTTACGGCCACGGCACCCAGTAAGACCTTTAACATTGCAGGACTCCAGGTCTCAAATATCTTCATCGCGGATGCCGGCCTGCGGGAGGCGTTTCGTCATGCCTACAATGCCAGCGGCTACAGCCAGCTGAATGCTGCCGGACTTATCGCGGCGGAGGCTGCCTATCGCGACGGCGGGACCTGGTACAATGCGGTGAAAGACTATATTCAGGATAATATTTCCTACATGCGCCGTTTTATTCGAGAGCGCCTGCCGCAGCTGCGCATGATAGAGCCGGAAGGGACCTATCTTGTCTGGGTGGATTTCCGGAGCCTTGGACTAGGCAATGCGGCACTGGAGGATCTCATTCTGAACAAGGCAGGGCTCTGGCTGGACAGCGGTGCTATTTTCGGCGCCGTAGGAGAAGGCTTCCAGCGCTTCAATGTGGCTTGCCCTCGGGCTACGCTGACAAGGGCGCTGGAGCAGCTGGCAGCTGCAGTCACGCTTGCGTGATATATAGGCACAAAAAATAACCGCCCTCTGCCCAAGGGTGCGGTTTTTTTTGATTAGCAATCGGGCGGCCGTCTATCGGTAGCCTTTTCTATTTATCTTGTACACGATGCGGGACTTAATACGAGTGCTGCCATTGCTGCGGACAGTGCATATCAATGGTCATGGAGTTGGATTGCCGAATTACAATAATTGTCCGCGTGGTTTTCAATAAGTTGTTGTATATGACAAATATGCCACTATTGTGGAGAATATGGCTGTGCTAAACTGAGAGTTGAATAAGCTATTATCCATATGGAGGAAAAGAAAATGAAAAAAGCGTTTATTCAGGGGGGGGCAGCGGTTTTAGCTGGAGTTGTTGCAGTTGGGCCAACAATTTCTGTTCATGCTTCTGAGGTTTCGACAGAGTTATCTCAGGCAGAGAATGATGCTAAGAACGCAGTTCAGGAAGCAAAGGATCAGGCACAGCAGGAAGTTGATTCTGCCCAGAACACTGTTACTGAAGCCGAGAATGCAATTCAGGAGAACAACGACGCAATCGCTGCAAATCCTGAAAAGACAGAAGAGGCGAACGCAGAGATGGACCAGGCGGCTTCTGATCTTCAGAATGCACAGGATACTGCAGATACAAACGGCGTTACTGACACCACTGCAGCAGAGGCAGAGTCTGCTGCAAAGCAGGCGGAGGCAGCCACAAAGCAGGCTGAGGATGCACAGCAGAGCGCAAACCAGGCTGTCAGCGACGCTGTAGATGCCGTTTCCAAAGCGACTGATGCAGTCAATGAAGCGCAGAACCAGGAAACAGAGGCAGAAACTGTAGTATCTACTGCGACTACAAACGTTCAGAATGCACAGGCAGCTTATGATGCGGCACAGGCAGCATTTGACTCTGCGAGTGCCGCTGCAGAAGAAAGCTCTCCAGAGTACAAGGCTGCAAAGGATAACCTGGATAAGGCAGCAGAGGCGCTGAAGGCTGCAGAAGATGCTAAAACCGCTGCTGAAGCTGTTGTAGAACAGAAGCAGGAAGAGGTCGACACCGCCAAAGCAGAAGAGGCGGAAAAAAAGGACGAGTTAAAATCCGCCCAAGCTGATCTTGAAGATGCAATGAACACGGCGATCGAAGCGGACGGTGTTTACAGAGAGGCTCAGGGTAAATGTGAGAATGCACTTCTGGAGCAGGTTACAGCTGTGAATAATGCCGATAATGCTGCAACCGCTCTTCAGGAAGCACAGACTCAGTATAACGAGGCTGTTGCAAATGCCGATCAGGATTCTGAAGCATTCAAGTCAGCAAAGGCGGCTCTCGATACAGCCAATCAGAATTATGCCCTGGCAGAGAATGCTCTTATTCAGGCAAATCAGGCTGTAACCGAGAAAGAAGCAATTCTTGCCGAGGCGAACAAAGAAGCAGAGGCAGCAAATGCTGCAGTTACTGCAGCGCAGAATGATGTTACAGACGCATCCAAGGAGCAGGACAGCGCTCAGGAAAGTGCTGACGCTGCCGCAAAGGAAGCGTCTGAGAAGGCAGACGCTACGGCTGAAGCCCAGAAGGATGTAAACGCTAAGATCGATGCAGCGAAAACTGCTGATGATGCAAAGTTAAATGCGGATAATGTTGTAGCAGAGGCAACCCAGGCAGTTTCTGACAGCGCGGACGCCATTACTGCAGCAGAAAAGGCTGTTGAGGCCGCAAAGAAGGCATATGATGATGCACAGGCAGTTGTTAATTCCGGGTCTGCCGGATTTTTCCAGGCAGATGCCGAGACAGATGCCACCGCAAAGGAGGCTTATGATCTTCTGGTAAATGGTCAGCTTTCCAGTGATATGATCGGATATCCGAGCAGCTACGCTGCTGAAATCAGAAAGGAAGTGCTTAAATCTGCTCGTATTGGGCAGGAGGATAGCGCTACCAGTCTGGAAAATGTAAAGTATGCAATCGAGCGAATTAAAGCGGCCAACAATCTTCGAGTAAACGACGATAATTTTGAGGGCCTTGTAGACTACAAGATTAGCGATCTTACCATGGCAATGGCTGAGCTGGACGCAGATTATCAGTCGGGGGCCTTTACTAAGAACAATGGGAATGTTGACCATTCCGGCGCATTCAAGCCTCTTGAAAACCTCGCACTTGGTTACGAGAAAGCAGAGGAAGCTTTTTATGGGGAGAAAGAGATCTATGACAATGGTGGAGAAGGCGAAACAGGCCATTATTTAAGTATGGTCAGCGCTGACGACAATATTGCCGGATATGGATATTCTACCAGGTTTGAAACTACATCCATGCAGATGGGATGGACAAATGATTTCGACAGCCGTACCACCTACACAATTGATGAGTACGAAAACCGTTTCATGACCTATTACAACAAGGTTACAAAGGCACTGTCGGACGCAAAGACTGCATGGGACAACGCAGTTGAAGCGCTTACAAAGGCAAAGCAGACTAAGACAGACAAGGAAGCTGAGCTGGAGACTGCAAAGACCAAGGCTGAAGCAGCAGAAAAAGAAGTAGCCAAGGCTCAGTCTGCACTGGATGTCGCGAATAAAAATCTGGAAGATGCAAAGACTGCTCAGAAAGAAGCGGATGACAATTCAATTCTTGCAAAGGCAGCACTTGCGAGCGCACAGAAGAAGGTTGAAGCTGCACAGGACAAGCTCGATGCCGCGCAGAAGAAGGCAAGCGAAAAAGCTGATGCCGTAGAAGATGCGGAAGCCGAGTTTCTGACCGCACAGGAAGATGCTAAGCAGAAGGCTGCAGATGTACTTACGGCTAAGTCTGAAGTAGATAAGGCCAATAAGAGCATGGAAGCAATTGATGCAGCTGTGGCACAGGCAGATGCAAACCTGCAGGAAAAGAAGACTGCCAACCAAAGCGCGCAGGATGTTCTTAGAGAGAAGGAGTTAGCAGCAAATACGGCCTACAATGAATATCTAGAGTTACAGGCTAAGGCTGCCCAGGCGGCAGCGAACTATGAGAAGGCTGAAAATGTTTTGTTAACCAAAAACGAAGAGCTTAATAACGTATCGGCAAAGGTAGATAAGGCAAAAGAAGCGCTGGCGGATGCTAAAAAGGATCTGTCTGATAAGACGGATGCAGTAAACAAGGCGGCTGATGATAAGACGGCAGCCGCTGATGACCTTGCAAAGCTGAGTGAGGATGTTGCCAAGGCTCAGAAGAACGTGGATATCTGCAAGACCGCTCTGGAAACAGCAACAAACGAGCTGGATGACGCGGTAACTGCACTGCAGACTGCACAGGATGATCTTGCCTCCAAGAAGACAGCCAAGCAGAACGCAGATGATGATCTTGCAGAGAAACAGAATGCGCTTCAGCTTGCAGATGCCGAAGTACTTGCAGCAAAGAATGCAGAGGCAGATGCAAAGAACACGTCTGAAACGCAGAACTCTATTATGAAGGCCGTTCACGATGCAGAAAATGCGCTTACTGCTGCAAAGCAGAAGATTGCTGATCTTGCTCAGGAGCTGGCTGACAGAACGGGTGCTGTAGATGGCCTCAATGCAAGACTTGACGAAGCGAAGGCACTTCTTGCAAAAGCGCAGAACAAGGCAGAAAGAGCCGGAACTCTTAGCTACGAGGCTATGTTTGCCAATGCGGTCACGGATGAGGATTTTGCTTATCTGAATACCTATATTGATCGTGTTAAGGTTCTTCGTGCTAAGCTTGCAGAAGAAAATGCTAAGAAGACTTCAAACGAGAATTCGATTCAGAATGATTTGAATGATATCGGTGAAAAGTATGGAATTACCATTTCTGCTGTAATCACCGATAACGTTTCGAATCTGAATGATGAGGCAGCATCGAACGAGCTGGTAAAGACAATTCGAAATGCTGGTTATGGCCAGTGGATGCAGTTTGATCTTGGAGAAAAGACAACGCTTTCTGCAGATACTGTTAAGGAGATGAAGGAGTCCAAGAATGATATCTATATGGTATTTACTTACATGGGATATCGTTGGACGGTCAAGATTAACAGAAATGCGCTTGACAAGCTTGTAAATGCAGACGGAACGCTGAATTTGCTGAAATTCATATCTCCGGAATACGCTGGATATATTGTGAAAATTGAGCCGCTTCAGGTATGAATTGTGAGAAGCCACTTATCGACCGAGTAGTGGGGAGTTCCTAACCCTTATATTCAAAAAGAGAAATGACCGCCAGCTTCTAGAAAGTCAGCGGTCATTTCCTTTTTGAATTGTCATAAATTGTTAAAAAAGTGTCACAATTTGTCCTTGCAGGCGTATTTTATGGAGGATATAATGGAAGCGCTTACAGCGGTTTTGCCTAAGTATAGGTAAAAACTCACAAGATATTTTCTGATTTTCAGAATACAGATGAAGACAACCAACGCATAGGAGGATAAGGGAGATGTCATTCATTGATGGAATCAAGGAACGCGCAAAGAGCGATGTGAAGACGATCGTACTGCCGGAGTCAGAAGATGAGCGCACCATTCGTGCGGCTGCAGAAATTCTCAGCCAGGGCATTGCCAAGCTCATTCTGCTGGGTAACCCGGACAAGATCTACGCAGATGCCAAGAAGTACGGCGTTCATGTAAATGACGCGGTAATCGTAGACCCGCAGAACTGCGGCGACAAGCTTGATGAGTACGCAAACCTTCTCTATGAGCTGCGCAAGAACAAGGGAATGACCCCGGAGAAGGCAAGGGAGACACTCCTTGCAGACTATACAACTTTTGGTGTTGTTATGGTTAAAAATAACGAGGCAGACGGCCTGGTTTCCGGAGCCTGCCATTCTACGGCTAATACACTTCGTCCGGCTCTGCAGATCCTTCGTACGGCACCGGATGCCAAGGAGGTTTCAGGCTTCTTCATTATGGATGTTCCGAACTGCGAGTACGGCCACAACGGCACCTTTATCTTCGCAGATGCCGGCCTGAATCAGGATCCCAATCCGGAGCAGCTGGCAGACATTGCACACGCTTCCCACAAGAGCTATTTGCAGCTGGTTGCCGATGATCCGAAGGTTGCTTTCATTTCCCACTCCTCCAAGGGATCTGCCAAGCACCCTCTGGTAGACAAGGTGGTTGAGGCTGTCAACATTGCAAAAGCATCCTACCCGGATATGACCTGCGACGGCGAGCTGCAGGTTGACGCAGCCATCGTTCCTTCTGTTGCGGCCTCGAAGGCACCCGGCAGTGAGGTGGCCGGCCACGCCAACATCCTTGTATTCCCGAACCTGGACTGCGGCAACAATGCATATAAGCTGGTACAGCGTCTGGCAAAGGCGGATGCATACGGCCCGATGCTGCAGGGTATCGCAAAGCCGGTAAACGATCTCTCCAGAGGATGCTTCTGGCAGGACATCGTCGGCGTTGTGGCTCTGACGGCCGTTCAGGCACAGGCGTAAGGAAAGGTTGAGCAAGGGAGGATCTTTAGGAATGAATATTCTGGTTATTAACTGCGGCAGCTCTTCATTAAAGTTTCAGGTGATCGATACACAGACCAGCGAGTGCATCGCCAAGGGTATCTGCGAGAGAATCGGCATCGACGGCATCATCACGTATGAGAACCTGCGTGTAAAGAGCGGCAAGATTAAGACAAAGACCGAGATCGAGGATCACAAGAAGGCGATCAGCCTTGTCCTGGATGCTCTGACAGACCGTGGCACAGGCGTCATCAAGACCTTAAGCGAGATCGGTGCGGTAGGACACCGCATTGTCCATGGCGGCGAGAAGTTTACGAAGTCGGTTGTCATTAACGATGAGGTTATCGAGGCAATCCGCAGCGTTTCGGATCTTGCACCGCTTCATAATCCGGCAAACCTGACCGGAATCCTTGCCTGCCAGGCTCTGATGCCGCAGACACCGATGGTTGCTGTATTCGACACAGCCTTCCATCAGACTATGCCGGCAAAGGCTTACATGTATGCGATTCCGTGGAAATATTACGATCAGTACAAGATCCGCCGTTATGGCTTCCACGGCACGTCCCATGCGTTTGTTTCCAGAGAGGTTGCCAAGTATCTTGGCAAGAAGCCGGAAGAGCTCAAGACCATTGTGTGCCACCTTGGAAACGGCGCCTCTGTATCTGCGGTTGAGTACGGAAAGTGCATTGATACATCCATGGGTCTGACTCCTCTGGAAGGTCTGATCATGGGAACGCGCTCCGGAGATATCGATCCTGCTGTTGTGGATTACATTGCAGGCAAGGAAGGCATCTCTTCCTATGAGGTTGACCAGATCCTGAACAAGGAGTCCGGTGTATATGCACTGTCCGGTGACCTTTCCTCTGATTTCCGCGATCTGTGGGATGCACGTCACGCCGGCGACAAGAAGGCAGAGATTGCTCTCGAGGCATGGGCATACCGTGTTGCCAAGTACGTGGGTGCGTATGTGGCTGCCATGAACGGTGTGGATGTTATCTGCTTCACAGCCGGTGTCGGTGAGAACGACTACGAGGCAAGAGCGCTGGTTTATCATTACCTTACCTATCTTGGAATTGAGTTTGACGAGGAGAAGAATGCAACGACCAGAGGTGTCATTGCAGAGCTTTCCACGCCGGAGTCCAAGGTGAAGGTTCTGGTGTTCCCGACCAACGAGGAGCTTGCTATTGCGCAGGAGACCTACGAGCTCGTAGCAGCACAGTAAGTGCGAACTGCGACAACGAATATTTCGTAAGCAAAAGGGTTGACAACGGTGCAGGACATGCATATAATTCGAAATGCATGTTTGAAGACTACTAAGAGTAAGGAGGTGGTACTGATGTCTATTTGCCCTAAGAACAAATCTTCCAGAAGCCACAGAGATAAGAGAAGAGCGAACTGGAAAATGTCGGCTCCGACTCTTGTTAAGTGCAGCAAGTGTGGCGCGCTGATGATGCCTCACAGAGTCTGCAAGAACTGCGGTTCTTACAATAAGAAAGAGATCATTGCGACTGAGGATTGATGTTCAAACATCATGAAGGCCCGGTGCAGCGGAAGCTGTGCCGGGCCTTTTGCTGTGATGCGGTGGTTTTCCTGTTGCGCTCCCGTATCATTGCAGTTCGCTTACCGGTCGGGCTCCCTGCAATCCCTTTCCGGGATGACTTGAATGTGTCCATGCTGCGTGGTACTGTACTATAGTGGCGGTGATCAGGTGAAGATGCAAGTTCCTGCCGGTCATGACGCTGATACAGGAAAGACTTCAAACGGAAAGTGAGAGGATATGGCTGAGATCATTCGAGTTGCGGTAGACGCCATGGGGGGCGATCATGCGCCGCAGGAGATTGTAAAGGGTGCAGCAGAGGCCGCGTCTGCAAATGAGGGACTTCAGATTCTCCTTCTGGGCGACGAAAAGCGCATTCAGGAGGAGCTTGGGCAGCATAGCTTCCCGGCAGAGCGCATTACCATCGTTCCTACAACGGAGGTTATTGAGATGGCAGAGCCTCCGGTGAATGCCATCCGGACTAAAAAGGACTCTTCCATTGTCCGCGGAATGAAGATGGTGCATGACGGAGAAGCGGACGCATTTGTGACTGCGGGCTCCACGGGAGCAACGCTGGTCGGCGGACAGATCATTGTCGGCCGCATCAAAGGCATCGAACGGCCACCGCTGGCTCCCTTGATGCCGACGGCAAACGGCCCTGTGCTGCTGATTGACTGCGGAGCCAATGTGGATGCCAGAGCCTCCCAGCTGGTGCAGTTCGCGCAGATGGGATCCATCTACATGGAGAATGTGGTGGGTGTGCCGAAGCCGCGTGTTGCACTTTTTAACATCGGTGCTGAGGAAGAAAAGGGCAATGCACTGGTGAAGGAAACCTATCCGCAGCTGCAAGAGCTTGGAGAGGAAGGCCTCATCAATTTTGTCGGCAACATTGAGGCAAGGGACATCCCGGCCGGGGCTGCGGATGTCGTTGTGTGCGATGCCTTCACCGGCAATGCTATTTTGAAAATGTACGAGGGTGTAGCCTCCGTGCTGCTGGGGGAGATTAAGGGAGCACTGATGTCAAGCGTACCCGGGAAGATCGGCGGACTTTTGATTAAGCCTTCCCTGAAATCGGTATTGAAGAAGTTCAGCGTCAGTTCCTACGGCGGGGCACCGCTTTTGGGACTGCGGGGACTTGTTGTGAAAACGCACGGCAATGCCAAGGCGGTGGAGGTCCGGCACTCCATTGAGCAGTGCATGGCCTTTCAGAAGGCCGGCATCAATGACCAGTTTAAGGAGAAAATGCACCTGGTGGACCGCACGGCGGGTAAATAACCAAAGGGAGGATTATCATGGATGAAGATATGAAGAAGCTGCAGGCGATCATTGCGGATGTATTGAACGTGGATCCGAATGAGATCACAGAGGAGACGACCTTTACGGACGACCTGGGGGCGGATTCCCTGGATCTGTACCAGATCCTTATGGGAATTGAGGAGACCTACGGCGTCACTGTTCCGCAGGAGCTGACGGAGAACATTACCACCGTGGCAGAGGCACTGGAGCTGATCAAGCAGGCAACCGGAGAGGATGACTGAGACTTTACCGGAAAGGATATGCAATGACAGAGGTTGTAAGACCGGGGACGGAGGAGCTCGAGAAACGGATCGGCTATACCTTCCGCAACCGGTATTTGTTGGAGTGTGCTCTGACACATACATCATACGCAAACGAACAGAAAATCCGCCGGTATGAGGACTACGAGCGGCTGGAGTTTCTGGGCGATGCGGTGCTGGAAATGGTTTCCAGTGAATTTCTTTATGAGAAGTACCCGAATAAAAAGGAGGGCGAGCTGACGAAGATCCGGGCGTCCCTTGTCTGTGAGCCGGCGCTTGCCTTCTGCGCAAGAGATTTGGATCTGGAGCAGTTTATTCGCCTTGGAAGAGGCGAGGAATCCTGCGGTGGGCGCGGAAAGGATTCCATCACATCGGATGTGATGGAGGCGGTCATCGGCGCCATGTATCTCGACAGCAAGGATGTTGAGATACCCAGACGATTTATCCTTCGGTTCATCCTTTCGGATCTGGAAGGAAAGCTTCTTTTTTACGATGCGAAATCCATCCTGCAGGAGCGCTGTCAGAAAAAGGGCAGAGAGATCTCCTACGAGGTAATCGGAGAGGAAGGACCGTGCCACAGCAAGACCTATACGGTCATGGCGTATGTGGACGGGAAGGAGGGCGCGTCCGGGAGCGGCCGCTCGAAAAAGGCAGCAGAGCAGGCGGCGGCCTATCAGGTCCTTCTGAGTATGAAGGGCAGCAAAGACAAGGAAACGAATGTATCTTAAGAGTATAGAAATTCAGGGCTTCAAGTCCTTTGCGAACAAGATCAAATTAGAGTTTCATAATGGCTTCACTGCGATTGTCGGCCCCAACGGGTCCGGCAAATCCAATGTTGCGGACGCCGTTCGCTGGGTACTGGGTGAGCAGAGGGTCAAGCAGCTGCGCGGCGGCTCCATGCAGGACGTTATTTTCTCCGGAACAGAGCTGCGCAAGCCGCTTTCTTCGGCTTATGTCGCCATCACCTTTGATAATTCCGATCACAAGCTTCCGGTGGATTATCAGGAGGTGACGGTCGCCAGACGTCTGTATCGGAGCGGTGAGAGTGAATACCTCCTGAACAACGTGCAGGTGCGTCTGCGCGATGTGCAGGAGCTGTTTTATGATACCGGTATCGGCAAGGAGGGCTATTCTATCATCGGACAGGGCCAGATCGAGAAGATCCTGTCGGATAAGCCTGAGGACCGCAGAGAGCTGTTTGATGAGGCGGCCGGTATTGTCAAATTCAAGCGCCGAAAGGAGACCTCGGTTAAAAAGCTGGAGAATGAGAAGGCCAATCTCGTTCGCGTCAGTGACATTCTGACGGAGCTGGAGCGCCAGGTCGGTCCCTTGGAGAAGCAGTCGGAGAAGGCACAGATCTATCTGCGCGCCCATGAGGAGCTCAAAGCCCTGGATGTGAATCTGTTCCTGATGCAGAATGGGGAGACGGTTTCCAGACTGGATGAGCTAAAGGGGCAGCTTGCCAATGCAAACGAGGAGCTGGAGCGGACTGCTGCAGCCTACGAGGAGTCCAAGGAAAGCTATGCGCGGCTCGGAACCGAGCTTGAGACTCTGGAAAAGGAAGTGGAGGAGACCAGAAACGATATTGCACGCAGCAATGTCATCCGCAACCAGCTGGAAACCCAGATAAAGGTTGCTGAGGAATCCGTCCGTTCCATGACCGGCAATGCGGAGCATTTTCAGACCAGAAAATCCTCCGTGGAGCAGGAGATTGCAGAGAAAAACAATGAGCGGGCGGCCATTGCCGGCGAAAAGAGCGGCATTGACGGTGAAATGAACGAGCTTTCGGCCAGCCAGCAGGAGGCGGCGGCTGCGTTGAATGCCGTGCAGGAGCATGAGACGGCCCTGCGCGATGCAATGGATGAAAAGCGTGCCTTCCTGATGGAGGTTTTGAACAATCGCGGCTCCATTAAGGCGAGGATGGCCTCCATGACAACCAAGCATGAGCAGTACGAGCAGCGAAAGGCCGAGCTGACCTCACGTCTTGTCCGCGCATCGAGCGATGAGGCGGAGCATGACCGGGAGCTGGAGCGTCTTCGCGGCGTTTTTGAGAAGGTTGCGGGTGAAGCGGCGGATCTTGGCGATCGTCAAAAGAAGCTGGAGGAAGAGATCGCTGCCTGCAAGAATAAGCTATCAGCCGAGGATGAGCGCCTGCGTGCGACAGAAACGCAGTACCACAAGGAAAAGTCCAAACTGGATGCACTGGCCAATCTAACGGAGCGCTACGAGGGCTTTGGCGGCAGCGTCAAGCGCGTGATGGAACAAAAGGACCGCGAGCCGGGGCTGATCGGCGTTGTGGCAGATCTGGTGAAGACAGAGCCTAAATACGAGACAGCCATTGAGACAGCGCTCGGCGGCAGCATTCAGAATGTTGTTACCAATGACGAAGAAACGGCCAAGCGGATGATCAGCCTGCTGAAGAGGGAGCGGGCAGGACGTGCAACCTTTCTTCCGCTGACCGCCATTCGCTCGGTACAGCCCTTCAATATGATGGGAGCTTTGAAGGAGCCGGGTGTGATCGGGCTTGCCGATACGCTGGTTCGCACGGCACCGGAATACCGGGATGTTGCCCGCTCGCTCTTGGGCAGAATCCTCGTGGTGGATGGCTACGATCACGCCGTGGCGATTTCCCGCAAATATCAGCAGAAGATCCGCATGGTGACGCTGGACGGCGAAATGTTCATGCCGGGCGGCGCCATCAGCGGCGGTGCCTTCCGCAACAGCTCCAATCTGCTCGGAAGAAGACGGGAGATGGCAGAGCTGGAAAAGCGCACGAAGGACTGCAAGGCGGCCATGGAGGAGCTGGAGGCTTCCATTGCCGGGGCAAAGGAGGAACGCAATAAGCTGCGGGCGCAGCAGGAGACGGTTCGCGTTCAGCTGCAGGCGAAGTTCATCGAGCAGAATACGGCGCGTATGAATATTAATGCAGAGGAGCAGCGCAAAAAGGAATCAGCGGAAGGGTACGATGCCCTTCGCGAAGAAAACAGCACCATTGAGGACACCAAAAAGAGTCTGGAGCTGGAGGAAGCGGCCATTCAGAAGGAGCTGACGGATTCAGAGGAGGCAGAAAGAGAGGCCAACGAGCGCATCGAGGAGATGGGAAAAGAGCTCGCCGGTCTGCGCACGCAGGAGGATGAGAAGCTCTCGGATGTGCAGAAATGGGATGTTGAGCTGCAGAAGAAGCGTCAGAAGCAGGAATTCCAGGAACAGGAGTTGTCCCGTGTGGACGGAGAGCTGTCTCGCCTGCGAGCGGAGCTGGAGGAAATTGTCAGCAGCATCCGGCAGGGGACCACTGAGATTTCCGATAAAAGACAGAGCATCGAGACGCTGAAGAAAACCATGGAGAGCGCCGGAGAGAATCTGGAGGAGAAGCAAACACTCCTGGAGGAAAGTCAGAAAAGAAAGTCAGAGCTTTCCGGTCAGCAAAAGGAAGCACTGGACACCAGAGAACATCTTTCGGAGGAGAAGGCAAGGCTGGACAAGGAGGTTTTCCGTCTGGGCGAGCTGGCCGGAAAGGCAGAAGAGTCCATTGAACGGCAGATCAATTATCTCTGGAATGAATACGAACTGACACCTTCGCAGGCAGGCGAGCTTAGGGATGAGTCGATGACGAATCTATCGGAAATGAGAGGCCGTGCGGAGGAGCTTAAAAAACAGATCAGGAGCCTTGGCAGCGTAAATGTCAACGCTATCCAGGAATACCAAGAGGTGAAGGAACGCTATACCTTCCTGAAAACGCAGCACGACGATCTTATTGCGGCGGCGGATTCGCTCCAGAAGATCATTGAGGAGCTTGATGTGCAGATGCGCAAGCAGTTTAAGACGCAGTTCGCACGTATTCAGACAGAGTTTGACAAGGTGTTCAAGCAGCTCTTCGGCGGCGGCTCAGGCAAGCTTGAGCTGATGGAGGATGCGGATATCCTGGAGGCAGGTGTTCGCGTTATTGCGCAGCCGCCGGGCAAAAAGCTGGTCAACATGATGCAGATGTCGGGCGGAGAGAAATCGCTGACGGCCATTTCTCTTTTGTTCGCAATTCAGAATTTAAAGCCCTCTCCGTTCTGTCTTCTGGATGAGATCGAGGCTGCTCTGGATGAGAACAACGTTGTGCGCTATGCCGACTACCTGCGGAAGCTGACGGACAACACTCAGTTTATTGTTATTACGCACCGCCGCGGCACGATGGACCGTGCGGACCGGCTGTATGGTATTACCATGCAGGAAAAGGGCGTGTCTACGCTGGTGTCTGTCAGCCTGATTGATGAAAAGGATCTGGCATCGTAAAGGAAAGGAGTCCGGCATATGGGAGAGGAAGAGAAAAAACAGGGCTTTTTTGCAAGACTCAAAAGCGGACTTGGAAGAACCCGCAGCAACATTGTGGCCGGGATGAACCGTGTTTTTACCGGGCATAATGCCATTGATGAGGATTTCTACGAGGAGCTGGAAGAAATCATGATCATGGGCGACATGGGCGTTCAGACAACGGACCAGATTCTGGAGCAGCTAAGAGATCAGGTGAAGGAGCAAAGGGTCCGTGAGCCCAAGGCCTGCCGGGATCTTCTGATTCAGGACATCCGGGAGCAGATGCATGTGGATCCGGAGGCGTATGACTTTGAGGATGGGCCGTCCGTCGTGCTGATCATCGGCGTCAACGGTGTCGGCAAGACAACATCTGTCGGGAAGCTTGCGGATATCTACAAGCGGCGCGGCAAGCGCGTGCTGATCGCTGCAGCGGATACCTTCCGCGCAGCAGCCTACGATCAGCTGAAGGTGTGGTCGGAGCGGGCTGGTGTGGAGATGATATCCGGCTCAGAGGGAGCCGATCCTGCCAGCGTGGTATACGACGCAGTGAATGCCGCAAAGGCGCGCCATACCGATATTCTGCTGTGTGATACCGCAGGACGCCTTCAGAACAAAAAGAACCTGATGAATGAGCTTGAGAAGATCAACCGCATCATCAGCCGGGAATATCCGCAGGCCAGGAGAGAAAATCTGGTGGTTCTGGATGCGGCGACGGGACAGAATGCGCTTTCCCAGGCCAGAGAATTTGCGCAGGTGACGGATCTGACCGGTATTATTCTGACCAAAATGGACGGCTCCTCCAAGGGCGGCATTGCGATTGCGATTGAATCCGAGCTGGGGATCCCGGTGAAGTACATCGGCGTCGGCGAGCAGCTCGAGGATCTGCAGCGCTTTGACCCGGATGATTTTGTCCGTGCTTTATTCGACAATGAGGCAGAAGAAAGTCATGAAGAAAGCCAGGGATAAGAAGGCGAAGGACAGGAAAGCAAAATTAAAGGAACAAAAGGATCGGAAGCCCTTCGGCCCCGGAAGCCGGCAGTTTCTGTATCTGATGAATATGATCGTCCTCTGCTGCGTGACGATTCTGTCACTTGCGGCAGCAGGGATATTCCTGCTGCGTGCGCGGGATGCTGCCGCGCAGAGCACCTCGCTTCAAAGCGAGCTGGATGCCGTGAAGGGCAGTGCCAAGACGCTTTACACAGAGGATGAGGTGTCCGCGCGGGAGAGCCAGGCAAGAGACGCCGGAGCCACAGCGGAAAAGCGGAAAATCCTGATGCAGATTCAGTCCTCTATGGAGTCCGGCGGCAGCACCGCGTCTATGCTGCGGAGCCTGTTCTCAGAGGACATTGTGGTCGTCAATGGAGGGAAATACTATTTTTACCCCATTCTGAATGCAGTAAAAAGAAATTCCTTCCAGCAGGATGACTTTTCGCTGACGGATGATGGGAGACTCCAATATATCGGAAGTGATAAGGTGACACTTCAGTCCGGAGTAAATGTGTCGGAGGAGAACGGGGATATTGACTGGCAGTTGGTGTCGGAGGATGATGTGTCCTTTGCGATGATCTGCGCCGGTGGCCGTAAAAGTGATGATTCCGGAGAAAGCCGGGTTTTCGAGGATCAGAATCTGGAAGACAACATAAACGGGGCATCGAAGGCGGGACTTCATGTCGGGGTCTACTACATCCTGGATCTTTCCAAAAAGGATGAGGTGCAGGAGGAAGCGGAGGATCTTGTGCAGCGACTGGATGCGTATCAGAGCAAAATCAGTTATCCGGTGGCACTGTGGGTGAATGCTCCGTCGGAGGAGGACCGGCAGGCCCACCAGAGCAGGGCGGACTGGACGGATTACGTAATCAGCTTCTGCGATGTCCTTGAGGATGCGGGATATGAGCCGATGATCTACGGGAATCTTGCGTCGTTTGTCATGATGCTGAATATTGAGAATCTGGAGCATTACGACAAGTGGATTTCCAATACCGGGGCAGGTCTTTACTTTCCGTATAGGTTCAGCATGTGGCAGTATTCCTCAGCCGGAACGGTGCACGGAATTTCGACGGAGGTGGGGCTGGATGTCAGCCTGTCGGTTATGAACTGAGGAAGCAGGCTGTGTCAAGAAAAAATGCTTGACACAGCCTGCTTCTTTGCGTATGATAGGCACCGTGTGATAAGAAAGGACAGGGCTGTGGAACAGATTGTCGAGCAAGGCATGCTGTATGATTTCTATGGACCGCTTCTGACGCGGCATCAGCAGGAAATTTATGAGCTGGTGGTATACCAGAACCTGTCTTTGAATGAAATCGCAGAGCAAAGGGGCATCAGCAAGCAGGCGGTATCGGACCTTGTGCGCAGGGCCACGGCACAGATGCAGGAATACGAGAAGAGTCTCGGACTCATCGGGCGGTTCCGTCGTATCCGGAAGCTGTGTGACGAGCTGGACCGGGCGGCAGGTCAATCGGAGCCGGTAGGCGAGATCAGGACATTGACACAGGAAATCCGAAGGGAGCTTTAATGGCATTTGAAAGTTTGTCGGACAAACTCAATAAGGCGTTTGCCAGGCTTCGCGGCAAGGGCATGCTTACGGAAAAGGATGTTAAGGAAGCCCTCAAGGAAGTGAAGATGGCGCTGCTGGAGGCGGATGTCAATTTCCGTGTGGTGAAGCAGTTTGTTTCCAGCATCGAGGAACGAGCTGTCGGCGCCGAGGTTATGAACGGCCTGAATCCGGCGCAGCAGGTGGTGAAGATCGTCAACGAAGAGATGATCCGCCTCATGGGTTCGGAGACTACGGAGCTGCAATTTCAGCCCGGCAAGGCGATCACGGTGATCATGATGGCCGGCCTTCAGGGCTCCGGTAAAACGACGACGGCCTCCAAGCTGGCCGGCAAGCTGAAGCTTAAGGGCAAAAGACCCCTCCTTGCGGCACTTGATATTTATCGCCCCGGTGCGATTAAGCAGCTGGAAGTCAACGGTGAAAAGGTGGGAGTTCCTGTTTTTGAAATGGGAGACTCCAAGAGCCCGGCTGACATTGCAAGAGCGGCCTACGCGCATGCCCAGAAGAACAATTACGATGTTCTGTTCCTGGATACGGCCGGCCGTCTTCAGATTGATGAAGACATGATGGCAGAGCTCCAGGAGATCAAGGCGGCTGTTACAGTCCATCAGACGATTCTCGTTGTGGACGCAATGACCGGCCAGGAGGCTGTAAACGTTGCGAAGACCTTCGATGAAAAGGTTGGCATCGACGGTGTCATCTTGTCCAAGATGGACGGCGACAGCAGAGGCGGTGCCGCATTGTCGGTGAAGGCAGTGACCGGCAAACCGATTCTCTACGTCGGTATGGGTGAGAAGCTTTCGGATCTGGAGCAGTTCTATCCGGACCGCATGGCATCCCGTATCCTTGGAATGGGAGATGTGCTGACGCTGATCGAGAAGGCGCAGGAGAATCAGACGGAGGAGGATGAGCAGAAGGGCCGTGAGATGGCCTCGAAGCTCAGCAAAGGAAAATTTGATTTCAACGACTATCTCGAGAGCATGAACCAGATGCGGAAGATGGGCGGCCTTGGCAGTATTTTGGGTATGATGCCCGGCATGGGGATCAGCAAGGATGAGCTGGAGGGTGCCATCGATGAAAAGAAGATGGCGCGGATGGAGGCCATCGTGCTGTCTATGACACCGGCAGAACGTGCCAATCCCAAGCTCTTGACGCCGCAGCGCAAGTACCGCATTGCGAAGGGCTCCGGCAACGATATTGCTGATGTAAACCGCTTCATCAAGCAGTTCAAGCAGATGCAGGATATGGTGAAGAAGATGGGCGGCATGAAAAAGCGCCGCCACGGCAATCCGTTTGGCGGTATGGGCGGCTTTGGCGGAAGACGCGGCATGGGCGGTTTTCCGTTCTAAGCGCCTCTGGCCAGCCACATCGAGGATTTGCGATAGCAAATTCAAGATAGGTGCTAAATAGTTACAATGTGTAATGGTAACTCCGGATCAAAGATCCGTGTTGCATATATAAAAGATCATCTCAAATGAGGAGGAAATTATCATGGTAAAGATCAGACTTGCAAGAATTGGTGAGAAGAGAGTTCCGGTATATCGTATCGTTGTTCAGGAGGCTTCGTCTCCCCGCAATGGTAAGACCATCGACTCCATCGGCTACTACGATCCGAACACAGAGCCTGCAACCATCAAGATCGATGCCGAGAAGGCAAATGAGTGGATCCAGAAGGGTGCTCAGCCGACCGACGTTGTAAAGAAGCTGATGAAGAACGCTGCCAAGGCTAACTAATCGATTCCTTACGACAACAGTGTTGACAACTGGAAAAGGGGAATTCGAGGATGAAGGAACTGGTGGAAGTGATTGCAAAGGCTCTGGTGGAGCATCCGGAGCAGGTTGCAGTCAGAGAAAGAACCGAGGGCAAGACGATTAAGGTTGACCTGTACGTTGCGCCCGTGGATATGGGGAAGGTTATCGGACGCCAGGGCAGGATTGCAAAGTCAATCCGTGCGGTTGTTAAGGCAGCTGCAGCCAGAGAGGATGTCATGGTGGATGTTAACATTGATTCCACGGACCTTCTCGGAGCGGATGATGCCGCAAAGGCAGAGGCGGCAGAAAGTGCCGCTGCAGTCGGAGAGCAGGCATGACGGATCAGTTCCAGGTCGGCGTGATTGCCGGTACACACGGCGTGCGAGGGGACGTGAAGGTTTTCCCTACTACGGATGATCCGCAGCGCTTTCGTAAGCTTAAAAAGGTGTACCTGACCTTCCGCCGCCAGACGAGCATGCATGAAGTCAGCGGCGTGAAGTTTCAGGGAAAGTTCGTTATTCTGCATCTGTCCGGCATTGATTCGCCGGAGGAGGCAAGGCTGTACCGCACACTACCGCTGATGATTGACAGGGCGGATGCGATGCCTCTGCCGGAGGGCAGATGGTACATTCCGGATCTGATCGGGCTTACAGTCCTTGAGGAGAACGGCGAGGTACTGGGAACTCTCCGGGAGGTGCTGCAGACGGGCGCCAACGATGTTTACGATGTGCATACGCAGGACGGACAGAGCATTTTGATTCCGGTCATCAAGGACTGTATTCTGGATGTAAATCTGGAAGAAGGCACCATGACGGTTCATTTGCTGCCGGGGCTCAGGGATCTACAGAAAAAATGAATTTTCATATTCTGACGCTGTTTCCGGACATGGTGACAGACGGACTTCACACCAGCATACTGGCAAGAGCCATGGAGAAGGAGTTGATTTCCGTACATGCTGTCAATATCCGGGACTATACGACAAACCGGCACGGCAAGGTGGACGACTATATCTATGGCGGAGGTGCCGGACTTCTCATGCAGGCACAACCGGTGTATGACGCCTGGAAGGCCCTGGAAGAGGAAATTCAGCACAGGCATCCGGATCGGCCGGACGGCAAACGTACGCGCGTTGTGTTTCTGACCCCGGTCGGGCGCGTGTTCAACCAGTCCATGGCCCGGGAGCTTGCAAAGGAAGAGGATCTGATCCTTTTATGCGGCCATTATGAAGGCATTGATGAGCGTGTTCTGGAGGAGATTGTTACAGATCCGGTTTCCATTGGGGATTTCGTTCTAACCGGCGGTGAGCTTCCGGCAATGATGATTGTCGATGCCGTATCCCGCATGGTGCCGGGGGTTCTCGGCAACGAAATGTCTGCACAGACCGATTCGTTTCAGGACGGACTTCTGGAGTATCCGCAGTATTCGAGGCCGGAGGTGTGGAACGGAAAAAGGGTTCCCGAGATCCTCTTATCCGGAGACCACGCCAAGGTGGATGCCTGGCGCTTAGAACAGTCTTTGGAGCGAACCCGGCAGATGCGGCCGGATTTATATGCGGCCTGGATGGAAGCACACCCGCCTGCTCCGCCGAAGAAAAGAAGAAGGAAAGCCTTGCGCCAGCAGGACGTGTGTGATAACATGTGAAAGCTGTGCTGTGAGGCGCAGAAGTATTTAGAGAAACTATTCTATAGCGACGCTGCAGTTGATTGGTGTATAGCTTGCAGCTGACTGGGAATAGGGATCATTGAGTAAGGAGATGGTCCTCTGTCGGATCAGCGGGAATGCCCCGGCAAGAACATCCAGAAAAGGAGATTATATCATGAGCATTATCAGCGAAATCGAAGAGAGCCAGAAGAAGGAAGTATCTGCATTCAATGTTGGTGATACCGTTCGCGTACACAACAGAATCGAAGAGGGCAAGCGCTCCAGAGTACAGATCTTCGAGGGAACTGTTCTGAAGATTCAGGGCGGCGGAAGCCGGAAGACCTTCACGGTTCGCAAAGAGTCCAGCGGAATCGGTGTAGAGAAGACCTGGCCTCTGTATTCTCCCAACGTAGAGAAGGTAGAGGTTGTTCGTCATGGTAAGGTCAGAAGAGCGAAGCTCAACTATTTAAGACAGCTTAGCGGCAAGAAGGCTAAGGTAAAGGAGCAGATTCGCTGATTCGTTTGAGAATGATGACGCAAGGAGCCGCACTGCATGGTCAGTGCGGCTCTTCTTATATCTGTTCAACATCTGACACATTTCAACGTGAACCCTCTGCGTGCAGTCAAATTCACGATTGATAATTACATTCGTCTTAGAGGTGATCATGCGCAGCAACCGCAGACGTACCCGGAATTTTACGGGTCTTACTTTTTATGAGGAAAAGGGAGCATCCAAGGCGCAGCGCCTGGCGGAGGCCCTGCAATGGCTGGCCTATACCGTGATTGCATTGTTTCTGGCCATCGTGTGTTTTCGTTTTTTTGGCTTTCGCGTCAGTGTGTTGGGAGGCTCCATGGAGCCGGAGATTGCTGCCGGTCAGAATGTGCTGGTCAATCGAATCGCCTATCGAATGAGCTCAGCAGAACGGGGAGATGTTATCGCCTTTTATCCGGGCGGTGATGAAAGAATGCATCCGTCCATCAAGCGAATCGTCGCGATACCGGGGGATTCCGTGCAGATTATAAATGGGGTTCTTCTGGTAAACGGCGTGCCGAGCACCTATTCGGAGAACTACAGCAGCATTCAGAAGGCGGGACTGGCGGAGGATCTTTTGATTCTGGATGACGGCGAATATTTTGTGATGGGTGACAATCCGCAGGAGAGTGAGGACTCCCGCTCTGCATCCCTTGGAATGATTGCAGAGGAGAATATCATCGGAAAGGTCTGGCTGACGATTCCGATCTAGGAAAAGGAATGGAGAGATAAAAGATGGACTACCAGTGGTATCCCGGACATATGACAAAGGCGCGGCGCATGATGCAGGAAAATGTCCGCCTGGTGGATCTTGTGATCGAGATTCTCGACGCGCGCGTGCCGTTATCCAGCCGGAATCCGGACATCAATCAGCTTGCACAGGGCAAGCAGCGGCTTATTATCCTGAGCAAGGCGGATCTTGCGGATCCGAAGGAAACCGAGCGCTTTGTGGCGGCCTTTGAAAAAGACGGCGCGGCCGTAATTGCACTGGATGCAAGGACCAAAAAGGCCAATGCTCAGATCATGAAAACGCTGCAGCGCATCACCAAAGAGAAAAAGCAGCGGGATAAAAAGCGAGGTATCATCGGCCGACCGGTTCGGGCTATGATCTGCGGAATCCCGAATGTTGGAAAATCTACATTCATTAATACACTCTCCGGCCGTTCCAGCGCCAAGACCGGCAATAAGCCGGGCGTGACCAAGGGCAAGCAGTGGATTTCCTTTGCGGGGCTTGAGCTTTTGGATACACCGGGGATTCTCTGGCCGAAATTCGAGGATCAGACGGTCGGCATTCACCTGGCACTGGTGGGCTCTATTCGCGATGAGATCCTGGATGAGGAGGAGCTGGCAAGACACCTTCTGAAAATCCTGATTGCGCGGTATCCATCCATGCTGTCCTCCCGTTACGGGGCGGGGAAAAGCAGCAGTTCTGATTCGCCTGCGGCGGATGTGCCGGAGGAGACTACGCAATTTGTGAAGTCTATGGAAGTTGCCGCAGAAAATGAATATAATGACAAGGAGCTGCAGGAGCTCCTCATAATTATCGCGCAGAGGCGCAATCTTCTTCGGAGCGGTGGTGAGCCGGATCCGAAACGGGCAGCGCACCTTTTGCTGGATGATTTCCGCTCCGGCAGAATCGGAGCAGTTACACTACCTGAGGATGCCGGACGGCATTTTACCCAGAAAGGGATATAGGAATGAAGAATACAGGCAGAACCATTGTTTCAACTGTGTTGTGGTTTGCGGCAGTCATTGCACTGTCCTGGCTTTTGATTACCTTTGTGGCCCAGAGAACCGATGTAAACGGTTCTTCTATGTATCCGACACTGGAGGATGGGGACCAGCTGATCGCGGACAAGTTATCCTATCGGTTTAAGGACCCGGAGCGCTTTGACATTATTATTTTCCCTTATCAGTATGCGGACAAAACCTATTTTATAAAGCGTATCATTGGTCTGCCCGGTGAAACGGTCCGGATCGATGATGAAGGAAATATATACATTAACGGTACGATTCTGAAGGAAAGCTATGGCTACGAACGGATGGAGTATGCCGGACTTGCCTCGGAGGAGATCCAGCTGGCAGACGATGAGTACTTTGTCCTTGGAGATAATCGGAATGTGTCGGAGGACAGCCGCTATCCGGATGTGGGCTGCATTAAACGGGAGGACATCATCGGCCGTGCCTGGCTGCGGATTTATCCATTTGCGAAGTTTGGCTTGTTAAGCGGAAAGTAGGACCTATGACGAAAAAGGAGGAAGCCGCCCTGCGGCGCGAGGAACGTCTGCAAAAGGAAAAGGAACGCGTGGCCGGCATGCGGGCCTTTGAACGGGAGGCGGTTAGAAGTGCGCTCGGTGACTGCCTGCCGGCGGGAAAGGATGTAAAGGAGCTCCTGATCTGCGGCATTGATGAAGCGGGCCGCGGGCCGCTGGCGGGACCTGTGGTGGCGGGAGCCTGCATTCTCCCGGCGGATCATGATCTTTTATATCTTAATGACTCTAAAAAGCTTTCGGCGAAAAAGCGTGAGGAATTGTATGAGGTCATTGTGAAGGAGGCTCTTGCCTGGTCGGTTGGCATAGCAGAACCCGGGCGCATTGATGAGATCAATATCCTGCAGGCAACGTATGAGGCCATGCGGGATGCCATTGATGGTCTCTGCGTGCAGCCGGACGTACTGGTCAACGATGCCGTTACGATTCCGCAGGTTGGAATCCCGCAGGTGCCGGTGGTGAAGGGGGATGCCAAGTGCCTTTCCATCGCGGCAGCCTCGATTCTGGCTAAGGTGACGAGGGATCGGATGATGGAGGAATACGACAGAGAGTATCCGGCGTATGGCTTTGCAGGCCACAAGGGATATGGAACCAAGGCACACATCGAGGCACTCAAGGACTTTGGACCTTGTCCGATTCATCGGAGAAGCTTCATCGGACATTTTGTGGACATCTCGTGACCAAGGGGGCCTTTGGAGAGAGAATGAATCAGAACCAATCGACCCATGACTGGAATACAGAAAATCGGCGGCGGCGTGGCTCTTTGGGGGAAGAGCTCGCCGCCTCTTTTCTGATGCAGCATGGCGTGCAGATCCTGGAAAAGAATTTTCGAAGCGGGCGAAGCGGCGAAATCGACCTTGTTGCGCGGGATAAAAACGCGCTGGTATTCGTTGAGGTGAAGATGCGCAAAAATGCAGCAAGCGGGGCGCCGGAGGAGGCCATTACCTACTCCAAGCAGCGCACTATCTGCCGCACAGCTGACTATTACCGCTGCAGGCATCGTATTCCGGAGGAGACGCCGATTCGCTTTGATGCTGTGGCTATACGCGTGCGAAGCGACGGGACGGCACATATCCGCTGGATTCGCAATGCCTTTCCGTATCGCACCAGATAAGGCACGTCTCTTGCTTGCAAGCAAATGAGGCAGACAGTACAATAGACGGGACCATGTATTTTTAGCAAAAGTGTGAGGAATCTTCTTATGTCTGATTTAAAGCTGCATCAGCAACTTGAGCGCAAGCTTCCGGTTGCGCCTCTGGAACTTGTTGTTATGCCTTCCGCCGTGGCACTTGGCGAAGAGGTGAACAAATATCTGGTTTCCTTCCGCAGGAATTTTGACAACGCCGGTAAAAATGACACAGCCTTTCAGGGCTATATCCGCAATGATTACCGCATGCAGGCGGAGTGCATCCGTTTCGGCACGGGCGAAGGAAAGGGTGTCATATCGGACTCCTGCCGGGGAAAGGATATTTTTATTCTGACGGATGTCACCAATCATTCCCTGACCTACAAGATGAACGGCTTCATCAATCACATGTCACCGGATGATCACTTTCAGGATTTGAAGCGAATTGTGGCGGCCATCAACGGAAAGGCTGCCCGAATCTCTGTGATCATGCCGTTCCTCTATGAGGGAAGACAGCACAACCGTTCGGGCAGAGAATCGCTGGATGCGGCGAATATGTTCCGCGAGCTGGTGGATCTGGGAGTGCAGAACTTCATCACCTTCGACGCGCACGACCCACGGATTCAGAACGTTGCGCCGCTGGCCAATTTCGACAATTTCCTTTCGCCGTATCAGTTCCTGCGTGCCATCATTCATTCGTTTCCGGACATTATTCTGGATAAGGAGCATTTCGTTGTGATCTCTCCGGATGAGGGAGCGCTGGACCGGGCGGTTTATTTTGCCGGCGTCATCGGCGCGGATACCGGTATGTTCTATAAGAGAAGGGATTACTCCCGCATTGTCAACGGCAAGAACCCGATTGTCGCACATGAATTCCTTGGGAGTGATCTTGCCGGGAAGGATGTGATCGTCATGGACGACATGATTTCCTCCGGCGGCAGCATTCTGGACACGGCCAGACAGCTCAAGGCGATGCATGCCGGCAGAGTATTCCTGTGCACAACCTTTGGTCTGTTTACAGATGGACTGGCGGATTTCGACGCAGCGTACGAGCGCGGCGATTTTGATCTGGTTATTACGTCAAACCTTACCTGGCAGCCGCCGGAGCTTAGGGAGCGCTCCTGGTTTGGAATGGCGGATATGGGCAAGTATCTTGCCAACATCATTGACTTTTTCAATCATGATGCGTCTATCTCCAACATGACAACGCCGACCTCCAAGATCCATGAGCTTCTGACGAAGTTCAATCAGAAGGAACAGTCGGAGTTCGAACAGCTGGAGCTGGAGACGACGGATTTTTAAACTAAAAACGAAAGAAGGAAAACAAATGCCTTGCACAACCATACTTGTAGGAAAAGAAGCTTCTTACGACGGCTCAACCATCATTGCCAGAAATGACGATTCCGGCGCCGGACATTACACACCGAAGAAATTTGTTGTTGTACAGCCCGAGGATCAGCCGCAGCACTACAAATCGGTGCTGTCTCATGTGGAAATCGAGCTTCCGGAGAATCCGATGCGGTATACAGCCGTTCCGAATGCCCTGGCGGGGGAAGGAATCTGGGCGGCAAGCGGTGTCAACGCGGCAGGAGTTGCAATGACAGCAACCGAGACGATTTCGGCCAATGAGCGTGTTCTGGGCGCGGATCCTCTGGTGGAGTACATTCCTGCGGAGGAGAACGGCGGGACCGAACAGGTCGGCGGAATCGGGGAAGAGGACCTGGTGGTGCTGGTTCTTCCGTATATTCACAGCGCAAGGGAGGGTGTCAAGCGCCTGGGCGCGCTTCTGGAGCAGTACGGAACCTATGAGATGAATGGCATCGCTTTTCAGGATACGGATGAAATCTGGTGGCTGGAGACCATCGGCGGTCATCACTGGATGGCCTGCCGTGTACCGGACAATGCCTATGTCATGATGCCGAATCAGCTGGGAATTGATCTTCTGGATCTGGAGGATGCGCTGGGAGAACAGGAATTCTTCATGTGCTCCCCGGATCTTGCCGAGTTCATTGCAGAAAACCATCTGGATCTTACAATGGAAACGCCGTACGACCTGGAGGATGCGTGCTGCGGGCATTGCTGCGGTGAGAATTCGGAAGAGGAGTCCTGCTGCAGGGCGCAGGATGCGGAGGATTGCGCCGGAGAAGAGGATGATGATCTGAGTGCGTGCATCAATCCGCGGGAGGCTTTCGGCACTCATGACGATGCCGATCACGTATACAATACGCCAAGAGCATGGTTTATCGGCCGTTATTTTAACCCGCACACCGTGCAGTGGGATGGACCGGAGGCGGATTTCACGCCGATGTCGGATGACATCCCCTGGTGCATGATTCCGGAGCGCAAGGTTACGGTGGAGGATGTAAAATACATTCTGTCCTCCCATTATCAGGGTACACCCTACGATCCGTATGCAAGCTACGGGGATGCGTCTATGCGCGGCGCCTATCGCTCCATCGGTGTGAACCGCACGGACTTTGTGGCGATCATTCAGCTGCGCGGAGAGGTGCCGGAGGAATACAGAGCTGTGGAATGGCTGGCCTTTGGCTCTAATGTGTTTAATACAGCGGTTCCCTTCTATGCAAATGTAGAGACGACGCCGGAATACCTTTCCAACACATCCAGGGAAGTGACGACGGACAATTTCTACTGGTCGGCACGGCTGATCGAGGCACTTTCGGATGCCTGCTACGGCAAGAACTTAAATCACATTGAGCACTACCAGCAGGCTGTGCAGTCCAAGGGGCATGCCCTGATTGCCAAATATGACCGCCTGCAGGCGAAGGCAGAAACCAGCCAGGAGCGCGCAAAGCTTCGCGAAGAGGCCAATGAGGAAATCGCGGCCATGCTTCGGAAGGAAACAGGGAAGACCTTGAATGAGGTCCTCTTCGATGCCACCAACCACATGAAGAACCAGTACGCCCGGTCGGATCACTGATCGGAGGACGGCAGGACAATCTGCTTGCGGCGAGGCAGACAGATACACAAGCACGCGAAGAGCACCGGCAGGTGCCTGCGGGCGGAGCAGGAAACGGAAAGGACGGATCAGAGTATGCAGATTATCACAGGGGAATTAGCGGGCTACACCGATGAGTATCCCCTTTCCCGCTTTGGCGGCAGAGAGAATATTCTGGCAGTGGACATCGAGACCACCGGCATCACCGCAGAGAAAAACCGGATCTACCTTATCGGCTGCGGATACTGGGAGGATGACTGCTGGAAGCTGATTCAGTGGTTTGATGATACCGGAGAGGGCGAGGCGGATATCCTTACATCCTTCCTTCTTTTTACCAAGAAATTCACAACGCTTCTGCATTATAACGGCCGCCAGTTTGATTTGCCGTTTCTGGCAAGGCGAATTGTCTGGAATGGCCTGCAGGGGACGCCGGGAGCGGAGGATTTTCCTTCTGCAATGAAGTCTCTGGACCTGTACCGGTATGTAAAGCCGTTTCAGAAGCTCTTCTCGCTTCCGGACTGCCGCCAGCAGACGGTAGAGGCGTTTCTGGAAACCGGACGCAGAGAGAATCGAAGCGGTAAAGAGCTGATTTCGGTATATCTGGATTACATTCAGAAAAAACAGGAAAAGGCCCGCGAAGCCAGGGAACGCGATTTTACCACGGCGACCACCAAGCGCATCGACGCGGCAATGATCAACCAGCTTCTGAAGGAACAGGAGCTTTTAAATCAGAAAAAGGCGGCGGAAGAGGAACGCAGGCAAGCGGAGCTGGAGGCTGGGGTTCTGCCTCAGGCAGACGGCGCAGCCCTTGACAATGCATCTGCACCGGGAGAGGATGATCGGGAGGAAGAGAGTGAGCCGATGGATCGCTCCGAGATGCGGCTGATGCTGCTGTCTCACAATGCCGCAGATGTAAGCGGATTGATTGCCATGACGCAGGTGCTGAGCTGGAAGGATCTTCTGAACGGTTCTCTGACAGTGTACCAGGCACAGGCCAATACCTTCCGCGGCGTTGACGGAATACCGCAGCAGGAGCTGGTTCTTCATGCCAGGGTGGAGGGAATGTCGGAGAATACATTCCGGGATCATCCGGTGACAACCTCCAGGGATGGGTGCTATTGCACCATCAGCGGCGGGAAGGTTACGCTGAAGATCCCGATTTACAACGGAAAGCTGCGCTATTTCTACCCGAATTACAAAGACTATTATTATTTGCCGGAGCTGGATCAGGCAATTCACAAGTCCATTGCAGCATATGTTGATCCGCAGCACCGGCAGCAGGCAACAGCAGAGACCTGCTACACCGGAAAGGTGGGCACTTTCCTTCCGGAATGGTCCGGCAAGTACACACCGCTTTTCAGGCAGCAGCGAAAGGACGCCACCGTCTGGTTTGAGTTTAAACCGGAGATGAAGAAGGACAAGGCGTTTTTTGCGGAATATGCCACGTATGTGTTCTGGCATGTGACGGCGGTGTAGGAATGGTAGGCTTTTGCGATCTTTGCGCCAGCCAGGCGACGGCCCATCTGGTCCGCCGCCTGGCTGTTGTCTGTTTGGCGATGTGATGACTTTGTGGCATTTACTGCGATCGGATTTGCCACTTGTCGGATGATATTATATTTTCTATAGTTTGTTAGAAACTTTGCAACTATTTTGAGCCTATTCGCAAAATTACCTTTCTGTTTGCCTGGCTCTGAATCAATTGGGTGGATTGTGATGCCCGAGGGAGAATTGCATGCAGGAGAATTCCAATCCGAATCAAATGAGCGGTGCGGCGCAGGAGTCCATTTCCGGAGGAATGGTCGGCGGACGCACGTATTTTGCGAATACTGATGAGAATGATGAGGTCACCATTGATCTCGGGGAGCTTTTTGGAGTGTTGCTCCACTGGATCTGGCTGATCCTGCTGGTGGCTGTTGTCTTTGGTGCGGCAGCCTTTAGTTACAGTAAGTTCGTGCTGCCGGAGCAGTTTCAGTCAACGACGAAGCTCTATGTTCTGGATAAGAAGAGTGAGAACTCGAATCAGTCTACATATACCGACCTTCAGGTGGGCTCGCAGCTGACCAAGGATTATGCGGAGCTGATCACGTCTCGTACGGTTATTGAACAGGTAATAGCGGACAACAACCTGTCGGATGAATATGACTATTCGACATTTCTTGAGAAGGTAGAGGTCAGCACGCCGACAGACACGCGTATTGTTGCCATTACGGTGACGGATACGGATCCTTCTCTGGCCCAGAAAATGGCCAATGACATTCGGACGGAAGCGGCGGAGCTGATTATTAACACCATGCAAATCGATGCCGTGAACACGTATGAGGAGGCAAACCTTCCGACTAAGAAGTCGGCGCCGAGCTGTGCAAAATGGGCCGGGATGGCGGCATTGATCGGAGCAGTGCTGACGGGCGCGATCGTTACGCTTCGTTATCTGCTGGATGATACGGTAAAGACGACGGAGGATGTCGACCGCTATCTGAATCTTTCCACGCTCGCCATGATTCCGCTGGATGAAAATGTCGGTTCCGGCAATCGGGAACAGAAAAAGGAGCAGAAGAAAAAAGGCAGGAACAAAGAGAGCCGCAGGCATAAAGAGGCATCGGCTTACCAACGTCCTGCACAGGTTCGTTCGAATGACATTCGCAGCAATCACCGAAGAACCGATGACCGGACGGCTCCGATTCCGAGAGAGGAACTGGAGAGAAAGCTCGCCCGAAGTGCGGCGCAGGAGGAACGTGTGAGTGGAAGCAGACTGCGGTCTGCAAAGCAAAATGTACAGGCAGCCGAGGATGGTGCTGTAAAAAGACATCTGCGGGGAGCACAGCCTAAGGAGACTTTGCGTTCAAAGCCGCAGCCGAAACCGCCAGTAAAAACGGCGCCGCAGCCTGGGATCCGGTTACAGGCAGAGGAAGATGAAGATATGGATATTGATGAATTCCTCATGGGCGATGAACTGTTGGAGGATGATTTATAATGCAGAGCGTTGTACTTCAAGATGACAATTTATCCTTCCGCACCAAGGAAGCATACAAAACACTTCGGTCTAATATTGAATTCAGCGGGAAGGATATCCATACCGTCATGGTAACAAGCTGCACACCAAACGAAGGAAAGTCTGCGGTGTCTTTTGAGCTTTCCAGATCATTTGCGCAGAATAACAACCGTGTCCTGATGATCGATGCCGATCTTCGCAAATCGGTGATTCGTGAGCATCTGAAGTCTGGAAAGGTTCGCTTTGGGCTGTCAAACTTTCTGGTTGGGCAGTGCTCCATGGAGGAGGCCATCTGCCACACGGATGACGCTTCCTTTGATATGATTCTGGCAGGTCCGGTGACACCGACGCCGTCAGAACTCTTGAACAGCGATACCTTTACGCAGCTGCTGGCACAGGCGAGAGAAGATTATGACTATGTTATTGTGGACTCTCCGCCGCTGGGAAGTGTTATCGATTCTGCTATTATCGGCAAAAAATGTGATGGAACCATTCTGGTTATTTCCAGCGGAACCATCAGCTACCGTTTTGCACAAAGCGTCTTGGATCAGCTGCTGAAGGCAGGGTGCCGTGTTCTTGGATGCGTCCTCAATAAAGTGAATCTGGATGGCGGCAAGGGCTACTATGGCAAGTATTACGGCAAATATTACGGTAAATATTACGGCAAGTATTACGGTAACTACGGAGAGGATAAATGATTTTTGATAATCGGAATGGATTGCGCCGCTGTGCTGCCGGTGTTATAGCAGGTGGATTGGTTCTGGTGCTGCCGGGGTGCTCCTCACATGAGGAACAACAGGCGGAGCTGGCCAAGGCACAGGAAGCTGCTGCAGAGAGCCTTTCTGCGGACTTAGCAGGAACGGAGAGCTCTTCGCAGGGATGGGAAAGCACAGAAGATACGGAAGGTGTCGCAGAGACAGAGGAAGATTGGGGGAATGCACTTCCTGAAGATCTGAATGATGATGAGATTGTGCTTTTCAGAAACAGCGATCAGAAGAATGTGGCATTTCAGGGTAAAAGTCCGGATCTGACGGTTACCTTTGGGGAAGAGGATCTGTATTGGATTTGTCTCCAGGATTCGGAAAGCGGAGAAAATGTTGTTCTGGCTGAGGTGAAGCGGAATGAGGATGCCTCCGGGGCGGCGTGGCTTGATGCAGGGAATAACGATGATCTGAAGGATCCCAACACAGTTATTCATGGAAGTGGAGCGGAGGGCGGCGTATTCGCTAATCTGGCTGACTATGGGGATGAAGCCTTTTTTGACAGAAATCCGTTTTTTTATGTGTATACACAGGATTCTGTGAGAGAGTATCAGGTTTTTGCTGCTTATACGGCTGCAGAGGAGGATATTCTGTCTGCACACAACTTTGCCGATTTTGAGGAGTTTTCTGGTTATGTCAGTGGGATTTTTGAACAACGTAGTATAGGAGTTGTGCTGAACACGCAGCTGCAGCAGAGCGTTCTGGATGGCTGGTGCATGCTGACGTTGGACGTGCAGACTGGAGGTGGAGAAAGCTTCCTTGTACAGGCAATCCCCACGGGGATACAGTATCAGGGAACATGAGCCTGATAGTTGCTGCATTTTTGATATCTAACCTGCAAGGGTTTGATATACCACGTGAGTTTGTGAGGAAAGGAGAGAATTATGAAAAGAAAGTTTACGGCTGCAGCTGCAGGCGTTCTTGCGGCAAGCATGATGTTTGGCGCAACTGCTTTTGCTGCTAACAGCCCGTCCACAAAGACAACAACTGTTTCGCAGACAACTTCTACTCAGTCTACAGAGTCGACGACAGCTGCTGAGCCTGTTGCAACGGATTACATTGCAAGAAGCCTCGGATATCAGAACGTTGGCGGTTTCATCAGAGTTGAGTCCAATTACAACGGCGTTACAGATCCTGCTGTTGTTGCTACTGTTGCTAAGGCTGAGCCGAGTGCTGCAGTAACAAAGGCTCTTGATGATTACATTGCTTTGACGGAGGATGCCTCCAAGACTGCAATCGGTAACTTCAAGGTTCAGATGTACAAGGCTGGTAAGTCAACATGGGATGGCTTCGGTACTTTTACTTTCAGCGTAATGGTTGGAAATAAGTACGATGGCAAGACTGCTGTTGTTTATCTGTATCACAAGGATGGAACAGTTACCAAGACTGAGGTTGTCGTAACCAAGGGCAAGATTTCTATCCCGATGACCGAAATGGGAACCATCAAGGTTCTGATCTAAGAAATACAGGATTACGCTGTATTTTTAATGAACAGCTGTCTCCATGGAGATGGTTGAAAATTATGGTAGCTATTTAGCGCCCATCTCGACGTGAATTGACTGACTACAGGCAAATTCATGATTGAAATATGGCATGTGCTAAACAGATACAAATCATGCATGATTAAGTGAAGAAGCCTCTCAGCTTATGTGGACACTCCGTTGCCATTTCCGGCAGCGGAGTTTTTGATAAAAAGTGTTGACAAAAGTGAGAGGATTTCATACAATACCATTTGTTCGCAGAAGTGGCGGAATTGGTAGACGCGCAGGCTTCAGGTGCCTGTGGCAGCAATGTCGTGAGGGTTCAAGTCCCTTCTTCTGCATGATTCAGAGCCTGGCAGAGAGGTATCTGCAGGCTCTGATCTGTTTTATAAAGGGTACGCGGGAGTGTCGGAATTGGTAGACGAGCAAGATTAAGGTTCTTGTGACTGTAAGGCCGTGTGGGTTCAAGTCCCATCTCCCGCATTCAGATGTGAGTGCCTTAGGGCGACCGTGCGATGCACGTGTGTTGGCTTATATCTGCAATGAGTATGTCGGGTGTTTATCCCGATATGCATGCGGTCATAGCTCAGCTGGGAGAGCGCGTCCTTGACGTGGACGAGGTCGCAGGTTCGAGCCCTGCTGGCCGTATGAAATCTTAAACCTTGTATTTTCAACGAAAATCGCTTCTAACCGTTGAGAATACAAGGTTTTTTCATTGCTTAATGGTACTAAAAGTATCACGTGCGGTACTAAAAATACCACTTCGTGACACGCGATGTGACACGAAAATGTGACACGAAATCACGGATTCTGGCTTTCCGCTGCCATTTTCGCAAAATCACCAGGCTTTTCAGGCATCTTAGTGGGTTGAAAATGCCGTTTTCTCCAGTAACTACACCGCTTCAGGCTGACTGGACTTTCGGTTAGGAAGTGGAATGCGG
>CAVGIV010000021.1:0-37768 GCA_963629395.1 Paludibacteraceae bacterium | reverse complement strand
CCTCGATGTGGCTGGCCAGAGGCGCTTCGCGCCTTGGCCGCCTGCCAATTTCAATCGTGAATTTGCCTGCAAGCAGTCAATTCACGTTGAAATGTGGCAGGTGCTGAACAGATACCAATAATCATAATATTCCCACATTTTGTTGAAGTCAATGTAATGTATGATTTGCAATCTGTATCCTCTGCCTGAAGGCGAATTCGCAGTTGAAACCGGCCGATAAGCAAGGAACAAGCCAAATGACGCTGCTAAGCACCTCAGCCCCTTCCTACAAGCGCCGCCTGTACCACGAAGTTCTTCACATGACCGGTTGCATAGCAGGTGGACAAGGTCAGGAGGTTCGGTCGACTGTTCCAGTCAATTATCGTGTCGTCCTCCTTCGGCTGATAGAGCGAATGCTCCCTGGCATCGGCCACATACGCATCATAACCATCGTCTCCGACAAAATCGTCATACACGTCATCTTGCACCGGAATCGTGTAATAGGCAAAGATGCGGTAAACCAGCACCTGATCCTTCTGATAGATATAGATGTACGGATCCTGATCGCAAAGTGTCTCATTCTTCAGAAACTGCTTCAAGCTTCCGAACATCGTTCCGTTCTTCATATTATGCCCGAAAACAAAGGTATTCCAATCCGAAAAGTCAGAAGACGCGGAGGTATCCAAAAAGATGCAGCCCGAAGAATTGACTGTTCCCTCAAACGTCGTATGAAGATACTTGCTGTTGTCATCTGTCTGGGCCATCGGATATTTAATATCCAGAACCGGGATATAAATGACACCGGCGAATTCCGTATTCACAGAGGCCAGCGCATCATAATCAACCTGCAGCCTCGGGTAATATACCGTATCCGTTTCCTGCTGCGTCTTCTCTTCGCCCGTTTGTGTCTCGGCCTCCCGCACTGTTTCCTCCGAAACCACCTCCATGTATTCGTCCAGAGCCTGGTACTCACTTTCAGCCTGCCTGTAAATCCAGAGCTGCCTTACGAGATTCCCAAGTGACACAACAAAGATCACCACCAGCACCGCCGGAATAATTCTGTTTCGTCGATTGGTCAAGGTATTTACCTCCCCATATAGCTACATCATAAGTAACTATTCAGAGCCCATTCGCAAAATCGCTGCTCCGCAGCTTTCCTTTTGCTCATGTGGCGTTCTCGCCAAATAAATTTGCAAAAATGTGCTCGTTAATGCAAGCATTACTCGCTCATTTTATGCAAATTTACTTGGCTCTGAATAGTTACCATCATAATTCCCCGCATCGATGTGCAGCTGCTGCACTGCACAATGCAATTCCCAAGAGTGCAGCTATAAACGCGCTCTGGTAAGCGCCGTTCCAGCCGCCGAATCTCTCCAGGAACAGCACAGCCACATTGATCGCCCCATGCAGCAGCACGACAACGCCAAGGTTCTCTGCGATCTCCAGCATCCGGCAAAAGGCCAGTCCCACACATGCCGCATAAATCCCCTGTGCCACGTTTCCATGATACATTCCAAAGAAAATGGACGACAACGCTGCAGCCAGCAGCCGGGCGCGTCTTTTTTCTCTCTCATTTTCCATAATGGCGTTATCCTGCAGACTGCTGTCGCAGACTGCATTCCGGCACTGCTGTATAAGAAATGCCTTGTACAGCCTTTGCAGCGTAATTCCGCGAAAAATGCTCTCCTCTGCCAGCGGTGTCAGAAATCCGTAAACAGCGATCCCGATCCACATCGTAACGGATCCGGTCTGCCTCCTGACGCTTTCCACCCCCGCCGCTGTCTGCTCCGTGACCTGCCGGATCGCTCCGCTTCCTTCCGAAAATTTACCCGCAGCCGCCTGACTGATGAGAAAATTTAAGGCCACCGCCGCACACAGGATGGCCAGCGTAGCCATAAACATCCGCTGCCACGATGTCCCCATATGCCGTGTAAATCCGATTTCGCCCGGTCTGCAGCAAAGCCGCAGCACCATCAGCAGGGCAAGACTCATTCCCAGCGCCGCCATCAGTGCGCGGTAATCCGCTGCATGCGCGTACTGAAAAGCCAGAATCTGTGCCGGTGCATCTCCTGCCTGCAGCATCCGGTTCAGGTACTGCAATGCCTGTTCCATAAGCCACAGCAGAATCTGATAGACAACAACAAAAACCAGCATCGGCCATACCGCCTGCAGAAAATTCTCGCCGGCAGCTCCTTCCTCCATAGCAGCGATGCCGGTTTTGTCGGCACTGAAATGGCGCTTATGCCCTGCGAAGAATTTCATACAGCTCCCTCGTATCCGCAGCGATCGCATCCGCGCCGGCCTCTGACAGCTCCTGCCGCGTGCCATACCCGTAGGATACGCCGATTGCCGCAACGCCGTTCGCCTTTGCGCCCTTTATATCAAAGGAACGATCTCCTACCATCGCACACCTTTTGCAGAAGCTCTCCGGCGTCTCGTTCCCGTTCAGCTCCCGAAGCTCATCAAGAGCCTTTTTCACCATGGCAAGCTTATGATCCGTTCCTGCCTTGTTGTCGAGCTCCTCCTCTATACAAGCCCCGACAACAACTGCAAAATCCTCCCTGATACCGAAGTGCTCCAACACCTTCTGCACCAGATGGATCGGCTTCGATGATGCAATAGCCATCTGCACACCATCCTCGCAAAGCCGGTCGAGAAGCTCCTTTGCCCCCGGATACAACCTGTTCTCAAAGACCATTTCCTTATCATAAACTTCGCGAAAATAGTGAATCGCTCTCCCGGATTCCTCGCCGCTCATGCCGTAGCGCTCCTGAAACGACACATTCAGGGGCGGTCCCACGAACACCTCCAGCTTCGATCGGTCCGGTTCCTCAATTCCCATCTGATGCAGTGCATACTGCACCGCGTGTGTAATGCCGGGTCCCGACTCCGTCAGTGTACCGTCCAGATCAAATAACACTTTTTCGTATGCCATGTACTTCTTCCCTTTTGTCTATCCGTTTTATACGTTCCCAGTTTCTCTGTCGTAACCATTCAGAGCCCCTTCGCCAAATCACCGCTGCGCAGCTTTTCTTTTGCAGTTACAAAACAGGGAGACACTGACGAATCAGCGCCTCCCTATCATATCATGTAACTATTCAGAGCCAAGCAAATTTGCATAAAATGTGCGAGTAATGCTTGCATTAACGAGCACATTTTTGCAAATTTATGTGGCGAGAACGCCACATGAGCAAAAGGAAAGCTGCGAAGCAGCGATTTTGCGAATGGGCTCTGAATAGTTATGTTACTGTAAAAATCCGGGCATCATGCCGCCATTACCGCTCCTCATCCTGCACTGCAAGCGCCTTTACGCGCACAAGCGCCTTCGCCACCGGCGGGATCATGATGATAATGATCGTAATAATCGCTTCCGTAAAGATATAGATTCCGTTGTAGGAGGCCGAATACACGGCAGGGCTCATGCCCTCCGGCGCATACTGTCCAAAGAAAATAAGTCCCGAAAGGAATGCGAATACGAAGCGTCCGACAACACCCAGAACGTAGCCTTTTACCAGTCCATGCTTTGAACCGGAGAATGCGCCGGCAAGTCCCAGTGCGCCGAAGGCAAAGATGTAGTCGCACAGCATCTGCGGAAAGCTGATGATGTAGGGTCCCGTGATCAGCTGCAAAATGCCGTAGGCAACCGCTGCCATAAGGCCGCTGCGCAGGCCATACCAATAGCCGATCAGGCAGATAAAGAACATGGAAAATAACGTGATGCTGCCGCCCATCGGCAGAGAAAGGAACTTAATGAAGCTCGTAACAAAGGCAAGCGCCATAGCCATGGCAGAAAAAACCAGGCGTCTTGTGCCTGTTTTCCCTTTCTTGTCGGCCTTTGTGATGTAGCAGGCAGCAAGGAGCAGTGCCAGCATGATAAGAACCAGGGCGGTATACCCGGCTCCGGTCAGTGAATAGCTCCCATCTTCACAAAGAGTTGCAAAAAAAGACATGAAAAAACCTCCTTCATAAGAACGCAGGAGGGGATCGGTCAGCCATCGCATGCATCACAAATACACATATCCGTGATCATTACGTATGGCTTTGCTTCCTTCCGCCGGTATTATCCGGTTCAAGTAATAAGGGTCTCGCCAAAGAGTCCGAATCGATACGCCTCTACGCGCATCTGTACGCACCCATTGAGCGATTCTCAGCAGTCGCTCCCCTAGCGCAATATGCAGCAGCCGGTCAATCCGTCTGCCATTTACGTTGTCATACGGAACGGTACTTCTCTTTTGATGAAATGTCAAGTGGATGGACACACCTTGGATTTTGTCCGATGAAATCTCAAAAATCCGGCGATACAATAGGCGATGTTTAAGAAGAAGTGTTTGCAACAGGAGGAAACTATGGCTGGAAAACTTGAAAATCTGACCCATGCGGCAGAACGTCAGGCAATGTCCGTTCTGATCGACGGTCTTTTAAAATCCATTAAGAATTCGGATGATCGCACCGAGACCTACCTTAAAATCGTAGACCTTGCGGCTAATTTCTACGGAAAAGGCGCCAGCAAGGAGAAGCTGGACGCGGTTCGTGCCGCCATCAAGGATCCCAATAACCGGTGGTTCCGCTACATCAACCGGATCATTGACGAGACCGATCCGCATTATGCGAAGATCGCACTTTTGAACCTCGGCTACGAAGCATTTCTGCGCGGCACCAAGACCATTCGTGCCAACCGTGAGAAATACAACTGCAACATTCCGTGGCTTATTCTCTTCGACCCCACTATGGCATGTAATATGCACTGCGTCGGATGTTGGTCCGGCACCTACGGTCACAAGGCCAACCTTTCCTTTGAGGATATGGATAAGATTGTGACCCAGGGTAAGGAGCTTGGTGTATACCTCTATATGATGACCGGCGGCGAGCCCACCGTTCGCATGAACGATATCTTCAAGCTGGCAGAAAAGCACAACGACTGCTTCTTTGGTCTGTACTCCAACTCCACACTGATCACCGACGAGATGTGCGAGAAGATCCGTCAGCTCGGCAACATCACCTTCATGCTCTCCATTGAGGGAACACCGGATACCAACGATGCACGCCGCGGCGACGGCCACTATTCGGCTGTTATGAAGGCCATGGACCTTCTCAAGAAGCATGGAATTCTCTTTGGTACATCCATCTGCTACACAAGAGCCAACATCGAAGCCGTTACCAGCGATGATTTCTTCCACCTGCTCGAGGAGAAGGGCGCTCGCTTTGGCTTCTATTTCCACCTGATGCCGGTCGGCAACAATGCAGCGCCGGAGCTGATGCCCACTGTTGAGCAGCGCGAATACATGATCAAGAGAATCCGTGAAGTTCGCAGCAAGGACAGCGATATCTGCTTCTATCCCATGGACTTCCAGAACGACGGCGAGTATGTCGGAGGATGTATTGCAGGAGGACGCAACTATTTCCACATCAACTCCAACGGAGATGCGGAGCCCTGCGTGTTCATCCACTTCTCCAACACGAACATCCATGACAACAGCATTCTCGAAATGCTGCAGAGCCCTCTGTTCAAGGCATACCATGAGGGACAGCCGTTCAACCGCAACCACCTGCGTCCCTGCCCGATGCTTGAGAACCCCAAGCTCCTGCGCGAAATCGTGGAAGCCACCGGTGCTCACCAGACTAACCTGGAATCTCCCGAGAGCGTAGATCACCTCTGTGAGAAATGCGATAACTACGCCAAGGAATGGGCTCCTGTAGCCGATAAAATCTGGGCAGAGCAGACTCACAAGCGTCCGTCCTATGAGAACTATACTCCGGAGAAGAAAGAGCATCCGGAGCTTGCAGCCTTTGAGCACGCAGACGGCAGCGAGCACATTGACCTGTAACTATTTAGCGCCCATCTCGATTTTGATACTCGAAAATGCTCGATGGCATTTTCTCCTATTTTTGGAGTGATTGTCGGCAACGCCGACAATACACTCCGTGCATCGGAAAAATCGCATACGCGAATTTCTCCTCGCATTCGGAAAACCTCGATGTAGCAGGCCAGAGGCGCTTCGCGCCTTGGCCGCCTGCCAATTTCAAACGTGAATTTGCCTGCAAGCAGAGGGTTCACGTTGAAATATGGCAGGTGCTGAACAGATACCAAAAAAAAGGTTCACATCCCTTTGGGATGTGAACCTTTTTTCATTCAGGCATTCGCGGAGCCTTCTGACGTCTTGTTCGCCTGCATTTTCAGGTACGCATTGATGAACCGGTCGATGCTTCCATCCAGCACGCCATCCGTATCCGAGGTCTCCTCCTGCGTTCTGGTATCCTTCACTAGTGTATACGGCTGCAGCACGTAGGATCGAATCTGGGAACCCCATGCAATGTCCTTGACATCGCCGCGGATGCCGTCACGCATCGCCTCTTCCTCCTGCTGGCGGAGCAGGAAAAGCTTGGCCCGCAGCATCTCAAAGGCCTTGTCCTTATTCTGGAACTGAGAACGTTCATTCTGGCAGGTAACAACGATTCCCGTCGGAAAATGCGTAATTCGAATCGCCGAAGACGTCTTATTAATGTGCTGTCCGCCGGCGCCCGAAGAACGATAGGTATCGATACGAATGTCATCCGGCTTAATCTCAATATCATTGTCCTGCGGCAGCTCCGGCATTACCTCACAGGAAACGAAGGATGTCTGGCGCTTGCCCTGCGCATTAAACGGACTGATACGAACCAGACGATGCACGCCGTGTTCTGAACGAAGGAACCCATAGGCATTGGTTCCGCTCACCTGGAAATCCACCGACTTGATGCCTGCTTCGTCGCCATCAACAAGGTTCATGACATCCAGCGTAAAGCCCTTCTTGTCTGCCCATCTTGAGTACATGCGGAACAGCATGGAGCACCAGTCGCAGGACTCTGTGCCGCCCGCGCCGGCATTGAGCGATACAATTGCATTATTCTCATCGTAGGCCCCAGTCAGAAGTGTAGAAAGCCGGATCTCCTCCAGATGCTCCTCGAAATCATCCAGCTCACTTCGCACATCACTCACCGCCGATGTATCATTGTCCTCATTTGCCATCTCGATCAGATCCAGAATATCCTGGTACTGCCGCTCCAGCCCTTCCGCTTCTTCTACGGTGCGCTGCAGGTCCTTGAGGTTTTTCATTTTTCCATTGGCTTTATCTGCATCGTTCCAGAAGTCCGGAGCCTCCATCTCACGGGTCAGCTCCTCGATTCTCTGCTTCTTAAAAGGAATGTTCAGGGAATCCACGCCCTCCTTCAGAGAAGCCTGCTGATTCTGCAGCTCAATTTTCATCTGGTCAAGTTCAACCATACTTATTCTCCATGTTCATTCATGACAGGATGCCAGGGTCATCTTCAGCCCTGGCATCCCTAAGTCTCGTCTATCATGCCATCCGTTGCGGCAATCATTCACTCCGTCTGCTTCTCCAGCAATATCCCCGATGCGCCAGATGTGCAATCACACGAGGTTCATGCCATGACAGTTTTTAAATTTTTTGCCGCTTCCGCAAGGGCACGGATCGTTTGGATAAATCTTCTTGTCCTGGCGCTTCACCGGCTCGCGGACGCCGCTTTCCTCGTCCTTGTTCGTACCGGTCACCTTCGCGACCTGCTCACGTTCCACCTTCTGCTCCACGCGAATGCGGAACAGTGTACGGATGGTGTCCTCCATAATGCCCTGGCTCATCTCATTAAACATGTCGTAGCCGGCCATCTTATATTCCACCAGCGGGTCTCTCTGACCATATGCCTGGAGCCCTATGCTCTGGCGGAGCTGTTCCATATCATCGATGTGATTCATCCAGCGGGAATCCACAGAACGAAGAAGAACGACACGCTCCACCTCGCGAATGGCCTCCGGCTCCGGGAATTCTGCCTCCTTCGACTCATACAGCTTAACAGCCTCTTCCTTAAGCTGCTGCTTGAGTCCATCACCGGAAAGCTCGCTGATTCTACCTCTTGTAATCTTCTCCAGAGGAATGAGCGGCAGGAGAATATCATTCAGCTCATTCAAATCCCAGCTGTCCGGATCTGCATTCTCGCCGATTACCATATCTACTGCATGCTCTACGATACCGGTAATCATCTTGTAGATGGACTCACGCATGCTCTGTCCATCCAATACCTCGCGGCGCTCCCCATAGATGATCTCGCGCTGCTCGTTCATGACCTGATCGTAATCCAGCAGATTCTTACGGATACCGAAGTTGTTGGTCTCAATCTTCTTCTGTGCGTTCTCCACTGCCTTGGAAAGGGACTTATGCGAAATCTCCTGTCCCTCCGGAACACCCAATGCCTCGAACATCGAGATCATACGCTCAGATCCGAACAGTCGCATCAGATCATCTTCCAGAGAAATGTAGAATCTCGACTCACCTGGATCTCCCTGACGACCGGAACGGCCGCGCAGCTGATTATCAATTCGTCTGGACTCATGCCGCTCTGTGCCGATAACCTTCAGACCGCCTGCTTGCTTGGCCGCATCATCGAGCTTGATATCCGTGCCTCGACCAGCCATGTTCGTAGCAATCGTTACCGCACCGTGCTGACCGGCCTGCGCTACAATCTGGGCCTCGAGCTCATGATTTTTGGCGTTGAGCACATTATGCGGAATGCCTTCCTTGCGCAGCATTTTGGAAACAAGCTCTGACGTCTCAATGGTAATCGTACCAACGAGCACCGGCTGTCCCTTTTCATGGGCTTCCTTGACGGATTCTACAACGGCTTCGAACTTCTCACGCTTGGTCTTAAATACCGCGTCATTTCGATCCAGTCGTGCCACCGGACGGTTCGTCGGAATGACAATAACATCCATTCCATAGATCTCACGGAATTCCTGCTCCTCGGTCTGTGCCGTACCGGTCATGCCGCACTTCTTATCAAATTTGTTGAAGAAGTTCTGGAAGGTGATGGTAGCCAGGGTCTTGGATTCCCTTTTAACCTTCACATGCTCCTTCGCCTCAATAGCCTGGTGCAGACCATCCGAATATCGTCTTCCCGGCATCACGCGTCCGGTAAACTCATCTACGATCATAACCTCATCATCCTTGACGATGTAGTCATGGTCCCGCGCCATCAGGTTATTGGCGCGAAGCGCCAGAATGATGCAGTGCTGAATTTCCAGATTCTCCGGATCAGCCAGGTTCTTCAGATGGAAGAACTTCTCCGTTTTCTCAATGCCGGATGCCGTCAGATTGACGATCTTATCCTTCTCATTCACGACAAAGTCGCCGGTCTCTTCCTGCTCAATGCCCATGATGGCATCGATCTTGGAAAGATCCTCCACGTCCTCACCTCTTGTCATCTGCTTGGCAAGGATGTCGCAGGCCTCGTATATTTTCGTTGACTTGTCGCTCTGTCCGGAGATGATCAGCGGCGTTCTCGCCTCATCGATCAGGATGGAGTCCACCTCATCGATGATGGCATAGTGAAGTCCGCGCAGAACCAGCTGATTCTTGTAAATTGCCATATTGTCGCGCAGGTAATCAAAGCCCAGCTCGTTGTTGGTTACATATGTGATGTCACAGTTGTATGCCTGCTGCCGCTCCTCGGAGCTCATACCATTAAGGACAACACCGACGGTCAGTCCCATGAAGGTGTAGACCTGTCCCATCCACTCCGCATCACGCTTTGCCAGATAATCATTCACCGTAACCACGTGAACGCCTTTGCCGTCCAGCGCATTCAAGTAAACCGGCAGGGTTCCGACCAGAGTCTTGCCTTCACCGGTCTTCATCTCTGCGATACGCCCCTGATGCAGGACAATGCCGCCGATGAGCTGAACCCGGAAGGGCTCCATATTCAATGCTCTCTTAGCGCCCTCGCGAACCGCTGCAAACGCTTCCGGAAGGATATCGTCCAGCGTTTTGCCGCCGGCGAGCTGCTCCTTAAATTCTGCTGTCTTTCCGCGAAGCTCCTCATCCGAAAGCGCCTGCATCTGCGGACGAAGCGCCTCGATTTTCTTTACGATCGGTTCAATTCTTTTCAGTTCACGTTCACTGTGGCTTCCGAAAATCTTATCGGTAATTTTTGACATATATTAATACTCCTGCACTTCCTCTTCGCCGTTCATAACACGCAGTGCTCCCTGTGCCAGGGCCAGAAGCTCATCCTCTCCCGGATAGAGCTTTACCGGTGCAATAAAGGAAACCTTCTCGCTGATGGCTGTGGTGAAATTTTTATCATACGCAATGCCGCCTGTCATGATGATCGCATCAACCTTGCCGTCAAGAACCGCCGCCATTGCACCGATGTTCTTGGACATCTGGTAAATAAAGGCGTCGCGTACCAGCTTAGCCTTCTCGTTTCCTTCGTCCACCAGCTTATCCACATTTCTGGCATCGTTGGTTCCAAGATAGGCATTGAAGCCGCCGTTTCCGACAATCTTCCGACGCATCTCCTTCTCTGAAAGACCGCTTTCGTAGCACATCTTAATCAGCGCACCGGAAGGAACACCGCCTGCCCGCTCCGGAGAGAATGCACCGTCTCCGTCGAGTGCATTGAACACATCAATGACCTTTCCGTTTCTGTGTGCGCCGCAGGATACGCCGCCGCCCATGTGAACCACAATGAGGTTCAGATCCGCATAGTTTTTGCCGACCTCCTTGGCATAGCGCCTTGCCATTGCCTTCTGATTCAGCGCATGGAAAATAGACACGCGCTCGATCTCCGGAACGCCGGAGATTCTCGCCACCGGCTCCAGCTCATCCACAACAACGGGGTCTACAATGTAGGACGGAACGCCGAGCTCATCCCCGATTTCGCGGGCCAGAATGCCGCCCAGATTGGATGCATGCTCGCCCTGGGGCGGTGTGATCAGGTCCTTGAGGAGTGCGTCACTTACTGCGTATGTGCCGCCCGGGATAGGCTTTAAAAGTCCGCCGCGTCCGACAATAACCTGGAAGGACTCAGGATCAATATTCTCCTCCTCCAGTGCATTCAGAATGATCTTCTTGCGGAAATCCTTCTGTGCATAGATCGAAGGAAACTGCGCAATTTCCTCGGTGGAATGGCGAAGCGTCTTATCAAGGATCTGCGTTTCATCCTCGAAAACACCGATCTTCGTCGATGTAGAGCCCGGATTGATAATTAAGCTTTTGATTGCCATATTCTCTCCTTTGCGCAGCACATATGCTGCTGCAGCATTAAAATCCCTCGCCAAGGTGGTGTGCAACAACCGCTGCAACCGCAATGGAATTCACCTTTGTCTCCTTTGAATCCGAACGGGAGGTCAGAATTGCCGGTGCCTTTGTTCCCATCAGAATGCAGGCATTCTTAAACGGAATGGTGTGCACGATGGTCTTGTACACCAGGTTTCCTGCGTGAATATCCGGGAAGAGCAGAACGTCTGCATCGCCGACGATCTTGCGGTCCTCTGCGCCAGCCTTGTGCTTGGCAGCCTCCGGATCAATGGCAAGATCCATGGAAAGCGGTCCGTCTACAATGCAGTCCTTAATCCGGCCCTCGTCGTTCCACTTGGTCAGCTGATCGGCCTCTACTGTGACCGGCATCTTGGGATTGACCACCTCAACGGCCGCCAGCGGAGCCACCTTCGGGTTGTACACGCCACAGGCATTGCAGACCTTTACCACATAATTAATGATCTGCTCCTTGTCCTCCAATGTCGGATAAGGGCAGAAGGCTACATCTGTCAGGAACAAAAGACGCTTAATGCCCTGAATTTCGAACACGCAAACGTGGCTGAGCATCTTGCCGGTGCGAAGCCCCACTTCTTTATTCAGCACGCTGCGAAGGAAGGTCTTGGATTCCAGCGCTCCCTTCATATACATATCCGCTTCCTTGTCGTGAACCAGCTTGACTGCCGTCAATGCTGCCTGTTCTACGTCCGGCTCATTGATAATACGGATGCCGTCCTTATCAAGATCCCAGCCGATCTGAGCAGCGATCTCACGGATCTTTGCCTCATCTCCTGTCAGGATCGGCTCTGCAATGCCTCTTTGCTTGGCCTCATATACAGCTTCCATGACCGGAAGGTCCTGCGCTGCCGCAACCGAAAGCTTCTTCGTCGGAATTTCTCTTACCTGTGCCAGAATATCTTCAAATGACGCACTCATCTTGATACCTCCGTTTGACTCCTATGTGACGCATACTGATAACCATCCAGAGCCCCTTTCGCGAAATCGTCGGTCCAGCTTATCTATTGCCTGCTCTGAACAGTTACGCACACTGTTATAATTCTAACACACGCAAAAAGGGCATTCAATCCTGCCCTTTTGCTAAGGATATGCTCCTGAAATCCATATCCTTACGGATTAAATGCCCCTTCATTCTGTGCGAGCAGCAAGCCGATTATCTTCTTGCTGCTTTCGGTTTCTTTTCTTCCTTTTCCTGCAGCACGGTAATACTCAGCATATCAATTAACTTGGGGAAGTCCATCTGATCGCCGAGCATCTTGTTGTAACAATTGTCTCTTGCAATACCAAGGGATTGAACGGCCCGTCCCCTGCTTTCATTTGCAGGCAATGCCCTTTGCAGATAGTGATCCTTCAAAAAGCCATGAAAAAGCCTCGCGATTCTAGGTGCTGTAGGTGAATCCAGAACATGCTTAATACCGCGAAGAATCATAACTATTTCCTCCGGTTTAGCGGCAGTTTTTTTCAGGAGATACTCATTTAGCCACGTCGCTCCCGATTGCATTTTTCCATTCGCTACATCCCGTCGGACCTCGCCCTGTATTCCCCCATAAACCTTATCGTACATAAGATTGATGTATGTCATAGACGCCGATGCTTTCCCTGTAAACATGGTGCCACTCGACCTATCCTTACTGCTGGCATTTTCTGTATCTCTTAAGCGGAACGCATAGTCAATATCGCTCTGCGAAAACTTGTCTTTGTTCAGCATCTCTCTGTGCGACAGGTCAAGCTGGTTTGCCAGATTCTCAGCCCTGCAAAGCTCATCATACTCCTTCTTCTCATCTTTGTTCATCGCCTTCGCCCCTATCAATTTCAGATGATTGAATCTGGCATAGGCAGATACCGCCGCATCCGGCTTCTTATAAATCTGCAGGTAGGACTCATAATGGGTGGGGGTCATTGACACTTCTGTATTGCCTACTCTGACCGTATATTCCTGAGTGAGCATGTTTTCCCGAAGTGTTCCCAGCTCCCCCTCATCCTTGGCTTTCTTCTTCGCCTGATATATGTAATCTAATGAAACCAAACCGTGCTGCATGTGGCTAAGAAGATTCATGACCTCCCTGTTTATCCGGGAGTCGGAAAAGAGAAACTTTTGGTAATATTTGCTGACATCCGCCATTTGCTGCTCGAGACTCGCATAAGCTTGCTTTATCTGCTCCTGTGTCACAAGAGAATGGAATGGCGCTCTTGCGCCTGCCGGCAGATCATCCCTGGCTCGTAGAGCATCACTAGCCTCCCTCCATAGTGTAAAAAGCGAATTTCCGACTTGGCTATCTCCTGTAAATAAACTGGTAAACCATCCGCTAAACTCTCCGCCAATGGCATTTATATCTGCTTGGCTGATAATACTGCCGCTGATCGCATCGGCCAGCCATTTACCCGCACTCCGAATATTTTGTGCTCTACCATAAAGTCCATTAGCGACTATTACTTCCGACCCCATGTAAGACCCTAACTGGCCCTCCACATCGGTCATGTTGCGAATGTTTTCGCCGGCATCTGTCGGCGAAATGGCTGTTATGATTTTGCCATGAATAGAATTTTTGGTCTTGTTGTATTTACGAACCTCCTCTATTGTTGCACGCCTGTTTCCCCAGCCTTGATAGCTCAGGTCCTCCTGCTTCGTAAGACTTGCCATCTTCCACTTCATATTTGCATCCGCAAAGCTATACCAGCGACTCGCCTGCCCCAGGCGATCACTTTCATCATTGAACAATCGCACCGGCTCCTCTGTAAAGATTGTGTCTATCGCAGTATCAGAAATGCTGCCGGCCCGGAACATATCCCGCACGAATGTGGTGCAGTTGCGTGTGTAACTTCCATAACCGCCTTTTTCCGTATACTTTTCCGAGGCCTCCGCTATTTTTACAGCCTGTTCTCTGGTCACAGTATAGGTCTTGCTGATATGATAGTCGTGATCATCATCATCGCGCAGTTGTCCAGGGACTTCAGTCCCTCTTCCCGTCATTGCGCCTGCAGACTTGCCCTGCATACCTCCGCCAGGATAAAATCCGTACGTGATCTTATAGCGTTCTTTTTTGCCGGTAATCTTACTGGGCTTTCTGCCGGTGTATTCAATGCCCAGCATCGAATGTCCAGTAGAGCCATTGGCCATCGTTGTGTTACGCCAATAGGGTTCTGGCTGGCAAACATATACAGAGACCTTCGGAGGCAGGTCGTTGTTTCTTTCATCGGTCGCTCTTGCCGCCGTAGGACGCGACCAAACTGTAGGAACTCGGCGAAAATCATCCAGGATATCTCCCTCACCGGGATTCTCTTCAAATGTCTCTTCATCCCGTCCGGGCACCATATTGTGGTGCCGTTTTTCCTGCACATTCACCAGCATTCTTGCGTTGGGTATAATCTTTTTTCCCTGATATATACCGCCAATAGTACAAAGAATAATTTTTCGATGCTTGCCGGCGTCTTTCCGCACTTGATGATGATATTCCATACTGCGTTTGTCCACCCCTGGTATGTTGTCCCGCATTGGTACAATACCAAGAGGATTGTCAGGACTGGAATCCACTCGATGAGCCCCATTCGCCTGCTTCTTTATTTTCCAACAGGCTTTCGCATTCGTTATACTCTGATTGTCACCTCCAACCCGTATCACCTCTTGAGGAGCCGGAATCTCATTTTGGGGATCAATATTCACATTATTTGGTGGAACCATTTCCCCCGGCTCCGGATCCCGCTCCGGCATCCCCCCGTCTCGTAATACTCGGTTACCTGCGTTACCATTGTTCACAATTTGATTGCCATTTCCAACAGATCCCGCATTTTGAGAGTTCGAATTGTTCCGTCTATTCCACGCCCCCATTTCCTCGTTATTAATCAACAACGTAAACTCATTAGACAAAACTGGATCCGGCTCCCCTGCATACCTGACATCCACATAATCATTCAAAAAGCCGGTATCTTGGCGTTTCTTCTTTTGTTTAGCTTTACCAGCCATTCGAACCCCTTTCTCGGCCAGCCGTATGGCCATGCGATTTTTGACGCTGATCACCTGCAGACAAATGCGGGACTACAGTCGGTTCCTTTACACGGTTACTTGTCGGTCTTGGTATTTGTCTTCGAGCTACTCTTCTGTGTTTTTGAAGAGTTCTCCTTGGACGTGCTATCCTCAGAGGTGCTGCCCTTAGAAGAGCTTTGCTTCGAAGAATTCTCCTTCGAAGATGAAGCGCTGCCAGAGGCCTTTGCCGACGAATTCGTACCGGATATTATCGATGCGGCATTCTTGATGCCGGCTGCTGTTTCCTCCAGATCTGCAGCCGCCGCATTCAGTGAAGAAATGGACTGATTGAAGCCGTCAAAATCAATCTTGCTGATCGATTCCATCGTATCATCCACCTCTCCAGAGGTCTTGCTGATGGTGCTGTTGAGCGTTGCCGCCGCAGTGTTCAGCTGACCGGCAACGCTCTCCATCTGCTCCGCCGTAGCTGAAAGCTTCACCACTGCGTCATTGAGTGATTCAAAGTCCAGGCTACTGATCTTGTTGATCGCAGCGTCTGCATCCTTGGTGGTATCGTTCACGGTCGTCACCGTATCATCTACATTGTCCAGCACGTCCTGCAAATCAGCGCTGGCCGCCTGAATATTGGCAATCGACTCATTGAGTCCGTCATAGTCGATTCCCGCCAGAGCCTCTACAATCTCATTGATGCTGTCGGTATTGTCCATCACCACTGCATCGATGTCCGTCACAGCGTCGTTGAGTCCTTCAATGGCTGCCCCAACTTGACTAACCTGGTCATTGGCATTTTGAATCACCTGGTTAACCTGCTCGAAGGAGCCGTCAATCTGCGTTCCCAGATCGCCTGCCACGGTGTTAAGCTGCTGCATGGTTTCATCTGCTGATGCCACCACCTGATTGACACCGTCCACCGTTTTCTCCAGTCCGGTGACCGTGTCATTGAGATTCCCCAGCAAATGGTAAAGCCCCGGCGTCAGCACTGCAAAGGATGCACCGAAAACCACCAGCAAAAGCATACTTCCGACCGCCGCCACCTTATTGCTCCGGGAGCTTTTCTTCACCGAGGCAGCGATCTTGTCCATGGCGGCCGCCATCTCCTCCACCTGCTGCAGCGTCTCCTTCGGAACAGTGACCTGCACCTTCACTTCCTGCGGGGCCTGCACGGCCGACGCCTGCGCAGTTCTTTCAGTGCTTGTTCCCCCTGCGGAGCCTGTGTTCCCTGCTCCTTCCTGCCGCATTTCAGTTCTTAACTCATCCTGTCTGGTTGCTCCTTCTTCCATAGTAACCCCTTCCTGCCGCATCCCCTCTGCGGCAAATCCCAATAGAATCCGGATTGCAGCGCTGTGCTCCCGCAATCCACGTTATCTGTTCGGCACCTGCCATATTTCAACGTGAACCCACTGCTTGCGGGCAAATTCACGATTGAAATTGGCAGGCGCTGAACAGTCACCTTTGTGTACTATTCTATCACAGGCGGTACTGCATTTGCCCATAGTGGTATAGTACCAATGTATACCTTGGTATCATCAAAATCTGAAAGGAGCATATAGCATGGCAAACGCTTTCACATATTCTGCACCGGTTTCATCGGATAACACCGGCACCGATCTCTTCACTGACCGCCTTATGGATTTTCTGGATTCCAGTCCGGTCTCTTTCTTGGCTGCCCGCAATATCACGCAGCATCTAAGCGCCGCAGGCTTTTCGCCTCTGCGAGAGGAGGATGCCTGGAATCTCCTGCCCGGCGGACGCTATTATGTAACACGCAACGACTCCGCTGTTATTGCGTTCTGTCTTCCGGCTTCGTCTCCCTGTAACAAAGCCACTTCCGCTGCACCGTCATCGATCTCCAAAGTGCAGGATGGGCACGTGAACGCCTCCGGCGCCCCGGTCCCGCCCGCCTTCCACATTGTGGCCAGCCATCTGGATTCCCCCACCTTCCGCATTAAGAGCAACGCCGAAATCACTGTGGAGGATAAATACATCACGCTTAATGTCGAAAAATACGGCGGCATGATTCTCTCCACCTGGCTGGACCGTCCTCTGTCCGCCGCCGGGCGCGTTCTCATCCGTACCGAAAACGGCATTGCCTCGCGCCTTGTCAATATCGACCGCGATCTCATGATCATTCCCAGCGTAGCAATCCACATGAACCGTACCATCAACGACAGTTACAAATGGGATATGAAGCAGGACCTTCGCCCGCTTTTCTCCGGTCTGCAGCCTGCCTTCTGCAGGGATGAGAGCTACTCTGCCACACAGGGCGAGACCTTCTCCGCTGCCGGTGAAAATGCCGCTCCCTCTGCCCATGCGACAGCATCGCTCTTCCGGCAGCTGGTTGCCAAAGAGGCCGGTGTCGCACAGGAGGATATCATCGATACCGATCTGTATCTGTACAACCGTCAGAAATCGGTGCGCACCGGCCTCAACCGGGAATTTATCTCCAGCGGACGGCTGGATGATCTGCAATGCGCGTATTCCTCACTCGCCGGGTTCCTGGAAGCCTGCGGAGATGCCACAGACGCAGATCATTTGCACTGCGAGGATGCTTCTGCCGAAACCGGCATGAAGAATTCTGTCTCTGCAAATTCTTCATGCATCCCCGTCTTCTGCGCCTTTGACAACGAAGAGGTCGGCAGCATGACCCGGCAGGGAGCGGATTCCTCGCTTCTTCGGGATACGCTGCACCGCATCGGTGAAAAGCTTGGTTGGTCGCAGGAGGATTTTTGCCGCAGCGTTGCCGGGAGCTTCATGATCTCTGCGGACAATGCGCACGCCGTGCATCCCAATCATCCGGAGCTGGAGGATCCCACGCATCGCCCCGTCCCCAACGGCGGCATTGTCATCAAGTACAGTGCCAATCAAAAATACACGACCGATGCCGTATCCGGCGCCATCATGCAGGAGCTCTGCCGCGCAGCCGGCGTTCCCGCTCAGGTCTTCTACAACCGCTCGGACCTTCTCGGCGGCTCCACACTCGGCAATATCTCCGGCACGCAGCTCTCCATCCGCACCGCCGACATCGGCCTGCCGCAGCTGGCCATGCACTCCGCCTACGAAACCGCAGGCGTGCTGGACGGAGAATATCTGGCAAAGGTCTGCCGACTCTTTTACCAGGGCCTGCTGCCGTCCATCCAGCCCTTGTCCTTCCAGTATCGGTAATCCGCACTATCCGGGCGTTTCTTTACGATCATAGACATAATCGGGAACAAAAGCCTTGTCTTTATACAAGGCTTTTCCTTTCCCTGCTGTGCCTTTATCTTAACCGCCAGAGAATCCATATCACGCTCCAGCTTCTCCCGCATCGGATCGCTTACACCATCCCATTTCATCGCTCGAACGGCTGCGCCGTATTTATATATTCTGGCAGCGCCCCAAAATGACGCACTGTCCGCCATATCCTGACACGTGCTTTTCTGTCCGCCGCCTGCTGCTGTCGCAATGCACACCACCTGTTTGCGGAACATACTTTCCTCCGGACGGTGCAGGAGCCAGCGCCAGCCGTAATGCTCCAGCCATGCCTTCATCGCGGATGTCACGTGGTATACATACACCGGGCTTTCCAGAATCAGTACATCAGCTGCGTCCACTGCCGCCGTGATCGGAGCCAGCTTTTCATAATGCGGACATAGCTTCTCATCCCGGTTGATGCATATCGCACAGCCTATGCACATTTCTCCAAAGTCCTTCGGGAGGAAAAATTCCGTCACCTCTCCGCCCAACTTTCCGGCCAGAAGTCTTGCCGTATGACAGGTTGTTCCATTATGGCTCTGCCCGTGAATGATCGTGATTTTCATTTATCCTCCATGACGTTTGTGAAAAAATAATGAATTCTGCTAAATTTACCGCAACATATCGTTCGATAGTATATAATGATCAGACAATATCTCATGTAGCTTCTATACGCAGTATAATAGACGCAATGCAGCTAAGACACCACAGAAAGGAACTCTTCTATGAAAAAGCTCGTTACAACCATCATCGATAAGCTCCGCCAGTTTCTGAGCCGTGTATGGGCAGAGTGCCGAGATGTCCGGACTCTTGCTATCTTTCTCGTTGTCGTTTTTTTGATGTATACCCCCACATGGGGCGGATATCTGCTGCATGCACTTTTCGGGTGGAAGACAGGCTCCGTCATTGCCTCCGCATACACGCTGTTCTGGGCAGGACCGTTTACCCCTTTCTTCCCCGTCTGCTTCGCAATTACGTTCGCGATCAAACGGAAAATGGAGCAAAAAGATAGAGAGTCCGGCTACCGCTGGCACTGTCTGCGCAGGCGGCTTTGGTTCGTAAAGCCCATCCCCCGGGGCAGGTGAGTCGTAGGCATCGCCCAATTTTTCCTCCCATTAAAAAAGCCGCTGAATTTTTCAGCGGCAAGATAGTACACAACAGCACCCAAAAGAGGAATTTCCTCTCTCTGGCGCCGATGCGGATGCGAAGCCTAACGGCGATCCTGTACATCAATATGATTTAATTCACTAATCCGATGCTCTCGCAAAAGCAATACGATAAACATCAGCGACATCAATATCCAATATATAAACCTGATAATTTTCCTCATTTTTCGATTCGTACGTGATTCTTGAGCTGAAAATTCTCATCGTTTGAGCAAAGATACATGATGCCTTCAATAAATCCGACAATGCTGGGAATACCTGTCCAACAGAACAAAATATACAAAACCCCCATTCCTACTTTGCCCATATAAAACTTATGAATGCCGAGTCCCCCAAACAGAATTCCAAGAACTCCTGCCACAACCTTATTCTTCACAGGCCATGATGGATTAATTCCTGTCACATAAACCTGCTGAGGAGCCGCCTGCTGAATAACAACCTGCGGTTGAGGCTGCTGAACATATACTGTCTGAACCCGCGGTTGTTGTTCTTGCTGAACAACAAACTTCTCTCCGCAAAATTTGCACTCTGTCGTCCCCGGATCAACGGGAGCTCCGCACTGCGGACAAACATATCCTGCCATAACCTTTTCCTCCTTAAATTTGAGTCCTATCCATTATATACATAGGAATGGATACTAAACAATACGCAAACAGCGCCACCAAATGAAGTAAGGTAAAAACTCTCCTCCCAACAAAGGCTATACAGACAATATTTAAGATATTCACCACAACTGAATATCCCCCAGCAGTCAGCAATAATGGCACCCAAAAGCCCACCTTGATTGGTCTAATGAATATATTGCAAAAGGAAAAATACGCTAATACAAGAAAACTAATAAATTCAAACGTCAATGCTAACCGAAAATTTTCCAAAGTGTTAATGCCTAGGACTATAATCAACACATATAAAATGACTGTCACATAAAGCCCCCATAGGAAGCACGGTAATGCTTTTTTCATTGAACCCTCCTTCCACATTCTGGACAGAATTTTGTCCCCGGAGCCAACTTCTTTCCACACTCGCACACAAGCTCCATGCTTTCATTATTAAAACCACATTCCGGGCAAAATCTAGAACCTACCGGAATCCTTGCATGGCAAGATACACACTCCTTTGTATCTTGTCTCTGGATTGGATTTCCAACCGTTTGATTCATTGATGCGCCTAATCCCATAGCAGTCCCCAATCCAATTCCACCGGCGGCAAATACCCCCGCAACACCATTTCGGTTGTTTGCTGCGCCTTCATACACATCAAAAGAGCGCTTTGTCGCATATCTTCCATCGCCCATAATTTCAAATGCTGCTTTATCTGCAAGAATTCTATTGATCTTATCAAAATCTTCATCCGGAAAATTGATAGACTGAATAAAGAAATTGATAACAGAAAAACCATATTTTTCGAACTCTGGCGATATTTGTGCTTTTACTTTTTCAGATAATATTTCCAATTTAGCAGAGATTTCCAGTGCTGAAACCCCATCGTTTATGATTACGTCTGCTATCGCCGATTTTGCCTTAATAACAAGTATTCCCCGATAATACTCCTTAATTTTGTCGAATTTAACAATGTCAGCTTTCTGCATTCCGCCAATAATTTCATTGAATAATGTGGTAGCATCAAGAACTCGCAGTCCCATCTGCCCAAATGCACGTACTCTAAGCTTAACGTAATACTTCGGGTCGATGAGCTGAATAGGGTCCGTGGTTCCCCAATTGATATCTAACCTCACTGTAGTGTTTACAAAATATATCTCTGCGCTAAACGGAGTTCTTCCACCAAAAGGCAGATTTACTATGCTCTTTAGTATCGGGAGGTTCTTTGTTTCCAATGTATATGTTCCAGGATAAAATACATCCGCTATCATTCCCCCTCTCACAAACAGCGCCGCCTGCCCTTCTTGAACAATAAGCTGCGAGCCTATCACCAGTTCCTCGGACGGATACTTATAAATTAACCAGTCACGACTCTTTAAACCATCAAAGCGTACAACATCAATAATAGCCATAGCGACATCTCCTCGAGAATTCATCTGCTTTCTAAATTTTACCACACCGCCGTATTTATATCCGTCTTTTCTTTAAGTAATCAAAAAGTAATCAAAATAGAACCATCAAATATCAAAGACACAAGCCGACATAACAACCAGCTTGTGTCTTCGACGAATCCAATCACTATTATCCGCTTCATTTTTTCAAAATACTGCCTCTTAGCTCGCCAGATGATATACCAGATGCCATCTCGAACATAGATCGCCCAGTTCAAAAGACCTCACGCAATCTATTTGCTCTGTGCAACCATTTTTCCTGCCCATTCGACAATTTCTGAAGCGTACTTCAAGGCCTCCTGAGCATGATGTTCTTCAATAACAAGCTCATTTGGATATCTGACAGCTATCCCATAAGGAGTCAAAGCATCCGTATAGTCATAATACCGTTCAGGAATATCCACTATATTTCTCATTTGCATCAGGAGAAATGATAAATTGTGTTTTTTCGGTATACCGCCTTGAATGCCATATGCAACAATCATTGCCTTAATTGCTTTCTCCGCTGCTTGCTGGCAGTGATAGCATATGATTTCCAACGGTTTGGGATAATAGTTTTCGTTGAGGTGCCTTGCCACGCCAAGATCTGTTCTTGCGAATGCAAGCCACTGTACTTCCTCATGCTCCATACAGCAGGACTCCCTTCTGTGCAACCTCATTCTCCACGGACAGTGGTCTTTCCTTCCTATCCTCAAAGGTTTTTGCTGTATTCACAATAATGTCAACTGCCCTTTTCTGTTTATAGCGAATTGACTTATAGGCCTTGGCAGTAAGACTAAGCATATCCCTCTCGGAGTCATCCACCACAATGTAGAAATCAAAATCGCTGTCGGAGTTCTGCTTCCCCTCTGCAAAGGATCCAAACAGATAGACCCTTAGAGGCAGAAGATTTTCCACTAAGCTGTCTTTCAATTCATTTATTTCATTGATCGGCATCTGTTTTCTCCTTTCTATATACGTTCAGTGTAACAAGAAACGTGGAAGAATCCAATCTTGGAAAAATGGCTTGCGCCGCGAATTTGGCTCCTTAAAACCTGTACATTGTTTTTCAAATAGCCCCCAATGCACTTATTTTCTCATAATCATCATTGACAGATCTTCAATATCGCGCTACTTTCAATGACAACATAAGGCAACGGTGCTTTTGACAGAGAGAAATTCTGTCCGAAAGCGCCGTTGCTTTTTAATTTGTAAACGATGCCAGGCCATTTATCGCCAGCCGATACATCAATATTCCGACACACTATGGTGGGTGGAAAGTTCTTTCCCCCCATGATCTGCATCACAACGGAGGTTCCTATGGCTGTCACACCAAGAGTTGAGAAGATTCGTGAAAATTATGTAAATACCCGTCCCCATATCTCCTGCGAGAGGGCGTGGAGCTGGACCAAATCCTTCCAGAGAACGGAAGGCCAGCCGCACCTTCTGCGAACAGCGCAGGCCTTCTACGATACCTGCTGCGAGCTGTCCGTGAATATATGGGAGGGGGAGCTGATCGTAGGCACCAGCGGCGAATACCGAAAGTGTGCAATACTGACGCCGGAATTCGGCTGGAAATGGATTGAGGAGGAAATCGATACGTTTCCTGAGCGTGGCCAGGACCCCTATGATGTGACCCCGGAGCAGATCCGCTTCGTCAAGGAGAAAATCTTCCCCTACTGGGAGGGTAAATCTGTCGAGGAGGCCTTCCTTTCCAGAATCCCGGAGGACACCCGGATCCTCGGCGTCGACACCGGTTTTCTCGATACCGACTCCAAATGGCGAAACGGCGTTGGCGAAATCTCTGCCGACTACATCGATGAGCTTCTGCCCAAGGGCTTCGGCGGCATCCGTGCAGAAGCGCTGGCGCAAATCGAGGTCCTAAATCCTGCCATCGCCTCTGATCGTTCCAAAATAGAATTCTATCGTGCCATCGTTCTCATCTGCGACGGAATGATCCGCCTCGGTCAGCGCTATGCGCAAAAGGCACGGGAAATGGCCGGGCAGGAATCCGATCCGCAGCGGCAAAAAGAGCTGCTGTCCATTGCAGACATTTGTGACGTCATCCCCGAAAATCCGCCGCAGACCTTCCGCGAGGCCATTCAGTTCGTGTGGTTCGTCCAGCTCGGCGGAATCCTCTCCGAGAACCCGCTTGCCTGGAATCCAGGTCGCTTTGATCAGTATATGTTCCCCTACTATGAAAAGGACCTCGAGGCGGGACGCATTACAAGGGATGAGGCACTGGAGCTGATCCAGCTTCTCTGGCTCAAATACAGCGAGTGGGCCTGGACCATTTCCAAGAACACCGCCGGCTTTTTTGCCGGCTACACGAATTTTGAAAATCTCACCATCGGTGGCACCAAGGTCGATGGCTCCAATGCTGTCAATGACATCTCCTACCTCGCCATCCAGGCCACCAAGGAAATCATGACACATCAGCCGACCTTGAGCTGCCGCATTCAGCCGGACTGCCCGCCGGAATTCATGGAGGCAGTAACGGAGCTGGTTGCAACAGGGTGCGGCTTCCCTGCCATTCACAGCGACCGGACCGGCTACCAGATGCTCTCCAACCTCGGCTACGATCCGATTGACGCCAGAGACTGGAATAACTGCGGCTGCGTTGTCCCCCATTCCAGGAAAACCTTCCAGTGGACCTCGGCCTGCACCATCAGCTTTGCTGCAGCACTGGAATTTGCCCTGAACGAGGGAAAGAGCCGTCTTTCCGGCAAGCAGGTCTCCATTCCGGAGAAGGATCCGAAGACCTTCACCTCTTACGAGGAGCTTCTCGAGGCATGGAAAAAGCAGTTCCGGAATCTCGTTAAGCACGGCGTCATCAGCCTGATTACCGCGCAGGAAATTCATAAGGAAATCGGCCACCGGCCCTTCATGTCCGCCTGCAATGAAAGCTGCATGCAGAAGGGCGCTGACCTTGTGGACGGCGGTGCCAAATACAACATCGGACCGGTCTTCACCGGTGTGGGCCTTTCCGTGACCGCCAACTCCCTTGCAGTCATCCGGCGACTCGTCTATGAGGAGAAAGTCACGACGCTTGCCACTCTCATCGATGCACTGAACGCCGACTGGAACGGCTACGAGGAGCTGCGCCAGAAGGCGCTGGCCTGCCCCAAATACGGCAATGACGATGACTATGTGGACACCATTGCCAGGGATCTCGCCGACTTTTACCGTCAGGAGGTTGTGCAGTACAAGGACATCTATGGCTCACATTTTGTAACGGCATTTATGGGAATTTCCAATTATCTTCCCACCGGGCGCGTTCTGGGTGCAACACCGGATGGGCGCCATGCCAAAGAGCCTATTAATGAGGGCGTATCTCCCGTCACCGGCACCGACACCTCCACCTGCCTTGCAGCATTAAAGAGTGCGGCGAAGATGAAGCACGACATGCACAGCGGCGGAACGCTTCTGAACCTGCGCCTTGGTCACGACCTGGTTGCAACCAAGCGCGGACGTGCCAACCTTGGTGCCATGCTTCAGAGCTATTTTGCATTGGGCGGTTTCCATGTACAGTTCAATACGATTTCCAATGAGGTCCTTAAGGACGCGCAGGAGCACCCGGAAAAGTACCGCAGCCTTCTGGTCCGCGTTGCCGGCTACAGTGCGCAATTTACAAACCTATCCAAGGAGATGCAGGATTCCATCATGGCCAGAAATGCGCATGAGGCATTCTGAGTATCAAATCCAAGATGTGTACGGAATGTATGGGAGGAGTTTCACCTTGAACGAATATTCGAATGGATATTCAAGGGGATATTTGATGCAGGTCCAGCCGTTTTCCGTCAATGACGGGAACGGCATTCGGACAACGATTTTCCTGGCCAGCTGTCCCTTTCGCTGCCGCTGGTGCTCCAACCCAGAGGGGCTCCTGCCCCGGCCGCTCGTTGGGTGGTATCAGCGAAAGTGCACCGGGTGCAGCGCCTGCGCGCAGATCTGTCCGAAGGGGATCGGCATTAATCTAAACCTCGAACGTGAAAAGTGCATCGCATGCGGCGCCTGTGCCGACGTCTGTCCGAGCGGTGCCCGCGCCAGGCTGGTGCGCGTCTGTGACTCCGACGAAATTCTGGAGCAGATTCGAAGGGATGAGATTTTCTATCGTTTCAGCGGCGGCGGAATCACCTTTTCCGGCGGAGAGGCCACGTCGCAGCCGGAGCTGTTGGACGAGCTGTCCGCACGCATTTACGATATGGGGCTGTCCATGACACTGGAGACCTGCGGACACTTCTCGTTCCCTGCTCTGCGGCCGGTACTGGAGCGCATGGATCTTATTTTCATGGATTTGAAGCTGATGGACGATGACCGGCACCGTCTTTACACCGGTGTGTCCAACGCAAAGACCCTGGAGAACATTCGAAACCTCGCTGATATTCCGGCCGAGGCTGTCATACGCATCCCCGTAATCGGCGGAGTGAATGACGATGCCGACAACATCCGCGCCAGCGCCGCCTATGTTCACGAGCACCTCCCGAAGGCCAAAATGGAGCTTCTCCCCTACCACACCTTCGGGAAGGTGAAATACGAAGCCATCGGCCTTCCCTATTCGCATGAGGAATTCTACCGTCCGTCCAAGGAAGAGATGGCACGCCTGGAGGAAATCGTCCGCTCTGAGGGAGTAAGAACTGAGAGCTTTTCCTAAACTGCCAGTTATTTAAAAATCGATGCACCAGGAATGCTGATCAAAACATTTCCTGTAACTATGCAGCACCCATCTCGAATTTGATACTCGAAAATGCCCGATGTGTCCGGCCAGAGGCCATCTACTCCCTGTAAAAGGCAGTGTCGCCGTCCCAGAACACATCCTGCTCCCGGTCGTACAGGAAACTCATGTTCGCCGCTGTGGAGGACGTATTGACCAGCGTAATCATCCGAAGCTGCTCGTCCTCCTCGCCGTCTTCGTCGTAGTATTCCGACCAGTAGGCACTCCCGGCGTAAAAGGACCAGCTCTCCCAGTCCTCTCCCGATTCGCTCCGACACAGGTCCTCTGCGATCAGGCAGTCCGTCTCTTCATCTTTGTAGAAATCATATTGACGCTGCCCATCCTCAGAAATCCATGTTCCTTGCAGAAGTGCATAGATATCCATCGTCTTTCGGATATCTTCCGCTTCTTCCTTCGCCAGCGCCTCTCGCTCCTCTTGGCTGTAGTACCTGTCTGCATCTCCCACGCTCTGCCAGCCATCATCAAACCAGAAGATATCTGCCATCCAGGCAAACTGCGCAGAATCCAGATACCGCAGGTGATACCGTATGGTGCCAGTTTCCGTGTCATCGATGGTCAAACCGCTGATCCGGTCCGCAAAATCCGCCTTAATCGTCAGAACGCCCCAGCGAAGAGAATAGGTAAATTCATCACCAAGGTCTTCAAAATCGGCATCGTAGCAGCGAACCCGTCCCTTCCTCCAGTCCTCGCCGCGGTAGTAAAGCTTCATCTGCCCCGGCGAGTAAACCGCCTTTATAACCTGAATTTCATCGTTATAAACCGCCGTCTCCGGGTATTGGAAGACCGTGCAGTGAGCAGTCAGAAAATAAACTGACACTCCCAGCATACCGAACACTGCCAATGCACAAGTTGAAAGGACTGCTTTTTTTGCTTTCATGTTCTATGCCTTTTTCTCACCGAGCGCGACCCTTCGCTGTACAGGTAATCGCATCAATGCGAATAACGGTCACCTTCTCTGCCATGGCCTCGCTGATTCGGTGCTCTTCTCCTGTCTGCGTCTTCATAAGGATCTCCAGTGCCCTGCACTTTTCCGGCAGAGATTCTACGATGGACGCCTTTCCTCTGCACATCACGCTTTCATACAATGCTCCATAACCGCAGGGAATATCGGCCGCCACCAGCTGCTCTCCCCGCTCGATCTCCACAAACACGTTGCCGTTTTCCCGAAGGCAGTCCAGCTTGTGCCCTTCACTGGCACAATGCACGTAAAAGGTCCGGACACCATCCACTTTCTCATAGCCGTAATGCAGCGGAACAACATACGGATATTCATTATCGAACATTCCCAGATGCAGGTATCTGCCATTGGAAAGGATATCCTCAATCTGAGTCACCTCTGTGATTTCCCGATCTCTCCTTCTCATTGCGTCCTCCTATCAGCGTCCATACCCTTTTCTTTCTACAGGGTCATTATGCGTGCAAATCGCTGCCGTGACAATCAACTTTACTGTAAAAATCCCGGACAGCGGCTGCGCGTCAGTGCATTTTCTTCCACTTCAGCAGCAACGCTGAGTTCACGATCACCAACACCGAACCGGCGTTATGCACCAGTGCACCCACGACCGGATTTAGTATTCCTGTAATTGCCAGCACAATTGCAATGAAATTCAAGGTCATCGAGAACGTCATATTCAGCTTAATGGTGGTCATCATTCTCCTGGAAAGTGCCACCAGGTGCGGCAGCTCCTTCACCTCATCATCCACCAGCGCGATGTCTGCCGCATCCACTGCAATGTCACTGCCCACGCCGCCCATGGCAATGCCGACATCAGCCTTTTTCAGTGCAGGGGCATCGTTGATGCCGTCGCCGATCATGCACACCGGCTTATTCCCGTTCTGAAACTCTTCTATGTATCGGAGCTTATCCTCAGGAAGGCAGCCTGCGCAGACATTGCTGATATGAAGCTTATTGGCGATGGTTCTGGCTGCATTTTCATGATCACCGGTCAGCAAAGCCGGCTCCATATCCAGCGCGTGCAGCGCTCGAATGGTTGCAAAGCTTTCTCTCCGCAGTGTATCCGACAGTGCCAGAAATCCTGCATACTTTCCTTCTGCCGCTACATATACTACCGTGCATCCCTGCCGAATATACGCTTCACTCGCAGAGGTATCTGCGATTTCCACGTCGCATTCCTGCAAAAGCGCTGCGTTGCCGGCCAGAACCGCCTTTCCCGCTACTGTTGCGCATACGCCGCGTCCGGGGAGCATCTGAAAACTCTCTGCATCCGTCAATTCTGCGCCTGTCTTCTTATAGCCGGATACGATCGCCTTCCCAAGCGGATGCTCGGAAAGCTGCTCAGCCGATGCCGCCAGTGAATAAACTGCGGCTTGATCAAATGGTCCTCCGGCACTTTCTGCTGCCACAACCTCCGGCGTGCCACAGGTTAATGTTCCTGTTTTATCAAAAGCAACCACTCTTATCTTTGCCAATCGTTCCAGTGCATCTCCCTCGCGAACAAGAAACCCATGCCTGGTTGCGTTGCCGATGGCTGCCATTATAGCTGTCGGTGTCGCCAGTACCAATGCACAGGGGCAGAACACAACCAGAATCGTCACTGCACGGATCATTTGCCCAGTTAATATCCAGGTCAGTGCTGCTGCAGATAATGCGATAACCACAATCCAGGTAGCCCATCGATCAGCCACTCCTACAATCTTCGCTTTCCCTGCGTCCGCCGACTGAACCAGTCGAATCATGCGCTGAATCGAGCTGTCCTCACCGACCTTCGTCGCCTCCATTTCAAATGCGCCAAACTGGTTGACGGTACCACTCGACACCGTGTCTCCTGCCCCTTTATCAACAGGGAGTGACTCGCCCGTCATGACCGCCTGGTTGATCGATGTCTGTCCGGATAGAATAATTCCGTCCACCGGAATACTCTCCCCTGGGAGCACACGAAGACGCTCTCCTACCTTAACTGCCTCCGCAGGAACCATCTCCTCTTCGCCGCCGCGCAGCACCCGTGCCGTCTGCGGTGTAAGATGCACCAGCTTCTCAATACCAGCTCTGGCCCTTGCCACTGTCAGCTCCTCCAAAAGGCTGCCCAGCTGCATAATAAATGCAACCTCCCCTGCAGCAAAGATCTCTCCAATACATACAGAGGCCACCAGCGCCATAGAAACCAGCACATCCGCCTTGATGTCAAAGGATGTGACCAGACCGGTCAACGCCCCAAGCAGAATCGGAACTCCGCACAAAACAATGGCAATCCATGCCATATCAAAGGGCAGCAGCTGAATTCCAAGAAGACTGCAGATAACGGCCGCTCCGGATATGACGAGCAGCACAGCGTCCTTCTTCACTCCTCCCAGCTCTGAGAACTGTTCCAATTTTTCCAGTACCCGCTTCATATAATGTTCTCCTCTCATATACCCATATGGGTATATGAGAATAATACGTATAGGGGTATAGGTTGTCAATAAGACAAAAAGAAAAGCCAGTCCGAAGACTGACTTTTCCACTCGAATTGCCTTACCCTGAACATTTACTGCATGTTCGCAAATCGCTCTACAGCTTTTGTAAAATTCTCAATCGTTTTATCCGCATCTCCGTGCTCAATACCGTCCACGACGCAGTGCCGGATATGTCCCTCCAGAATAACCTTTCCGCAGCCATTCAATGCCGACTTGGCCGCATTGATCTGTGCAAGAACATCCTCACACGGCACATCCTCATCCACCATTCGGTCAATGGCCTGTACCTGGCCGATAATCTTTTTCAAGCGGCGATGCAGATTATCCGCATCCATGCACTGCTTCATTAGCACATCCTCCGTTACTCTTGTTTAGGTGCGCAGAGCTCCTCTTCCAAAGCACTCCGACCAGAACTCCTTCACCATTGCTTCCGTTCCTGACGTCATTATACACAGATTAACGCGAGCAGTGCCATCAAAAAAAGGCTGCATAAACGGTACAGGTTGCACGAATTTCAATATCCATTTATAACTATTCTGAGCACATCTGCAAGATCGCTGCTACGCAGATAGGAAAGGAAAACAAGCTGATGAACGAAACCGAATTCTACATCACAGACGATGGCATACAGCTTCATGCCAAGCTCACTCGCCCGGAGTCTGAAGGAAAGCTGCCGCTGATGATCCTCTTCCACGGCTTTACCGGTCATATGGAGGAAGAGCATATTGTGGCGGCAATGAATACCGCCGTGCAGGAAAACATTGCCGTTCTGCGCGTCGAGCTCTACGGTCACGGGGGAAGTGACGGTGCCTTTGAGAACCACACGCTGTACAAGTGGGTCAGCAATGGCTTAAAGGTTATCGACTATGCAAAGCATTTGGATTTTGTGTCCGATCTGTACCTCTGCGGTCATTCCCAGGGCGGTCTCCTGGTTGTCCTTCTCGCCGGAATGTGCCCGAATGACTGCCAGGTTCTGATCCCGATGTCGCCGGCGCTGATGATCCCGGAAATGGCGCGAAAGGGAAGCCTTTTGGGATTTCCGTTCGATCCGCAGAATATTCCGGAATATCTGGACTGCTGGGATGATAAAAGGCTCCGCGGAGATTATGCCCGCGTTGCTCAGACCATCCATGTGGAGGATGAGATTGCAAGATACCACGGGCCGGTGTGCCTTATCCACGGAGATGCTGACGGCGCCGTTCCCTATGCCTGCTCCGTAGATGCAGCCCGGCAATACGAGAATGCGCAGCTGCGGACCATCAAAGGCTCCGATCATTGCTACGGCGGCTTTATCAGTGAGCTGTGCGCTGCACTCCGCGGATTTTTGCAGGAGGTAACGCAATAATCCTGCTGCATCGTTTGCCCAACAACTGGTCGGATAACGCAGAACTTTTTCTAATGGTGCGTGTTAAAAAATCCTCAGTGCAGCGAGCTGCGCTGAGGATTTTTGGCACGTGCAATCACAGAAAAGGGCAAATCACCGTTCCTGTTTTTCCAGATTTCGGATCTCTCTGCGAATCCTGCGGCAGACGCCGTGGTTCTCCTTCTCACTTCTCTCCAGCTTGTTCAGCCGTACTCTCAGCAGTGCACATTTTTCTTCTCTTGTCATTTTTTATCTCCTTTCATAGCCTCTGAAGGCTCTTTTTGCTTCGCTTTTCATAGCTCAGTTGCCACTATCCATAGCAGCATGATTTGCCTGGCGGTCCTGTCATAGTTTTTTATACCGTCACAGCCTGTTCGTTTCTCTCTCCTTCCAGTCGTCTTATCTCCTTCATTTCCGCCAGCGCCAGAACAAATGCCAGAATAAACGCAAGTCCGTCCGCCACTGGTCCCGCCCAGAGGACACCGGTCACGCCGATCCTTCCGCACAGGATCACCGTTGCAGGGATCAGGAATATAATCTGACGGCTTAGAGAAATGGCTCCAGATAATACCGACTTTCCGATCGACTGAAAGAAGATCGCTGTCACCGCCTGGAATCCGTTCAGCAGACACAGCAGGGTGAAGATCCTAAACGACATGATCGAGAATTCCGCGTACAGCTCGCCCTGATTGCCGAACATAGCAGTCAGTTGGACCGGGAAGATCTGGAATATCAGGAAGAACACCACCGCAAAGCCGGTGGCCACTCCCGCCGCTGTAAAGTAGGTCTTCTTCACACGACTGTAATCACCGCTGCCATAGTTGTAGCCGACAATCGGCTGCGCTCCCGTGCCGATTCCCGTAACAATTGATGTCAGAATCGTATTGAACTTCATGACGATGCCGAAGGATGCCAGCGGAATATCTGCCCCGTATTTCGAATTCACTCCGCAGTGAACCAGATAATAGTTGATCACCGTCATCACGATCGCCACCGCAATCTGAGACACAAAGCTGGAAACACCGAATCCTGCAATTTTCTTCAGAAGTCCCCTCTCCGGCCGCATCTGCTGCAGCGAGATCGTTACCGTCTTGAACCGCGGCACATACCACATAGTAAAGGCAAAATTCAAAATCTGTCCGATTACCGTTGCAATCGCAGCGCCTTCCATGCCCCAGCCGAAACCGAGTACGAACAGAGCATCCAGAATGACATTCGATACACATCCGACGATCATGGCAATCATGGTCAGCTGCGGCGTTCCGTCTGCACGGATCACGGAGCACATTCCGCTCCCGATGATCACAAAGGGAAAGCCCAGAACGACAATCCGGCCGTACGCCAGCGCATACGGCAAATTATCTGTGGTTGCTCCGAACAGTGCCGCAAGCGGCCGCAGGAAGATAAGACATAGAATGCAGCAAACAATTCCAACCACAATCAGCCAGAAAAGCGTATTGTTGACTGCTTTTTCTGCCTTCTTCTTGTTTCCTCTCCCCAGTTCCAGACTTAGATACGCTGCTCCGCCGTCTCCCAAAAGAAGTGCCAGCGCCATTATCACCATGTTCAACGGGAAAATCACATTCGTTGCACTGTTTCCCAGGGTTCCTACACCCCAGCCGATGAAGATCTGGTCTACAATGTTGTACAATGAGTTCACAACCAGCGCGACTACACTTGGAAATGCGTATTTCATCAGCAGGCTGCCAATCGGCGCCGCTGCCAGCGGATTCTGCTCCGCGTTTGCTTTTGTCATAAGCACATACCTCCTTCTGTCGGCATATGTACCTGCCGCACATAGAGGAGCTTAAACCCTATGATCATCATAGAGTCAATGCCATCATGCATTTTCGAGTATCAACTTCGAGATAGGACTGAATAGTTATTCGCAGAAGAAGTGAGAATTATATGGAAAACCTGTTATCCATTGGAGAACTTGCCAAAATCCGAAATGTTAACGTGCAATCCCTGCGCTACTACGAAAAGCTCGGCATCCTGATCCCGGCCTATGTCAGTCCCGAGAGCGGCTACCGCTACTACTCTCTGGAACAGATCATGATCCTGGACACCATTATCCTGTGCGTGGACCTTGGTATACCCTTAAAGGATTTAAAAAGGTACGTGAATTCCAATGGGGAGCTTGAATTCGAGCATCTGCTCAATGACGGCAAGAGACTTGCCAATGAAAAGATAAAAAAAATGGAATCCAGTCTGGATTCCATCAATCGAACGCTTCAGCACATCACCGCGCAGCGGGATTACCTCGGCAAAAAGGGATATTACTCCCGGCAGATTTTTACAAGGTATCTGATCACCATTCCCTGTGAGCCGCAAATGGATGCGAAAACCTATGAGGATAATCTAAGCCGCCTGTTTTCCCTGGCAAGAAAGCAGAAGCTGCAGGCCTCGTTCCCACACGGAATCATTGCCGGCTATGCGGATGGAATGTATCAGCAGTCTGTCATGTTTCTGGAGGTTCTGCCGACGGATGCCCCTGCTGTGCGGCGGCTGGAGGCCGGAACCTATCTGTGCTACCAGGAGCCGCGGGAGATGCACTCCGATCCTCTGTGCATCTTCCCGCAAAAGATGACCGGGAAAAGCCCTGCTGACATCATCATTTCCTGTATGTCCCCGAATACCTACAAATACGACGAGGTCGTTCTGGAGTTTCAGATGCTCACCGGGGAATAAAGATCCAGCTATTTGGCAAACGGTGTGCTAGTCCAGAAACTCCTCGTTCAGCTGCACGCCGAAGTCTCTTGCGATGGCACGGAGGTTGTCATCCGTGATGGTCTGCCGAATCAGTCCGCCGCCCATCGACAGCACCTTCACATAGATCTCTGCACTCTTCTCAATGGTATGGGCCAGACCAAAGGTAATGTCGAAGTCCGGACCGGAAGCAAACAGCCCGTGCTGGGCCCAGATGGCGGCCTGATAGGTCTTCATCTTTTCGCTGGTTGCCATGGCAATATCTGCACCGCCCGGTACCATCCAGGGGCAAACGCCGACGCCCTCCGGGAACACCACCGGACACTCGGTTGCGCTCTGCCACAGTGCACGGGAGAAATCCCGATCCGTCAGCGGCAGAATGTACGTCAGCGCAATGACGTTGGTTGCATGGCAATGATAAATCACGCGGTTGGCACCGCCGGTAGCCGCCTTCCGGACGCTGTGGTTCATGAAGTGACTCGGGAACTCTGAGGTCGGCCTTGCTCCCTCTGCCAGTCCCCAGACGATGCGCCAGCCATCGCCCTTTTCGTTGATCTCCACAATACCGATGCTGTGAATCGGATCCGGCTCTACATTGCGGAAGAACTTGCCGGACCCGGTGGTGATGAAATATTCACCGGCCAGGTTTTCTGCCTGTACACCCATATTCACCCACTCGCGGGGCTCTTCATCCAAATACGGACGGCATGCTGCCACATCCTCCGCCGTCATGCGGTAGGTCAGATTGCCGCCGTTGCGCTCATGCCAGCCCTGCAGCCAGCCATCATTGCACATCCGCATGAATCCCTGTACACACGTAATCTCATAAATTGTAGACATTGCATTCTCCTTTAGATCGTAAACATTCAAAGCCTTTCGCAAAATCGCTGCTGCGCAGCTTTGTCACTCCCGCAGTCCTCAAAATATCCGTAACCCGCTTCACCGCGTTATCACATCCACCGGTACATTGAAAATCTTCGCCACCTTCAAAATGGTATCGATATGCCGGCCGCTGGCTGCTGCCATATGATGCGTCGGTCCCGCCTCGCTCCAGCGGTTGCAGAACTCGCGTGCGCCGCAGGTAAAACGGGTACGCATGTTCGTATCACCAAAGGTAAAGATCGGTCCCTCCTCGTTGATGCCCTCTGCAGCTACAAACTTGAAATTGCCGTCCTTGTCCTGCGTAATTCCCAGATAGGTCACAGGCCCCAGGTGGGGATAAAACTGGGTGAGGTAGCCGCCTCCTGTTTTGCCATGGAAAACAGGCACAATCTTCATCGTCGGCTTCTTTGCCGAGATGTCGGCATCCCCCGATCCGGAATGGCCGATGATGCAGATATCCTCATCAAAATCAATCGAATACATCTCGCTCAGCTGTCCGCAGCCGGCGATGGTCTTCAGAATGGACATCGCCATGGAGACCTTGATATCACCCTCGACGGCACAGGCTACTCCCTGCTTGATCAACATGGAGAAGGCAGGGATCAGCATGGAATCCAGAACGCCGGCCTTCCCCTGAGCAAAGCCGTCATAGTGGGAGGCGATGAAGGCGATTTTCTCATCCTTTACCCACTGCTCAAAGGCAACGACGTATCTGGCCATGTCCCACACCTTCTCAATGGTGCCGCCGCCCTCGATGTCAAAGGTGTCCAGTATATCCTGCGCCTTTGTGCGAATGGCCTCCTCATCCGTAATGTTATCCGCGATGGCCCACATCTTCTCCCAGTCGAACTGCTTAGTGTAGAGCCACATGCGGTTGTACAGGTTTGTCTCGTCGATGTACAGATCCATCATGCCGGGATACGGACGGCCGATCTGTGCCAGATTCGTATCGCGGAAGCGGCGGCGCACCTGGGCCGCACGGCACCAGTCCTCAAGCTCTGCCTGCACAATGGGATCTCCGCCCTCCACCACACCTGTGATCACGGCGTGTCGCTTGCCCGCTCGCTCCAGATCGGCCACCATCTCGCCGACCGCTCCGCACGCGTACAGCTCGCCGAGCCAGGTCGGCGTGTCCGTGCTGGCATAATCGGGTGCCTTCTTTTTCTGCACATTCACGAGCACCACCGGAACATCCAGATCCCGGACAGCCGGCAGCATGTTGTAGGACGTCGCATAGGTCAGAAGCTGCAAAATGACAAGGTCCACGTCTGCAGCACGGAATTTATCCCCTGCTGCCATAGACAGCTCCTTCGTGGTGACAATGCCGCCGTCAATCACCTCAACGGTGTCCGGCAGCGTCTCCTTGAACGCTGCATACTGGCTCTCGAATTCCGGAACCAGGGTAGGGAACTGCGGCAGATATGCCCCCAGGGCGATGGCGAACACGCCAACGCGAGCCTTTGTTTCCACTAAAGAATTGACCAACATAGCTTTCCTCCTTGCGTTTTAATTCTGATTTGTGACGTTCTTCGCAGCTTCCTTTTACCTGCTGCCTTCCGGTCGGAACTCTCTGATCTCAAAGCTCTCCCGGATGGCTGTCCTTGCCTCCGAAAGATCCCGAAAGATTCCGGCATGCAGAAGCTGCACCAGAAGATTGCCGAGCGCTGTTCCCTCCGTGGGCCCCGCGAACACAGGCAGCCTTGTCGCATTCGCGGTCTGTTGACTTAGGTAGTCATCCTGGCTGCCGCCGCCCACGATGTTCAGGCTGGTATAGGTCTTTCCCGTCAGCTCCTGCAGCGTTTCCACAGCCTGGCGGTAATCCTCTGTCAGCGAATTGTAGACGCACTGTATCACCTCTCCTGTGGTCTGCGGCACCGGCTGATCGCTGTCGCGGCAGGCCGCCTTTACCTCATCGATCATGGAAGCCGGTGCCAGAAACCGGCTCTCATCCGGATCTACGCAGCTGTAGAAATCCGCCGCCTCCTTCGCTGCTGCAATCAGCTCAGGAAAGCCCGGTCTCGTGCCGTTCTGCGCGCCCAGCTCGCGCCGGATAGACTGGATCATCCACAGGCCCATAATGTTCTTAAGGTACCGGTATCGATATGCATAGCCGCCCTCATTGGTGAAGTTCGCCGCGCAGCTTGCCGGACTGGTGATAGCCACCTTATTCTCTACCCCCAAAAGGCTCCACGTGCCGCTGGAGAGATATACGGCATTGTCATCCCGCGCCGGAACCGCCAGAAATGCAGAGCCGGTGTCGTGCGTTGCCGGCAGGATCACCTCTGCGTCGAACCCGACCTGCTCCTGCAGCTGCCTGGTCAGATGCCCCAGCACAGTCCCCGGCGTCTGCAGCTCATGGAAAATATCCTGCGGCAGCCCCAGTCTTTCCAACAGCTCCCGGTCCCACTCCCTGCTGCCCGCGCCGACCAGCGCCGTTGTGCTGGCGTTGGTATATTCGTTGGCCTGCACGCCGCAGAGCAGATAGTTCAGATAATCTGGAATCATCAAAAAGCTTTTCGCCGCCGCCAGGTGCTCCGGATGCTCGCGCTTTTGTGCCATGAGCTGATAAACCGTATTGAACGGCTGATATTGAATTCCCGTACGCTCGTAGTGCTCTTTGAAGGATAGTCCATGCTCCCGCTCCAGGATCTCCCGCATCCCTTTCGTCCGTTCGTCGCGATAGGCCACCGCATCCCCGATTCGATGTCCCTCCTCGTCCAGCAGGACGTAATCCACAGCCCAGGTATCAATGCCGATGGTAGCCGGCGTAAACCCTGCCACATGCGCCGCCTTCAGTCCCTGCACCACTTCCCCGGCCAGGTTGTCGATATCCCAGCACAGATGACCGTCCTTTGTGCTGACGCCATTTTCAAAGCGGTATACCTCCTGAAGGACAATTTTCCCTTCATCCACCGTTCCAACGATGTGCCGGCCGCTGGATGCGCCGATATCAATTGCCAGATAACATGTCTGCATGCTCCCTCCTTAATTGCAATGTATCTGCAAGCCAGCGACGGGTCCTGGCGGAGTTGTCCGATCTGGGGACGCCACGCTGACTTCGTCAGCTTCGAGATGGCCTTACGGCCACTCGGCAAAAGATGGCTCCGTCCTCGGACCTAGCGGTGCTAAGCTCGCATAAGACGCTCGCAAGCACCGAGGCCTCGCAAGGCCCC
>CAVGIV010000020.1:0-38091 GCA_963629395.1 Paludibacteraceae bacterium | reverse complement strand
AGATTACATGATATTTTTCTCACTACAAATGTTGGCTGTTAAGTTAATGACATTGTTTAAATAAAGGCTTTTAAAGCGTGCTGTGTGGGTTCAAGTCCCATCGGCCGCATACTGTGAAAACCCTTAAGATTTCAACAAACGTTGATTTCTCAAGGGTTTTACTTTTGTCATCTGACGTTTGCGACTGTTTCGCCTTCGAAGAGGCTGCCCTCAATCATGACGTGTTCGATGAGGGTGGATTTTGGATGCTCGATTAATGCAATCAGCTTCTCGGCGGCCTCTCTGCCAATGGCATCGGTATCCTGACGGATGGTTGTGAGCTTTGGCGCCAGGTGCCGCCCAAGGCGAATACCGTCATACCCGGCGATGGAAATATCGCGCGGGATAGATAATCCTAAAGCGTGAATAGCGTTCATGCCGCCCAGCGCTGCAAAGTCATCGGGGTACAAAATGCAGGTTGGCCGCTCCGGGAGCTGCAGTAGCTCCATTGTCCTCTGATACGTGCCGTCGGTGTCACGATAAGGGGCCTCCAGGATGTATTCCTCTGGAATAGTCAAGCCCAGCTCAAGTGTTGTCTTATAGAAACTGGAAAGTCTTGCCTGGGTGACAGCGGAATCCATGCCATGAATATAGGCGATGCGCCGGTGCCCGTTCCGATAGATGTATTGAACAAGATCACGCATCCCGGATACGTTATCAGATTGAATGACCATGCGATTGTCAAAAACATGGTCGATAGTAACAACCGGGATTGAACTGCGGATCAGCTCAGTGACACCGGGATCATAGAAATCAACACACGCAATGCAGACCCCGTCGAAGCCGCGGTATCTTGTATGCTCCAGATAGGACATGCCATTCACCTTGGAGCTGTTGCTGTTGATAAATGTAAGGTCATAGCCCATGGATTCGGCACAGCGTTTAAAGCTATCCAGAAGAGAGGCGTAGTAATCGTGCGTCAATCCGCTTTGTGCTTCGTCTACAAAGAGAATACCCAGGTTATAGGTTCGGTTAGTTTTCAAGGCTTTTGCGGCGGCATTTGGCATGTAACCCATTTCGGCTGCAACCTTGCGGACACGCTGACGGGTTTCTTCTCCGATATCTTTGTGGTTATTCATTACTTTGCTGACGGTAGCAACAGAAACGCCGCAAGCGGCGGAGATATCCTTTAATGAAACCATTTAATCAAACCTCTTTCTAAAAAACAGCATAACAAACGCTGAATCTAAAACGTTTTCGAATAAAGATTAGTACAGAATGACGTAAAACTCAATAAAAATAAGTAATCACTATTGCATATTAAAGAAAAATGCAATGATTCGAGTGGTATCTGTTGCACATATGACCATACAAAGCCTATAATAAATACGGCAGATGTAATATGTTACTTAAACGTTTACTGTCAAACAAGCTGTGAGACGCTATAGCACAATTAAAACCGCTCAAAGGAGGGGGTATGAAGTTCGGACATTTCGATGATACTGCCATGGAGTATGTCATTACAACACCAAGGACACCGCTTCCATGGATTAATTATCTTGGAAATAAGGACTTTTTCAGTCTGATTTCCAATACAGACGGAGGGTATTCTTTCTATAAGGATGCCAAGCTCCTTCGCTTGACTCGGTACCGCTACAACAACGTGCCGTATGACAGCAACGGCAAGTATTTTTATATTAAGGACGGCGACGAAATCTGGAATCCTGCCTGGCAGCCGACCAAGACGGAGTTGGACTCCTATGAGTGCCGGCATGGACTCGGATATTCTCGCTTTGCGTCTTCGAAAGATGATATCGAAGCGAATCTGCTGTGCTTTGTTCCCCTGGAGGATACGTGTGAAATCGAGCAGCTTCGTCTGACGAATAACAGCGATAAGACCAGAAATTTGCAGCTTTTCTCCTATGTGGAATGGTGTCTTTGGAATGCCTCGGATGACTGTGAGAATTTCCAGAGAAACCTCTCTACCGGCGAGGTAGAGGTGGTTGGTTCAACTATTTTCCATAAGACGGAATATCGTGAGCGTCGCAACCATTATGCGGTCTACTCGGTAAATCAGGAGGTAGACGGCTTCGATACGATTCGCAGTGAGTTCATGGGCTTTTACAACGGCCCTGACCGCCCGCAGGCGGTTATGGAAGGAAGATGCCGCAATTCCGTGGCCAGCGGCTGGTCGCCGATTGCATCGCATCAGCTCAATGTAACACTGGAGCCCGGTGAGAGCAGATCATTTGTGTTTGTTCTGGCGTATATTGAGAATCCGGAGAATGAGAAGTGGGAAGAAGGCACCACCGCCCGCGACGGAATTATCAATAAAACCCGCGCATTCCAGCTCCTTGATAAGTATAAAACGGATGAGGCTGTAGAGCTAGCATATACAAAGCTGCGCGAGTACTGGAAGGACCTGCTGACCCATTATACGGTAAAAACAGGCAATGATAAAGTTAACCGTATGGTGAATATCTGGAATCAGTACCAGTGCATGATTACGTTTAATATGAGCCGCTCTGCCTCTTATTATGAGTCCGGGATCGGACGCGGCATGGGCTTTAGGGATTCCTGCCAGGATCTGTTTGGATTTGTACATTTGATCCCGGAACGCGCAAGGGAGAGGATTATTGATATTGCATCCACACAGTTCCAGAACGGGTCTGCGTATCACCAATATCAACCGCTGACCAAAAAGGGAAATGCGGGAATCGGCTCTGGCTTTAATGATGATCCTCTGTGGCTGATAGCAGCTGTCAGCGCTTATACAAGGGAGACGGGCGATTACTCCATCCTGGACGAAATGGTTCCATATGACAATGATATGTCTGTGGCAACCACGCTGATGGGGCATCTGCAGAGGTCATTGAATTTCACCATGGAGCATCTGGGGCCGCATGATTTGCCTTTGATTGGCCGTGCGGATTGGAATGACTGTCTGAACCTGAACTGCTTCTCTGAGCATCCCGGAGAGTCCTTCCAGACATTTGGGCCCTCGGAGGGACCGGTTGCGGAATCGGTATTTATCGGCGGAATGTTCGTCAAATACGGAGAAGAATATGCACAGCTTGCGGAGCTTAGAGGCGATGCGGCGGAGGCGGAGCGCGCTCGTGAGGCTGTAAAGCGTGTGTATAAGGCGGTTACAACCGCAGGCTGGGACGGCGAATGGTTCGTTCGTGCATACGATGCAAACGGCAATAAGGTTGGCTCCAGGGAATGTGAAGATGGACAGATCTACATTGAGCCGCAGGGCTTCTGTGTGCTGGCTGGTTGCGGTGTGAAGGAGGGTCTTGCACAGAAGGCACTGGAATCTGTAGAGAAGCTGCTGGACACGCAGTACGGCATCTGCATTCTCTGGCCGGCTTATAAGCGTTACCATCTGGAGCTGGGAGAGATCAGCTCCTATCCGCCGGGATACAAGGAGAACGGCGGAATTTTCTGCCACAACAATCCATGGGTATCCATTGCGGAGACTGTATGCGGACACGGCGACCGTGCGTTTGATATTTACCGGAAAACATGCCCTGCATATACAGAGGATATCTCGGAGATTCATCGGACAGAGCCATATGTATACTGTCAAATGGTGGCTGGGAAGGAGGCCAAGTACTTCGGCGAGGGCAAGAACAGCTGGCTGACCGGAACGGCGGCGTGGACATTTGCCAACATTTCGCAGTACATCCTCGGCGTTATGCCTACCCACAAGGGCTTGTCGGTTGATCCTTGTGTTCCGAAGAATTTCGGCGATTTTGATCTGACGCGTAAATTCCGCGGAGTAACCTATCATATTCATGTCTCCAACCCGGAGCACGTGGAAAAGGGTGTGAAGCAGATGCTGGTGGATGGCACACCGGTGGAGGGCAATGTGATCCCGCTTGGTATCGACAAGAGTGAGTGTGATGTCCAGGTTATTATGGGATAGAAAAAAGAGTGTTGACAAATATAAACAAATCGACTACACTAACATCTGTTGCGAAGGTTGTTCGACATCGCATCAAATGTATGTGTAGCTCAGCTGGATAGAGCGTCTGGCTACGGACCAGAAGGTCGCGAGTTCGAATCTTGTCACATACAGATACAGAGGGAGCCTCACACAGGAAGCTGTGTGAGGCTTCTTTGTCGTGTGCCGTGTTCAGAGCGGTTGAACGGTATTTGTCTTTACCATTTCTAGTACATCGTTTGCAAAATAACTGGCCTAATAACGCAGAACTTTTTTCTGAGGGTGCGTGTCAAAAAACGTAGGCGTAGCGGGCTACGCTGAGGATTTTTGACACGTGCAATCAGGAAAAAGGGCAAGTTAGTTAGGCTGGTTATTTAAAAATCGATGTAACTATTCAGCACCCATCTCGAATTTGCATTCGCAAATCCTCGATGTGGCCGGCCAGAGGCGCTTCGCGCCTTGGCCGCCTGCCAATTTCAATCGTGAATTTGCCTGCAAGCAGTCAATTCACGTTGAAATATGGCAGGTGCTGAACAGATACAAATCGATGTACTAAGTCAGAAGCGTAATCCGGGAGCCGGAGAAGGTGAGAAGTCCCTCATCCCGCATACGGCACAGCTCTCTCGAAAGCGCACTTCGGTCTACGCATAGGAATTCTGCCAGCTCCGTGCGGTTATAGGGCAGGTGGTAGCAGCCGTTCTTATCCGGAATCAGGGTCTGCAGATATATCTTCAATCGATCCCGAACTCTTTTCTGTGCAAGAATTTTCACCTTCGTATTGAAAAACAAAAGCTGCTGCGCCATGTCCTGGAGAAGATTGGCAGATACCTGCATCCGGCAGGGACATCCGATGGTGCTGCCCGACATCAGTGCGCCAAAATCCAGGAGCATAACCGTGCAGTCGGAGCTGGCCTCAAGGCAAACCGGACTGGTGGTCCAGCCGGTTGCTGCCAGTTCGGATCCAAATACCTGCCCTTGCTGCAAACGACAGATGTTCACCTGATCTCCATTCTCATCATAGAAAAATTCCTCCACAGTACCACCCAGCATGATGCCGGCTCTGCTGCTGCGCTCCCCGTATTCTGTAATGCGCATGCCCCTGTCATAGTGTGCTACCCGGGCATGAAGGCAGGTAAGGACATCCTGGTATCTGCGCGGCTGGATATCACGGAACACACCGCATTTTTGCAAAACAGAGTAGTACTGCTCAAAACTTTCTTCCATCCCGAAGCCATTCCTTCAAAATTCTTGTTGTTGCTGTAACAACGGCGCAGAGATAAGGCACGTGGTATACTTTACAATGGCATTAGGCAAAGCTAATGCAAGTTTGATTATAGAAATATATGGTAGGCAAGTCAAACGGAATGGTGCAGACGGGCAGTCACGTCACGTTGAAATATGGCGGGTTCTGAACGGATATAAAAAGGTTGGGAAAGAGGTAAGAGAATTGTATTCATTGGGTATGGATCTTGGAACATCCACAATAAAGCTTGCTGTCCTTAAAGATGGAGAATTGGACCAAACGTGGATGGATGTACATCACGGGCGAGCGGCTGAATGTCTGAAACAGGGACTGAAAGGTCTGCATCTGGACAAAGAGCAGACCTTTTCTGTCTGCGTTACCGGGAGCAATGCAGAGGTGCTGACGACACAGCTGTCGCAGCTGGCCAGAATGGGAGATATCCCGGCAGCAGCAGAAGGTGCGCGCAAACTCGTGCCGAAGGCAGGGTCTGTCATAGAAATCGGCAGCCAGGGCTCCCGGTTTATTACACAGCTGCAGCAGGCCGTACCGCAGTTTGCGGTCAATGAGCACTGTGCCGGAGGAACCGGATCCTTCTTTGAGGATCAAATGTCAAGACTTGGCTGCCGGCTGGAGGATTACTCTCAGCTGGTGCAAAAGGCTGAGAGCATTCCACGCCTGTCCGGACGATGTTCCGTATTTGCGAAGACCGATATCATTCATCGCCAGCAGGAGGGCTCCTCGATTCCGGACATTCTGCTGGGGCTATGCTATGCCATGATTCGCAATTACAAAGCCACCATTGTGCGCAATCTTCCGGTGTGCAAGCCTGTGGTATTCTGCGGAGGTGTTACGCAGAATGCAGGTGTAATTCGGGCAATACGTGAGGTTTTTCAGCTCGGAGAGGGTGAATTGATTATCCCGGAGCATGCCTGTTATGAGGCAGCACTTGGCGCAGCGGTCCATGCACAGGGAGACTATACAGTGGAAAAGCTGCTCTCAAGCCTTGGCGACGTGCCAAAGGCGTGTCGGGAAGCGGCGTACCTGCCTCCGCTGAAGCTGCGGGAGGGAACGAATCTTGCAGAGCCGAAGAAGACCGAGACCATTCCGGCGCAGGGGTGTGCGCTTGGTATTGATATCGGCTCCACCAGCACTGACCTTGTGCTGATTGGAAGTGATGGCACACTGGTGGATTTTCAGTATCTTCGAACCGCAGGGGATCCGGAAGGCGCAGTTCGAAAGGGACTTTCCCGGATTCGGGACAAGTACGGAAAGGTAGCGTTTACTGCGGTTGGGGTCACAGGGTCCGGACGCGAACGGATCGGCAAGCGGATCGGTGCTGACGCGGTGCGGGATGAGATTACAGCACAGGCTAAGGGAGCGGCCTACTGGGTACCGGATGTGGATACGGTATTTGAGATCGGCGGTCAGGACAGCAAGTATATCAGTCTGAAAAACAGCGAGGTAGTTGATTTTCAGATGAATAAAATCTGCGCTGCCGGAACCGGCTCTTTTGTAGAAGAGCAGGCGGCAAGAATGGGAATACCGCTTTGTGATTTCGGCCCGTTGGCGTTGACGGCGGAGCATCCGGCATCACTGGGAGAGCGTTGTACGGTCTTTATTGAGACGGCCATTGCATCTGCAGCGGCAGAGGGTGTGTCACAGGCAGAAATTGCTGCAGGCCTTTGTCATTCCATCGTACAGAACTATCTGCACAAGGTGGTTGGCTCAAAGCCGGTAGGACAGCATATCGTGCTGCAGGGCGGTGTTGATTACAATCCGGGAATTGTGGCTGCATTCCAGTCAGCCTATGGAGACAGGGTGCAGGTGAGCCCTTGCTTTGCCATCAGCGGAGCTTTTGGAGCGGCACTTCTGGCGCAGGAAGCTGTCGGTGACGGGAACAGCACCTTTACAGGCTTTGACGGACCGATGCATCAGGAGGATGTGAGGAAGACCGAGGAGATACAGAGGAACATTGAGTTCTACCGTCAGGCAGATCATTTGCTTTTGAATGGGTATACCGGGAAAAGAGATCCGGGCAAAAAAACGGTAGGAATTCCGTTCGTTCTGATGATCCACAAGTTCTTTCCCATGGCCAATGCCTTTTTTAGCTCGCTTGGCTACAACGTGCTCCTGACAGAGCCTACGAGTGAAGACACGATTCGATTGTCGCAGCAGCTGGCACAAGGGGAAACGTGCTACCCGGTGAAGCTGATCTATGGACATATGCAGCAGCTTATCGATCAGAAGGTGGATTATATTTTCCTGCCGACCATTCATACCATGAAGCATGAGAAAAGCCATGTGAAGCACAACTATGGCTGCGTATATATGCAGACGGCTGCAGTATCAGTGGCCAGGGCGATGCAGATAGAAAACTATGGAATCCAGCTCCTAAGCCCTGTGTTCGACCTTGATTTCGGCCAGGAGGCTATGGCGGGAGCTATGGTCGGTCTGGGCAAAATTCTGGGGATTCCAAAGCCGCTTTGCGCCAAGGCACTTTTGTCCGGGGCCATGGCCGTGCGCCGTCATACAGCTGCTGTGGAGAAAAAGGGAAAGGAGCTTTTGTCATCACTGAAGCCGTCCGATAAGGTTCTGGTACTGATTACCCGCAACTACGGCGTATCAGATCCGGTTTTGAATATGGGGATTCCGGAACTTTTGCTGGAACGCGGCTACAAGGTGATCACGCTCAGCCACCTTCCGGCACATTCACTGGATATTTCGGAGGAGTATGAGAATTTATTCTATCCGTTTGGACAGCACATTATTTCCGGAGCCAAAATAATTGCATCCCATCCCAATCTGTATGCCGTTTATCTGACGAATCACGGTTGTGGTCCGGATACGATGCTGGCGCATCTGTTCCGTCAGGAGATGGGGGACAAGCCGTATCTGCAGATTGAGGTGGATGAGCATTTTTCCAATGTTGGCGTGATTACCCGTATTGAAGCCTTTTTAAACAGCCTGCGTCAGCGCTCTGCTGCGGAGGTGTCAACCGATTTGGACGCAGAGAGGATAGAAATTAGGTCCTGCCATATAAAGACAGTGCCAGGTGCGGAGCTTCCGCTCTACCTGCCGGCAATAGGAGCATATTCGCAAACGCTTGCATGCTATTATCGGCAGCAGGGAATGGATGTCCGATTGCTGCCGTCGCCGGATGAGCGTGTGTGGGGGCTTGGGCGTGCGCACACCAGTGCGAAGGAATATCTGCCTTTTCCGATGCTGCTGGGCAGCATCCTGGCCCAAAGCGAGGATATGTGTGCCGACGGCCGCGGAAATGTCGGAGAATTCGATTGCAGAAAGGCGCAGTTCCTGGTTCCGCAGACACAAGGTGCAGAAGCAGACGGCTTATATTCACGTGTGATTTATTCGGAGCTGAGCCCTGCGATGCGAGAGCGGATAGAGCTGGTCAGTCCGGTATTGGAGACGCTGCCGTCCTGCATTCAGGATCCGGATGCATTCCTGCGTTCTGTAGTAATGGGGGATTTGGTTTATGCAGTCCCGTGGCAGGAGAGAGAGACTCTGGTAAATCAATGGAATGATGTCCTAAGCTGGGATGAACTTCATGATCTGGCAGGGAAAATCTGTGCTGGAGCCCGGAATGCCGCAGATTCTGTTAAAGGAAGATTAGGCGCTGTAGGAACGCCGCTCTGCCTGACGGAGCTTGACAGCGGTGTACTGAACAGACTGGAGAAAGAGGGCTGGGAGATTCTGCGGGCGCCTCTGAGTGAGGCATTGTTGGCCTTGTGGATGGATAATCTGGATGACAATAAGGGACAGGGAGAGTGGCTGGAGAAGGTGCGGCAGCACCTGCGGAGAATTGGATGTGAACTTGGAGAGCGAAGCGCCTTTGCGTCAGATGGCGCGAAACTTATGAAGACTGCGCAGCAGGCGCTGCCGCACTTTGCCGGTGGAAACGGCCGCTATCGCTTTGCTAAGGCTGTGGAACTCTCTGGCAGCGTGCAAGGCATCCTGATGCTGGCACCGCGGTATGAGAATACGGCAATGATTCTGGACATGCGCGGTGTGAAGGAGGCGTGCGAGGCTCCGGTATTCGAGATGTCCATGGACAACGACTGGGATGAAGCGGCGTGGGGGAGGCTGCGGTCGTTCCTTTACTACATATGATGCAACCATGCCTGCTCGCGCAGGCACCACCACAAGTAAAAATCAGCTGTGCGAAAAGCGCAGCTGATTTTTATGTCTATAGATATCGGATTTCGGTGCTGACAAGCTCGCCCTGCTCATTGGTTTCCACCACGGCATAGGAAGGGCGATACCCTGCCTGCCGGGGGTAACCAAGGCTCCCCGGATTTAAAAGAAGGATACCGTTTCTGGAGGCTTCCAGCAACGGGACATGTGTATGACCGAAAATGGCAATCTGACAGTGCCGCATACGGGCTTCCCGCTCGATGGCTTCTGTGGATAAATATACCTGATAGAGATGACCGTGCGTTACAAAGGCCCGCTGATTACCGATTGGTACCAGAAGCGTGCGGGGGGCAAATGCGGCATGATCGTTATTGCCGGCAACATATAAGATTGGCATGCCGGCAATCCGGGAGAATTCATCCTCAGATCCCTCTGCGTCACCGGCATGGATAATTATATCGACGGGAGCTTCCTTCTCCATGACACGGACAAACTGCTCGTCTCTTCGATGAGTGTCGCTGATGATGAGGATCTTCATGAGACAGATACCTTTCGAAGCGTATCCATCATGCTGCGCAGTGCCTTTCCACGGTGAGAAATGGCATTTTTCTCCTCATCTGTGAGTTCTGCGCTGGTCTTTCCAAGCTCCGGAAGATAGAAAAACGGATCGTAGCCAAAGCCGTGCTGGCCGCGAATGGAGTCTGCAATTTCGCCCTCCATGGCGGCGGTTACGACACATTCCGTCAGCTCCTTTCCATTGTCTGCAACGGCAGCGCCTGCAGGCAATGCGTGCATGGGATAGACTGCGGCACAGGCGCAAACAAAACGCGCGCTGCGCTCCTGCCCGGAGAGGCCCTCCAGCTTGCGCAAAATCGCCCCCATCTTCTCGGGATAAGGGGTGTCGCGGCCGAGGTATCTTGCGGATAAAATGCCGGGAGCACCATCCAGTGCATCTACGACCAGTCCGGAATCATCGGACAGAACAAAGGTCGGAATATTCGGATCCAAAGGAGCGGTGAGGGGCGCGGAAAAGAGAAGATGAGCTGCCGCTCTTGCCTTTATGAGGGCATTATCCTCAAAGCTGGATCCGTTTTCCTCCGGGTCTGAAGAAATACCAACCTCCCGCATGCTGAAAACGGCAAGCTCGGGGTCATTTAAAATCTCCCGGATCTCCCGTACCTTATCCTGATTTCCGGTTGCAAATACCAGCTGCATCCTCATACATGAAAGCCTTTCGTACGTTTCTATCGCCGTGTGCTGCTCCCGGGCTTAGGACCCGGGAACATGTAAAAATAGGTCTTGATCATACCGTTATAGATTTTCCGGTTCTTTTGCGACTTCAGGTTCAGAGCCTTTTCCGCATCGGCATAGGAAGTAATCACATACATGGACCAGGAGGAGAGTGCTTTATAGCGCTCACCTAAGGTGCGGTATAAACTGATCAGCTCCTGCGCCTGCTCTTTTTCACCCTCGAGACGCTCGCCGTAGGGCGGATTTGTGATGATGAATCCAAAAGAACGCGGATGGGAGAGCTCGCTGACAGGACGTACCTGAAAATGAATCAGGTGATCCACGCCGGCCAGCTTGGCATTTTCTCTTGCGGCATATACGGCGTCTCTGTCAATGTCGTACCCCTGAAGATCACAGGTTATATTGGTATCAATTTCCTCCCTCAGTTCCTCGCGGACATCCGCCCAGGAGGAGGCAGGGATCAGGTTGGTCCAGCTCTCGGCCGTAAAGCTCCTTGTAAGGCCCGGCGCAATGTGAGCACTGAGCATAGCTGCCTCAATCAGGAAGGTTCCGGATCCGCAGAACGGATCCACCAGCGTTCTTCCCGGCTTCCACGGGGTCAGCTGAATCAGGCCGGCAGCCAGATTCTCCGCAATGGGAGCAGCGACCTTATATTTGCGGTAGCCGCGCTTGTGCAAAGATTCTCCGGTGGTGTCGATGGCGACAGTCACCTGATCCTTCTTGAGGAACACGCGGACCGGAAAGGAATTTCCGGTTTCCGGGAACTGCGTCAGCCCGTAGTGCTCGGACATGCGGGATACCATGGCCTTCTTCATGACGGACTGAATGTCCGAGGGAGAGAAGAGTTTGGACTTCACGCTGGACGCCTTGGTCACCCAGAATCTGGCATCGGAGGGAAGGTATTCCTCCCAGGGGATCGCCTTGGTGCCCTGAAAGAGATCCTCGAAGGATTCCGCATGGAAGGAGCCGACCTTTAAAAGGACGCGTTCTGCCACCCGAAGCGATAAATTGGCGCGGACAATGGCGTCCATGTCGCCTTCAAAGCTGACACGTCCGTCATCCACCTCGGTAATCTCATAGCCGAGATCGTAGATTTCGTTTTTTACAACACTCTCAAGCCCGAAATGGCAGGGAGCGATCAATTCGTATGTTTGCATATGCGTATTATATGATATCGAGGACCTAAAGTCCAAATCCATGATGCCAGGGGCTAAAGGAACTTTGATCAGCGGCATTGGCATTTGGCAGGAAAATCGGGACGGGGCCAGGTAATTACCATCTCTCTAAACACAAAGGAAGGGAATCCTCTGTCGGAGGATTCCCTTCCTGCTGCAGATATAGGCCACAGCGCACTTGTTGACTGGAAAAAGGTCCCTACCATCTGAACAGTGCCAAATGATAGGGGAACTGCCGCTTGAGGGAATCAGACGTTGCCCTGTGCAAGCATAGCATCGGCAACCTTCTCGAAGCCGGCGATATTGGCTCCGGTTACGAAGTCGCCCTCGTGGCCGTATCTTGCTGCAGCGGATGCAACCTTGTTGTAGATGCCGGTCATGATGCCCTTGAGCTTGTCATCCACTTCCTCGAAGGTCCAGGAGAGACGCTCGGAGTTCTGGCTCATCTCGAGAGCAGAGACGGCTACGCCGCCGGCATTGGCTGCCTTTGCAGGCATGTAGAGGAAGCCGCTCTCTTCGCGAGCCTTCTCATAAAGATCAATGGCCTCAGCATCGGAAGGCATGTTGGCGCCTTCGCAAACGCACCAGCAGCCGTTGGCAATGAGGGTCTTAGCCTCCTCGCCGTTGATCTCGTTCTGTGTAGCGCAGGGAAGAGCAATGTCGCACTTTACGCTCCAAGGCTTCTGGCCCTCAAAATACTGAGCGGATGCAACCTTTTCTGCGTATTCCTTAATTCTTCCGCGGTGGCCGTTCTTAATGTCCATAACGACATCCAGCTTGATGCCTTCCGGATCATATACATAGCCATTGGAGTCGGAGCAGGTGACGGGCTTAGCGCCGAGCTGCTGAAGCTTCTGAATGGCATACTGTGCAACATTTCCGGAGCCGGAAACAACAACGGTCTTGCCCTCCAGAGACTTTCCGGCACCCTTTACAACCTCATCGGTAATGTAAACAAGGCCGTATCCGGTTGCCTCCGGTCTTGCCAGAGATCCGCCGAAGCTCAGTCCCTTGCCGGTCAGAACACCTTCATAAAGACCGGTAATTCTCTTGTACTGACCGTACATATAGCCAATCTCGCGTCCGCCGACACCGATATCACCGGCAGGGACGTCAACATCAGCACCGATGTATTTGCAAAGCTCTGTCATGAAGCTCTGGCAGAAGCGCATAACCTCTGCATCCGACTTGCCCTTCGGATCAAAATCGGAACCACCCTTGCCGCCGCCGATCGGAAGGCCGGTCAGAGAGTTCTTGAAGATCTGCTCAAAGCCGAGGAACTTCAGGATGGACTGGTTTACGGACGGGTGGAAGCGAAGACCTCCCTTGTACGGTCCGATTGCAGAACTGAACTGTACGCGGTAGCCAAGGTTCACCTGCTGCTTGCCGGCATCATCAACCCACGGTACACGGAATGTGATGATGCGCTCCGGTTCAACTAGGCGCTCCAGAAGGGAATTCTTGCGATAAAGCTCTTCATTTGCCTCAGCAATGGGAGCAATGGTCTCAAGGACTCTCTTCGCTGCCTCAAGAAATTCGGGCTCATATGCATGCTTTTTCTCCAGCTGTGCATATACCTCTTCAACGTATGACATAGTTCCTTCCTCCTATTTCATTCGTGATGTGAAATGAATAACAACAATGCAACAATGGGTTACGATTCTGTATAAACGTATACAAAATACCTTTGTATTATACGAAGGATGAACACAGGAGACAAGGAAAAAACGGATCGGCGGTTTCATTGGAATCGGGTGTAAAAGTTACAGGATCGGGTGCAATCATTGACTTGTCCAGAAAGAGGTGGTACATTCTCTGCCAGTTAGCCAAAGCTAACAGAGGAGGATTTTATTTATGAGGAACAAAATTTTATCATTGATTCTGTGTGTTTCTGCCGCTGCAGCGTTAACGGTTGGCTGCGGCAGCACGCAGAGCAGCACATCGGCATCATCTGAAGAGTCAGTAACAGAAGAAACCGCTGCAGAGGCAGATTCGCAGGTGCAGACAACGACAGAAGAGGCAAGCGGTGAGGACGAAACTGCGGCGACGGAGTTTCCGATTACAATCGAGCATGCTTTCGGTACGACGGAGATTACCGAGAAGCCGGAGAGGATTGTAACTCTTGGCTGGGGAAATCAGGATACGGTTCTGGCACTGGGGGTTGTTCCGGTTGGGGTATCTGCGGCCAATTACGGATATGTGACCGAGCACCAACTGCATCAGTGGACAGACGATGCATTTGCAGCGCTGGGAGAGAGCAATCCGAATGTATTCAGCGACACGGACGGCTATGATTACGAGGCGATCAGCGATGCGAATCCGGATGTAATTCTGGCTGCCTATTCCGGAATGACGGAGGAAGAATACAATACGCTTTCTGCGATTGCACCGGTTGTTCCCTACAAGGAGACTGCATGGAAGACCAGCTGGAGAGAGCAGACAATTGAGAACGCTGAAGGAATGGGCATGAAGGCAGAGGGGGAGGCCCTGGTGGAAGAAACCGATGCGCTGATTGCAGAAAAGGTTGCCGAGCATCCGGAATTTGATGGCGTAAAAGCAGGATTTTTCTGGATCAGCGCAGATGATTTCAGTACTTTCTATGCATATCTTCCTGCAGATCCCAGAGCCGCTTATCTGCAGGATCTTGGCTTTGAGCTTCCAGACAGCATCAAGGAGCTGGCAGGAGACGGCTCTGAGTTCTCTGTGACGCTGAGCCGTGAGAATGTCGATCAGCTCTCGGATATTGATCTGATGATCGTTTACGGGGATGAGGAGCTTCTGAAGGCGCTTCAGGTTGATGAGCTGATGTCAAAGATTCCTGCAATCCGTGATGGCGCAGTGGTTCTTCTGGACAGCACAACAAAGCTGGCAGCTTCCTCTACGCCCAGCATCCTGTCTATTCCTGCAACCATCGATGAGTATCTGGACCGTTTGTCGGAGGCTTGTGGAAAGATCAATGGATAAAAGACGAGTGGCACTGGTGTATACCGGAATGCTGATTTGTCTTATCTTCTGTGTACTTTTGTCGATTGCCTGCGGAGTAAAATCCGTGGGCTTTCGAAGCATCATAGGGGTATTTACGGCAAGCGGTGCACCAGAGTTGGAAATCAATATTGTAAAGGCAAGAATTCCGCGAACAGTATTCGGTCTCCTGGCAGGGGCGGCGCTGAGCGTGTCCGGACTTCTTATGCAGTCCATTACACGCAACCCCATTGCAGATCCGAGCATTTTGGGTGTGAATACCGGAGCCTCGCTGTTTGTTGTATCAGGTATGGCTTTTCTGCATATACAGAACGGAAATCAGTACATTGTGCTGGCCTTTTTGGGAGCGATGATCACGGCTGTGCTGGTATATGGACTGGCCTCCATCGGTACGGGAGGAGCGACGCCGATTCGCCTTGCGCTTGCGGGGGCTGCTGCCTCGACAGCGCTGCAGTCGCTGGTGAATACAATCATGCTGCCGAATACGAGCGTTATGGATCAGTTTCGTTTCTGGCAGGTGGGCAGCATCGGCGGAGCGGACTGGGAGGACATTCGACTGATTCTGCCATATTTTATTGCCGGATTTATACTGTCGGCGGCTCTTACACCATCGCTGAATGCGATGGCTCTGGGGGATGATGTGGCAACGGGACTTGGAGTCAATGTGACATTGGTTCGTACAGTGGCCGCGCTGGCAGGAGTCCTTTTGTGCGCTTCTGTGACAGCACTGGCCGGACCGATCAGCTTCCTTGGCCTGATGGTTCCGCACATCATGCGCATGCTGCTGGGACCAGAGCATGCAAGGCTCTTGCCGGCATCTGCAATGTGCGGTGCATCCGTCCTGCTGCTTTCGGATGTGCTTGGAAGAGTGCTGGGGCGACCGGGAGAGTTGGAATCGGGAATTGTTACAGCAATGATCGGCGGACCGGTTTTCATTCTCATCATTCGAAAGGTGAAGGTGCATGCAATATGATGTCAACGGATTGTGTACGTCTTGGCTATCGGAAGAGACAGCGCAGATACCGGATGATGGTCTTGCTGCTGCTCACCTGTGTGCTGGCCCTTGCCTGTTTTATGATGATCTACGGAAATACGATTTATTCTCCGAAAGAGATCATTCAAACGCTGCGCAGCAGTGAGACGAAGGGGGCAGCTTTTACAATCAAAACGCTGCGTCTTCCCAGAATGCTGTGTGGGATTTTATGCGGAGCTGCCTTTGGCCTTGCCGGAAATACCTTTCAGAAAATGCTGGGGAATCCGTTGGCAAGTCCGGATATCATCGGAGTAACCTCCGGTGCCAGCGTGGCAGCAGTATTTGGAATTCTGATTCTGAAGTGGAGCGGGAATATTGTGTCATTGCTGGCGGTTGTGTCAGGGCTGGCAGTAGCTGCACTTATTTATGGAATTTCCTGCGGAAACGGATTTTCCAACAGCAGACTGATCCTGACCGGAATCGGAATGCAGGCTTTTTTGAATGCGCTGATTTCGTGGATGCTGCTGAAAGCATCAGAATATGATGTGGCCAGCGCTCTGCGGTGGCTGAGCGGTAGCCTGAACAATGTATCCATGAGTGAGGTGCCGCGTCTTGCTGCGGCTGTTTTGCTCGGCGGGGGTGTGGTGCTGGCTCTGAACCGGCATCTGGAGATTCTTCAGCTTGGGGAGGAGCATTCTGTTGTTCTGGGTGTTCGACTGGAACGCACGAGACTTCTTCTGATCGTCTTTTCCATCCTCCTTATTGCGTTTGGAACAGCTGTGACCGGACCGATTGCTTCTGTTGCATTCCTTTCGGGACCAATTGCGAACAGACTGACGAGAACAGGGCACAATAACATGCTTACATCGGCATTGACGGGGGCTGTTTTGGTTATGGCATCCGATATGATCGGACAATATGTATTTGCAACACGATATCCGGTGGGGGTTATTACCGGGATTCTTGGTGCGCCGTATCTGATCATATTGCTGTTTCGCATGAATCAGAAAGGAGAGGAGACTGCATGAAGGAACATACATTGCGTGCAGACAGAGTGAAGGCCGGATACGACCGGAGACAGATTCTGTCCGGAGTGGATGTGAGCATCCCTATGCATAAAATCAGTGTCATACTGGGAGCGAACGGGTGCGGAAAGTCAACACTCCTAAAGACATTTTCAAGACTTTTGAAGCCGTCGGAGGGTCAGATCCTTCTGGATGGAAAGTCTGTTTTTCAGATTCCGTCCAAGGAACTGGCGAGGAACCTGGGATTGCTGCCGCAGTCTCCGGTTGTTCCGGAGGGGATTTGTGTTACCGATTTGATTTCTCGGGGACGTTTCCCGTACCGGCAATTCTTAAAGAGTATGACCAAGGAGGATTTTGCTGCTGTAGAGGAAGCCATGGAGATTATGGGAATTACAGAATTGGCCGATCGCAGCGTGGACGAATTATCCGGCGGACAAAGGCAAAGGGTCTGGATTGCCCTGGCCCTGGCACAGCAGACGGACATCCTGCTCCTTGATGAGCCTACGACTTTTCTGGACATTGCCTATCAGGTTGAAATTCTGGATCTTCTGACAGAGCTGAACCGGAAAAAAGGAACGACCATCGTCATGATTCTGCATGACATTAACCTGTCGGCAAGGTATGCGGATTATATTTTTGCGATGGGGAAAGGAAATGTGGTTGCCAGGGGAACGCCGGAGGAAGTGATCACGCCGGAGCTTATGGAAGAAATCTACGGACTGCGCTGCCAGGTGATGAAGGATCCGATTTCGCAGTCTCCGATGATATTGCCGATCGGAAGAACCAGCCGCAACTAAACCAGAGAAACCATGATTAAATCCGTGCAGCTATTCGGCATTTTTCTGGCACTGGTGGTCCTTTTGCAGCTGCCGGCGGAACTGGCTGGGGGAGAGCCCGCACCAAGTTTTAAACATCCCGGCAAAGGAGGCACTGCTTTGGTAGCCGATGCAGCCGGCAATATCGGAGATGCTGCGCTGGGTGTCGGCAAGGAGTGATGCGGCCTGGTTCATTCGGATGTTGTTGGCATAATTCCAGATGGTCTGCTGGTACAGCTCCGAAAAGCCTGCCTTTAACTTCTGCTCACTGATGTGCAGCGAGCTGCTCAGCTCATAGATTGTACGGAAGGATGCAGCATCCTGCTCAATCTGGTCGTGAGCCAGTGCTATTTTGTCAAAGTCATCCTGCGTCATTTTGATGCGTCGATTCCCGACGGTAAGGTACTGCGGGGTGTCCTTTTTCTGTCGGAGGAGCAGATCCTTTGTGTCCTGATCGAGGAGGAAGCTGATAAATCCAAGACAAAGTGATTTTAAAAGGCCGATTGTCATTTTCCTTCGATTGATCAGATCTTCTGTCCGCAGGAGAATTCCGCGCAGTTCATCCGAAAGGTCGGTATAGCGGACGTTTTCATGCAGAAAGGAAAGAGCATCCTCGGGCAGGTCCAGAAAAGGGAGGAGAACATGCTGCAGATATCCCATTTCAATAGAGACTTCGACACCGCGAAAGCGTTGGCCCTTTTTCCAGCAGTTTGTTCCGCCGGCTGCATGCTCCAGAGACAGGAAGGCAGAGGGAACGGCCATGGGGACCAGAGTATTGTCTGAGAGGGAATAGGTGATCCCCTCATAGATGATGCCGAAGTGCAGGTAAGAGGTTTCGTAGTCGAACTCTACCAGCATATTGCCGGCAATCGTATAATTGCCGACACCGGCCTGGATGACATCGGGAATGCCGAAGGTATGGATGATATCTTGTGAAGAAGTTTGCCAGATCTGTTCGTAATCGGTTTGTAGAGTATTCTCAAAGAGATTTCGTTTATAGAAGTTGAGCTGATACTCTCTTGGATTTTGAAGCCGATAGAATTCCATGAAAAATGTCCTTTATAAAGCGATGCAGCTGCGTGCCCGGATGGCACGCAGCTGCTGTTTTATGGATACCTTCATATAAAGCTTAAAGCCGTTACAGCAGCGCAATTCCGTTTGCCTTGCATGCACTCGCAACATCCTCGGGCCACAGTGAGCACTGGACTTCTCCGATGTGTGCCTTCCGAAGGAAGAACATGCAGATGCGGGACTGTCCGATGCCACCGCCGATGGTGTAAGGGAGCTTGCTCTCCAGAATTGCCTTCTGGAAGGGGAGCTCGGCGCGCTCCGGGCAGCCGGCCTTTTCAAGCTGCTGTGCAAGAGATGTCTCGTCGACACGGATTCCCATGGAGGAAAGCTCCAGAGCAATATCCAGCAGCGGGTAATAAACCAGAATATCTGCGTTCAGCGCCCAGTCATCGTAGTCCGGAGCACGTCCGTCATGCGGTTTGCCATTCTCCAGCTTGTCACCGATCTGCATAATGCAGACGGCTCCCTTCGCCTGGGTGATATAGTACTCACGTTCCTTGGGAGTGTAGTCCGGGAACATTTCCTCCAGCTCGTGCGTTGTAATAAAGAAAATATCATCCGGAAGGATTTCGGAGATGTAATCATACCGGATAGACATGTATTTCTCTGTCTTGCGAAGAACATGATAAACGGAACGAACTACAGATTTCAACGTATCAATGGTACGATCCTCCTTGCGGATGATCTTCTCCCAGTCCCATTGATCCACATAGATAGAATGAATATTGTCGGTGATTTCATCCCGGCGGATGGCGCTCATGTCGGTATAGAGACCTTCGCCGACGGCAAAGCCGTATTTCTGCAGCGCATAGCGCTTCCACTTGGCAAGGGATTGTACAACCTCGGCATTCTTGCCATTTTGCTCAAGAATATCAAAGGAAACAGGACGTTCTACTCCGTTCAGATTGTCATTGAGGCCGGAGGCAGGATCTACGAACAGCGGTGCGGAAACCCGTAGAAGGTTAAGACGCTCTGCCAGCATATTCTGGAAAAAGTCCTTTACTACCTTAATGGCAACCTGTGTCTCATGCAGGTTTAATGCGGACTTGTAGTCTCTGGGAATGGTTAAATGATCCATGTCTGCCTCTTTTCTTTGCTTTTTGATCGACTCGGCAGCATGCATGCGATGCGGTTTCTTCCATTGAATATGACTGCGCCATTGCAGTGTTGCCAAACACACATCATTAAAGCGCATTTTGAGGGCTATTTCAAGGCAACCGTTCAGTATCTATCGAGAATTTACCTGCAAACAGAGGGGGCACGTTGAAATAGGACAGGTACTGAACAGATAATCATGTGTATTATTATGACTTTACTGTCAAACGATTGACAGATCCGTTATAAATGGCCAAAAAACACCGGCAATGGCCTGAGAAAATTTAAAATCCGGATATTTACAATGCGGGAGGCTTGAATATAATAGGTGTCAACATGAGCGTTTGGGGTTGCGCCCATGTGCAATGTAGTAGAGTAGACATCAGGGTATAGAAACTGGACAAAAATTGCTCACGAACACCACTTGGGGAAATCACAGGAGGTAGAAAATGAGAACAACGAGATATATTACACTGGAACCAAAGGATGTGCAGGATTTTGTGCGCGCTGCAGAGCGCTGTGATTTTGATGTTGATATCGCAAATGACCGCTACGGCCGTTACATCGTAGATGCGAAGTCATTCCTCGGTGTGATGGGACTGGATCTGGGCGGACGTTTAGTCGTTTCCTACAGCGGCTACAACGAGGAGTTTGAGAAGTTCCTGCAGGGAAAGAAGATGGCGGTATAAACAAGCAGCCGGTAAAATCGAAGAGTACAGCAAAGAAAGCAGAAGGAGTCGACGAGAGTCGACTCCTTTTTTTCGCGGAAAATTCTTCTCCCCGCATAGGAGGAAACGTGCCTGCAGATGATAAATGGCGTGAGACAGGTGCGGAAATACGACTATGAAATCTACAGGGGATATTTTCAACAAAGACTCCGTACAATGGGAACCTGAGGTGCAAGGTATGTCGGGTGATTCAGAAAAGTACAGCAAGCTGTATTGCGAGCTGGCGGAACTGATTGGAGAGTCAGGAATGCGGAAGCTGTGGAAGGCCTATGGAGGAATCAGTGTTACCTTTCCGACGAAGCTGTACTCACAGGAGTATATTCGACGGTTTGTCAATGAGCATCAGGAGGACCTGACACCGACGGAAATGGCAAAGGAGCTGATGCTTACGGAACGGCGTGTCAGGCAGATTCTAAGGGATGTGCGATCACAGGGGGATGTAGGATGAAGCTTATGAAGATGAAATGCCCACAGTGCGGGGCGTCAATGGAATTCAATGAGGCGCACACGAAGGCAGTCTGCGACTATTGCGGATGCGAGATGTATGTTGATGATGAGTGCTCTTCTGAGGAAGCGTATGAAATTCGCAGACAGAATCGGATCAATCAGCAGATTGAAGAATTGGAGCATATTGCCAGATGCATTCCGAAGGAGCAGAAGGCTCTGGCACTGGTGCATGAAGCGGATAGTAAATTAAAAACAGCTAGGGAAGACGAAGATAACCTGGTGAAGCAGCATAAAGGGATGCCTTTTGGCGTTGTAATAGCTGCCCTTATTAGTATCTGGATGGGTGCCTACGTTGACATTGGCATTCTGTCAAAGGTTTTATGGGTGTTTTTGACCGTTGGAATTGCCGCAGGTGTATTCTATTTGGAACGATTTCAATTTGAACGGAAGTTCCCGCAACTTGAAGATGCAGTTCAAACTGCGGAAGAAAATCTGAAGAGGAGGCGGAAGTCACTTCAGGATATTCGCAAGCAATACGATATTACGATTCTGCCGGAGAATCTGCAGGATCTTAAGGCGATTCAGTATGTCATTAAGATGCTGCGTTCCGGTAGGGCCCAGAACATCTCTGCGGCAGAAATATTATATGAAGAATATCTCGAGAGGGAGAATCTACAGAGTCAGCTGGAACTGCAGCGGCAGCAGATGAATAATCTTCAGAAAAGTCTTCAAAACGGAAAGAAGGGAGTCGCTGCCAGCGCTAATACGGTGGAAGATTCGTCGGATGATGCCGCAGACATTTTAGGAACGGCGGCAGCTGTCGGCGGAGCATTCATTGTGGGTGCTAAGGTGATGAAAGAAATCGGAAAGCACCTGTGAGTTATTCTCTATTCGGAAGGTGACTGTTGTTGATCCCGGCGGGACAAACGACAGTCACTTTTGCTTTTAAGGAAACGCTGATTTCTGCGCTGTTTGTGGCATAATGTTGCATGACATTCTGAGAATTTGACAAATGCGAACACGCGATCGCCGCAGTCGGACTGCGGCGGAAAGGGGGAGAATGAGAAAGTATATTACAAGAGGAGCAGCTGTTGCATTATGTATCGTTTGTTTTCTGGTCGTTATTTTTAATGCACTTAGGCAGGTGAAAAAAGAATATGATCACGAATCAACATCCTCCGTGCAGGAAGAGGATGATATGTGGATCAAGGAATTCCAGGTAGATGACGGCGGGAAAATTGTTGCAGCTCTGCAGCATGCGATGATGGGGGATTCCTCTACGCAGAAGAAGCTGGAAGTTTATACGCAGGAAGTAACTGATGTAACAAAATTGACAGATGAAGGAAATCTGCTGTTCAGGCTGGGAGCGAAGTATCAGTATGTTAAATACACAGGAACGGCTGCGTATTTTGTTGATTTAAGCAAGGTTGGCTCGGATCAGATCACGGTGAATACAACGGATAAAACAGTAACAATTACAATTCCGCATACCTCACAGGAGCTTGATATTGATGAGGAGAAAACAACGACGGAGGAGACAGAAAAGATTGGTATCTTTGCCGTTGGTGATCCTAAGCTGTCGGAGGAGGAGCGAAAAAGAGTGATCACAGAGGTTCGAGAGGAAATGGCGAATACGCTGTCTGTGAATAAGGCAAGCGAAAAGGCGGATGAGATGGCGCTTCTCATTGTGAGGCAGATTTATGAGCCGGTGGTTTCTGTAGTCAGTAAAGATTACAAGGTGAATATACAGTTTGAGAATGCAACATGATGGCGTTCAAAGATTTTGACGTACTTTGTTGAAAAGGAGAAGGGTGAGCATATGAATGATCGTGGACGTTGTATCCGATTTGTTGTGTTCTTACTTTTGGCGTTGGTTTTTTCGTGCGTTATTGGTCCGAAGGTGTCCAATCCAGATACGTATGAATATCTGACAAATTCGCTGGATGAAAAGAAAAATAATGTGGAGAAACTGGCCGGGGCTGCGGCTGGAGCAAGTGCGGTGATTACCTTGATGCCGGGGGATTTTGGAACACCGATTGCAGATAAATTGGTGGATCTTTCGGGCTGTTTTCTGGTTATTTTATGCGCGGTGTATGTTGAAAAATTCCTTGTTTCCATGACTGGTGTTTTGTTCCTTGGCGTTTTGCTTCCAATTGGTCTTATTCTGACCGCTGCAGGGGAATACACGAGGGAATCAGTGAAAACGTTTGGACACAAGATCATTGCACTTGCGATGATTTTGGTACTGTTGGCACCGACCAGCATCATGGTGTCTGACTTGATTGAACGGCAGCATAGTACCGAAATTGAGCAGACGATTAGTACGATGGACAGTGAAGTTTCAAATATTCAAGGCGCTGCAGATCAGGCGGATAGCGACAATTCCTCCGTATGGAGCCAGTTCATTCAGTCGGTGAAGGGCGGAAGCGAAGCACTTTTGCAAAAGCTTCAGGATGTTTTAAACAGCACAGTGGATTTGGTCGCTATTTATATAGTGACATCCTGTATTGTGCCAGCGGCGTGTTTTATGGTGGGTTTGTGGCTGATCAAGATGCTGTTTCAGCTCGAGATGCCAGGCGTGGTTAAAGTTGTATCGGACGAGAGGGAGCACTTGCGGATATCGGAGCATCATTGCTTATCGGCCAAACATGTGAAGCCGAAGGACGATAACTCCTGTGACCTGTGATAGCAGTATTGGCGCCTTTCACCATCAAGGCTTAAAACAGCGGATCTATTACCCTATCTCTCGAAATAATGAAAGCCTCGTAAACCAGCATAAACACTGGGTTCGCGGGGCTTTTTTAATCTCAAAACTGTCAAAGACCGGAATATAACTGAAATCACCATGCCTGCTCGCGCAGGCACCACTACAAATAAAAATCAGCTGCTTCGTGTCTGCGACACTCCCGCAGCTGACGCATACATTCGTAATCCGGGCTATCGCCCTACTTACTCATGTATGCTAACCCGTCCAATGTCTGCGCGTCTGCGCGAGCAAGCTCGCACTAACGCGCAGCCGCTGTCCGGGATTTTTACAGTAAATATTGCGACATAGTTTGCAAAATTCTGCAGCAGCTAACTCTCATAGAGGTGGATCAGACAGAGCGAGATGAATTGAATATGAGTGCTAACTGCATATAAAGCGGATGACATTTATGCAGAAAAGAACTTCTATCTGCATAAAAAAAGCTATTTATTATGCAGCAATGGTTTAACCTTCTGCATAAAAAAGATATAATATTATGCAGAAAAGGGGGCGAGACTATGCGCAGATTTGATTATTCCTTCTTACACAACGGAATGCTTCCAGCTGGATTACTGAATGTTACAGCCGACATTTATTCCCTCCGCGCCTTGGCATGGAATCGAAAAGACGAATTCGCTGATGCGTTTATGGAATTGGAGCAGGTGGCGAAGGTTCAGTCAATTAAGAGTTCCAATGCAATCGAAGGCATTGTTACGACCGATGAGCGTATCAATGAAATTGTAAATGGGAGCAGTGCCCCTATCAATCACAGTGAGCAGGAGATTGCAGGATATAGAGATGCCCTGGCTGAAATCCACACGGGTTATCAGGATATGGATTTCAGCCAGACAGACATCCTCAGACTTCATGCAATTATGATGAATATTGCCGGATATGCATTTGCAGGAAAATACAAAGAATTCGACAATGACATCATAGAAGAGGATAAGGATGGACGCAGGAGAGTACGTTTTCATCCAACTTCTGCGAAGGACACACCGAATGCGATGGAGCAGCTTGTGCTTGCCTACCAGGAAGCACGGGACGATCCGAACATCAATCAGCTTCTGCTGATTCCTTGTGTGATTATCGATTTTCTCTGCATTCATCCTTTTCGAGACGGAAACGGCAGAATATCAAGATTGTTGTCGCTGCTATTGCTGTACAAGAATGGCTTCGATGCCGGAAAATACATCTCTTTTGAGGAGCAGATTAGCAATCGTAAGGGGAACTATTACGATGCATTGAAACGGTCATCTGAGGGCTGGCATGAGGAGCAGAATGATTATTCGGCATTCATTATGGAATTTCTGACAACACTGTACATGTGTTATAAGGAATTGGACAAACGGTTTGCTGTCATTGGAAGCCGAAAGGTTACAAAGCAGGCAAGAGTTGAGGCAACGGTGCTGAACGCACTTACACCTATTTCGAAATCAGATATCTGCAAGATTCTGCCTGATGTCAGCGCAACAACAGTAGAGGCTGTTCTTGGAAAACTGGTCAGTGAAGGACAGATTCGCAAGGTTGGTACGGGGCGCGGAACTCGTTATGTAAGAGCAGGAAATTAAAGATATAAAGCCGAAGGACGATAACTCCTGTGACCTGTGATAGAATACAGGCATGACAGAGATTACGATTTCGGTGCGCAGCCTGGTGGAGTTTCTGCTTCGGGGCGGCGACATGGACAACCGAACAGGCGGCGGATCGGAAGAAGCGATGGCAGCGGGTTCCAGGATGCATCGCAAGCTTCAGGATGCAGCGGAGGGCGATTATAAGCCGGAGGTTCCGCTGGAGGTCCTCTGGAGATATCCGCCGGGCGAAAATAAGGGAAGTATAGAAGGCGCACTTTCATCTGAGGAAAGTGCGCCTGTTTCTGATACAGAGCTTTGTTTCAGTTTGCAAGGTGGTGATGGAAAGCAGGAAGCTGCCATCGGCGAAGAAAATGCACTCTGTGTTCACCTGCAGGGACGCGCGGACGGAATCTATCACGGAACAAACCCGGGGCAGACAGAAGCCTTGTGGACGATTGATGAAATCAAAACAACCTATCGGCCTCTGCGGAGAATCAAGGACCCGGAACCTGTCCACCTTGCACAGGCAAAATGCTACGCCTGGATATACGCCAGCCAGAATCACCTGGAGAAAATCTGCGTTCGCATGACCTACTGCAACCTCCTAACGGAAGGAGTGCGGCACTTCTACGAAGAAAGCTCTATGGAAGAGCTGACAGAGTGGTTTCATGCACTGATGGAGAAGTACCGCCCCTGGGCGGAATTTACGGCTGGCTGGCAGGAGAAAAGGCAGGAGAGTATCCATCAGCTGACTTTCCCGTATCCGTACCGGGAGGGGCAAAAGGAGCTGGCGGCCGGTGTCTATCGGACCATTGTGCACGGCAGAAAGCTCTTTCTGGAGGCTCCGACCGGGACGGGCAAGACCATTTCTACACTGTTCCCGGCTGTAAAGGCGATGGGAGAGAGGAAGGCGGATCGGATCTTTTACCTGACGGCGAAGACAGTGACAGCTGCCGGCGCAGAAGGCGCTGTTCAAGCGATGCGGGAAAAAGGCCTCTCCTGCAAAAGTGTGATTCTTACCGCCAGGGAAAAGGTGTGCATACTGGATAAGCCGGACTGCAATCCAGACAGCTGCGAGCGGGCAAAGGGACATTTTGATCGCATTAATGCGGCTATCTATGCCCTGATTACAAGCAAGGACAGCTTTACGCGCGAGACGATTGCAGCCTACGCGGAGGAATATAAGGTCTGTCCCTTTGAACTCGCCCTGGATGTAAGCTTGTTCTCAGATGTTATCATCGGCGATTATAACTACCTGTTCGATCCGCATGCTTATCTGCGGCGCTTTTTTGCAGAGGGTTCGGGGGGACAGCGATACCTTTTCCTCATTGATGAGGCCCATAATCTGGTGGATCGGGGAAGAGAGATGTACAGCGCCGTTCTGCCGCGGAAAGATGTGCTGCAGCTGCGCCGCAGGGTGAAGGACGTCTGGCCGGCGCTGTATAAAAAGCTGGGGCGCGTCTCGAGAAAGATGCGGGAGCTTGTCAGAACACAAGAGAATGGGGATGAAGAAAGCGGCATCCTTCGCTGCGACATGCACGAGCTGGGCGGGCTTGCCGTGGAGGCGGATAATGAAATCTCCGGAATTCTGAGTGAACAGCGCATTGCCAGTCAGTCGGGGATGCTTCGAAAGGATCCAAAGGGGGAAGAAAAGCAGGCCCTGCAGACAGAGCTTTTGGATTTTTATTTCATGCTGGATCATTTCTGTATGATTTATCAGGAGCTGGATGAGCGGTATATCACCTATTTTCAAAGCGAAGGAAAGGAGATTACGGCACATCTGCGCTGCATGGATCCGTCGAAAAAGCTGCAGGAATGCATGGATCGGGGACGAGCGTCGGTGCTGTTCTCGGCGACGCTGCTGCCGATCACCTATTATAAGTCGCTTCTGGGAGGAACGGCGGAGGACTATGAGATCTATGCGCATTCCGTTTTCGACCGGCGCAGACAGGGCCTGTACCTGGTAAGAGACCTTACCAGCAGGTATCAGGCGAGAAATGAGGCAACCTATGCGGGGGTAGCAGAATGCATTGCATCAGTGGTGTCAAAGCGGAACGGAAATTATATGGCGTTTTTTCCGTCGTATTCGTTTCTGCAGAGAGTGACGGAGAAAATAGAGGATCGGCTGCCGGGAGAGACAACCCTGCTGCTGCAGAGGCCTGGCATGCAGGAGCTGGAGCGGGAGGAGTTCCTTGGCAGATTTCAGGAGGTTTCGGAGGAAAGGACGCTCTTGGGATTCTGCGTGATGGGCGGCATTTTCAGCGAGGGAATTGATCTCAAGAGGGATGCGCTCATCGGTGTTATGATCGTTGGGACAGGGATTCCGCAGATATGCACGGAGAGGGAGCTGCTGAAGGAATATTTTGATGCAAGAGGTGTCAGCGGTTATGATTATGCATATCGGTTTCCCGGGATGAATAAGGTGCAGCAGGCAGCGGGTCGTGTGATTCGGACCAGTGAGGACCTTGGTATTGTGGTGCTGATCGATGAGAGGTTTGTCACGCCGGCGTGCAGAAGGCTTTTCCCCGCGGAATGGTCGGAGGCGCAGATTACGGACAGCCATGGCGTGGCAAGGCTGGCAGAGCGGTTCTGGGATGAGTGGCTGTAGTGGAGGGGATATGTTTCCTCCGCAGGATTTATATTTGTGGTGGTGTCTGTGCAAGCAGGCATGATTGTTTCCGTGGCGAACCGCGAGTATCCGTAGAGTCTTGAAAATGTCTGAATTATATGAATTCGCTGAAAGAGAACGACAATTCAAAAATACAAGAATGACCTGCCACAGCGTAAAAACGCTGTAAAATGTGGATAAGTCTGTGGATAATGTGGATTATTCGCAAAAACAGACGTTGGAAAACGATGGGGATGATGATCAATAGACTGAAAATTTAACGCGCGGCAGAACAGGTCCGATGCAGTAGTATCAGCTGGGGTAGGGGCGGACTTGTCGGGCTTCAGAGTCAATTGAATCAATCACTAATAAATGCAGGGAAAGGATAAAGAGAATATGTGGGCAGAAGAAAGTGTAATGTATCAGATTTATCCGCTCGGAATGTGCGGTGCTCCCTTTGAAAACGATGGGGCGCCGGAGCATCGCATTCTGCGCGTGCTGGACTGGATTCCGCATCTGCAAAAGCTCGGGGTTACAGCGGTGCTGTTCAATCCGCTGTTTGAATCGGATACGCATGGGTACAATACAAGGGATTACCGAAGGGTGGACACGCGCCTCGGCACCAACGAGGATTTTAAGAAGGTTTGCGAGGCTCTGCATGAGGCAGGAATGAAAATCTACCTTGACGGAGTGTTCAACCATGCCGGACGCGGCTTCGGCCCATTTCAGGATGTATTGCAAAAGCGCTGGGACAGTGCGTATAAGGACTGGTTTTATCTGAATCTGGACGGGAACGATGCCTATAACGACGGACTTTGGTACGAGGGCTGGGAGGGGAACTACGACCTTGTGAAGCTGAATCTGGACAACGAGGCGGTGCGCAGCTACCTTCTGGAGAGCGTCGGTATGTGGATCGATGAATTCGGCATCGACGGACTCCGATTGGATGTTGCCTATATGCTGAACCGGAATTTCCTGAAGGCCCTTCGCTGGTACGTTGATCAGAAAAAACCGGAATTCTACATGATTGGTGAAATTCTGGGAGGAGACTATAAGCAGATCGTCAATCCGGAGATGTGCAACAGTGCTACAAATTACGAATGCTGTAAGGGACTGTGGTCCAGCTTCAACAGCATGAATCTTTTTGAAATCAATCACTCGCTGATCCGGCAGTTCGGCTCGGATCCGTGGTGCCTGTACCGGGGCATGCATCTGATGAGCTTCGTGGATAACCATGATATCTCACGAGTTGCGTCGACGCTGACGAATCCGTCGCATCTGCCACTGATCTATGCGCTTTTGTTCGGCATGCCGGGCATCCCGTGTGTCTACTATGGAAGTGAGTGGGGCATAAAGGGACGAAAGGAGGAGGGTGATCCCTGCCTTCGTCCTGCCCTGGAGAAGCCGGAATGGAACGAGCTTACAGAACGGATTTCTAAGCTCGCAGCTGCAAAAAAGAGCTCCGAGGCGCTTTGCTATGGCGATTTCCGGAGCGTCCTTCTGACCAACCGCCAGTGCATTTTCGAACGAAAGAGCGAGCATGAACGGGTACTGGTTGCCATCAATGCGGACGGTGCGGATTTTACAGCGCATTTTGATGCGGGCTGCGGTCAGGCAGTGGATCTGATCACTGGGAAGATGCACGACTTTGGCGGCGGGAGCTTGCTGCCGGCCTACAGCGCTTATTTCTGGAAATGCGAGAGATGAACCAGATGCGGTGCGAAGGCTTTGAGGATTACGGAGACATAACCATCCGGTGCGACTGGGCCTAAACGGAAACAATTACATAGTTACCACCTACTAAACACGAACGAGACTGTTTCTACAAAAGAGATGGTGTCGGTCGTGTTTATTTTTGTGTAGTTAGACATATTTAACTACTGCGGGAGGAGTGATATTCTAAATACAGGTTAGCTAAAGCTAACACAAGTTCAGATGATCGATTACGCTCTGACAACTATGCTGCAACGTGGGGCGGAACGGGGTTCTTCGCAGTAAGTCTCTCTTTTTTTTGGGGGGGATGTGACTGGGCAAAGACTGCGGAAGGGAGATGGCTATGAGTGAGAAAAGTTTTCTGCGTATTGAGGATCTACGGAAAAGCTTCGGCGAAGGGGAGACCCGGCAGGAGGTGCTGCGGGGGCTTTCCTTTGACGTTGAAAAGGGGGAATTCTGCGTGCTTCTGGGCCCTTCGGGCTCCGGGAAATCCACACTGCTGAACATCATCGGCGGCATAGACAGTGCGGACAGCGGCAGAATTTATATTGGCGGAGACCGTATGGAGGATATGAACGAAAAGGCGCTGACCATGTATCGGCGCAGGCACCTTGGGTATGTCTTCCAGATGTACAACCTGATCGCCAATCTGAATGTGAAGGAGAACATTGAGGTGGGGGCCTATCTCTCAGAGAGCCCGCTGGATATCGATGAGCTGCTCCACACACTTGGACTGTGGGATCACAGATATAAGCTGCCGAATCAGCTTTCCGGCGGTCAGCAGCAGAGAGTTTCCATCGGTCGTGCCATTGTCAAGAATCCGGACCTTCTCCTGTGCGATGAGCCGACCGGGGCACTGGATTACAAAACGAGCAAGGAGATTCTCGAGCTTATTGAAAAGATTAATCAGCAGTACGGCAATACGGTAGTCATGGTGACGCACAATGAGGCAATCCGGCAGATGGCGGATCACTGCGTGCGTCTTCGCGACGGCAATGTGCGGCACAATGACCGCAATGCGGATAAAATTCCGGCAGCCAAGCTGGAGTGGTGAACAGTCAAAGGGCAGGAAGGAATGGATGTGTGCCAGGCAACGACAAGAAATCCAGACCATCCTGTCTGCCGCAGATGTCTGCGGCGGGGGATGAATGATGAGCAAACAAAATAAAAACAACACACGCAATCCGCTGCGGCGCCGAATCCTGCGGGAGCTGACAGGGGAATGGACAAAATACATCGTTATTGCATTGTTTCTGATATTGACGATTGGCTTTGTTTCCGGAATGTATGTGGCGAACGGGAGCATGCAGCGGTCGGCAGAAGACAGCATTGAGGAATACCGGCTCGAGGACGGTCATTTTGAGCTGAAGGACGAGGCGGATGCGGAGCTTGTAAAGGCCATTGAATCCGGAGAGAAGCTGGATGCTCTGGAGGATCCGGATTTTGAAGAAAGACCGGTAACGCTTTATGAAAATTTTTACCGGGAAGGAAGTGAGGTTCGCGAGCATGCAGGCGGTGACACGACGCAGACGGAAGGGACAATCCGGGTTTATCCGCTTCGCAGCGAAATTGATCTTCCGTGTATCATGGATGGAACGCTGCCGGCAAACGAACATGAGATTGCCATTGATCGTATGCATGCTGACAACGTGGGCTTGAAGGTCGGTGACAGTGTGACCGTTGATGGGGAAGCATTTACCATCAGCGGATTGGTGGCGAACGTGGATTACACCACATTGTTTGAGAAAAATACGGAGGTGATGTTTGATGCCATTGGCTTTGATGTAGGGCTTCTGACCCAGTCCGGGTTTGAACGGCTTTCCTCCTCGATTCACTACAACTATTCCTTTCTTTACACAACGGAGGCGGGGAACGGGATATCCTGCCGTGCAGAAGGGGATGTGCAGGAGAAGAGCTGGTCGGATGCGTTTATGAAGTCGCTGGTTATGCAGGCGGCAGCAGGAGGAAACGAGCTGAAAAGCTATCTTCCGACCTATACCAATCAGGCGGTTCAGTTTACAAGGGATGATATCGGCAGCGACAAGGCGATGGGCGGGGTGCTTTTGTATGTACTCATCGTGGTGCTGGCATTTATCTTTGCCATAACCATCGGCAACACCATTCAGAAGGAGGCCTCAGCGGTCGGAACGCTGCGCGCCCTTGGCTATACGAGGGGCGAGCTTCTGCGGCACTATATGGCTGCGCCGCTGCTGGTGACATTGATTGCGGCAGTTGTCGGCAATATCATGGGGTATACGGTTTTCAAGGATATCGTGGTGGGGATGTATTACAACAGCTATAGCTTGCCTCGGTATGAGACCATATTCTCATCAGAGGCACTGATCAAAACAACGATTGTCCCAGTGGTATTGATGTTCTTTATCAACAGCGTTGTCATTCGCAGGAAGCTGAAGGCAACTCCGCTGCAGTTTCTTCGTCATGATCTGAAAAAGAGCAGGCGCAAGCGCGCGATGCGGCTTCCCGGGTGGAAATTCCCGGCGAGATTTAGGCTGCGCGTGCTGCTGCAGAATCTTCCGGGGTATGTAGTCCTGTTTTTCGGAATTCTGTTCGTGATGCTGATGCTGGCAATGGCAATCGGTATGCCGGATACGCTGGACTATTATCAGAACCGGGCGTCTGAGCTGGTTCTGGCGGATTATCAGACGGTTCTGACATCGTGGAAGGATAAAGATGGCGAGATAATTACGACGGCAGCTGAGGGCGCTGAGAAGATCGGCATGAAGTCGCTCCTCAAAAAGAGCAGTGAAAACGAAGAGAGCGTAACGGTATACGGCATGCAGAAGGGCAGCAGGTATGCCGACATTCCGGAGCTGGCGGCAGGGGAGGTCTATATCAGCAGCGCCTACGCGGCTAAATACGGCACGGCAGAAGGCGATACGATTACACTTTCCGCACAGTTTGAAGACGCATCGTATGACTTTTGCGTAGCGGGGGTGCAGGAGTACGACGGTGCCGTTGCGGTTTTTCTTCCGATCGATGCCTTCCGGGAAACATTTGATCTGGATGAGGATGCCTTTTCCGGATATCTTTCAGAGGAGGAAATCAAAGATATCCCATCCAGGTACATCGCCTCGGTTATTACACCAAGGGAGCTTACGAAAATGGTGGACCAGCTCAAGCATTCCATGGGATCGTATATGGTCTATTACCAGTACCTGTGCACGGCGCTTGCTGCGGTTTTGATGTATCTTTTGACAAAGCTGATCATCGAGGCGAATGAGGATGCGATTTCGATGACAAAGATCCTTGGATACAGAACGGGCGAGATTGCCTCCATTTACCTTCTGGCGACAACCTGGGTTGTCATCGCAGAGGAAATTGCCGGTGCCTTGATCGGAGTCTGGCTGATGGAGCTCGTCTGGAAAATGATGATGCAGCGCATGGAAGGGTGGTTTGAGTTTGTGATACGGCCCGCAGGATACGGCCGAATGCTGGTCTATGTATTCATTGCGTATCTGCTGGTTACGGCCTTGGATTTCAGACGCATCCGCCGGGTTCCGATGGAAGAAGCATTGAAAAACGTGGAATAGTTCACCGGAACAAATGTATAAGTCGCGCTTGACAGATGCGAGAGAGAAGTGTATTATCCGACTAAATCAATAGGAAATACATATGTTGACAGATAACAGCCATTGAATACGGGCAGGAGATTTTCGAGATGACGCACACGGCACACAATTCCAACTTCACATCGATGATGCGAATGATGTGCTGCTTCATGGACATGTGCCATGAGGCTTATTGAGGTGCATCTGCTCGCGAAGTTTTCTTTCCAAGTCAGGAATGGATGAGTATAATGGGGCGGGTGCACGCGGGTGCATCCGCTTTTTCTTTTTTTCTTTTTATTTGTAGTGGTGCCTGCGCGAGCAGACAATGAGGGAGAATGTATGGCGATTATAGAGGTTAAGAACCTCTCCAAGACCTTCACCACCAAGGATGCGAAGGTGGAGGCACTGAAAAATATCAACTTTTCAGTGGAGGAGGGAGATATTTACGGCATCATCGGAATGTCGGGGGCAGGAAAGAGCACGCTGGTACGGTGTCTGAATTATCTGGAGGTTCCTACGCAGGGAACAGTTACCACCTTCGGCAAGGAGCTCGGAACTCTTTCGGGAAAGGAGCTGCGCCGGCTTCGCGGCAGCATCAGCATGATCTTCCAGGGGTTCAATCTCCTGATGCAGCGTACCGTGCTGGATAACATCATTTTCCCGCTGACGCTGCAGGAGAAGAAGCTCTCCCGCCAGGAGGCCAGGAAAAAGGCAGAGGAGCTTCTGGAGGTTGTCGGACTGAGTGAGAAGGCCAAGGCTTACCCGGCACAGCTCTCCGGTGGTCAGAAGCAGCGTGTTGCGATTGCAAGAGCGCTGGCCAGCGATCCGAAGATCCTTCTGTGTGATGAGGCAACCAGCGCCCTGGACCCGCAGACCACACAGTCCATTCTGCAGCTTCTTCGTAAGATCAACGAGGAGACCGGCATTACCATCGTAATCATTACACATCAGATGTCGGTGGTTCGGGAGATCTGCCGTCATGTAGCGATTGTCGAAAGCGGCGAGATTGTAGAGGATGGCCTGGTGGAGGATATTTTCACCCATCCGAAGTCAAGAGCGGCCAGACAGCTCATCATTGAAGGAAAGGATCCGGATGAGTGGGAGAAGGAGCAGGAAGCGCAGAAGCCGCTGCAGCATACAAAGCTACAAAGCGAGCTGCATGAGACGCGCCGCATCCGCATAGTATTCAGTACGAATTCCTCCTACGAACCGGTGATCGCCAACATGATCCTGGAAACAGGACATCCGGTAAACATCCTGCGGGCAGACACCAAGGATATCGGCGGTGTTGCCAGAGGAGAGATGGTTCTGGGGCTGGACAATGACCCGGCAGCGGCCAAACGGCAGATTGCCTATCTGGAGCAGCGCGGACTGGCTGTGGAGGAGCTGACAGGCGAAGGAATTCTTCCGGGAGGTGAAAGGGCATGAGTGCGCAGGAAATTCAAATGATTGCCGAGGGCGTTCGGGATACGCTGTATATGACGTTGGTCTCCTGCCTTCTGGGGTATGTGATCGGACTCCCTTGGGGAATTATTCTTACGGTAACAGATAAGGACGGGCTCCATCCCAATGCGGGAATCTACCGGGTTCTGGACATTATTACGAATGTGATGCGGTCGGTGCCGTTCTTGATCCTTCTGATCATTGTGCTGCCGCTGACGAAGGTGATCGTGGGAAAGACCTATGGCTCCACGGCGACGATTGTACCGCTGGTTATATCGGCGGCACCGCTGATTGCCCGTATGGTGGAATCCTCACTGAAGGAGGTTGACCACGGCGTGATCGAGGCGGCACAGTCCATGGGAGCCAATAATTTCCAGATTGTACTGCGGGTTCTTCTGGGAGAGGCAAGGGTATCACTGATCTCCGGTGCTACGATTACCATCGGAACGATCTTGGGATACTCGGCAATGGCAGGAACCATCGGCGGCGGCGGACTGGGTGATATTGCCATCCGGTACGGTTATTACCGCTTCCAGCCGAACATCTTATATGTGACGGTGATCCTGCTGATTCTGCTGGTACAGGTTTTCCAGCTGATCGGATCTGTTCTGGCGGTTCGTCTGGATAAGAGACATATCTGATGATAGGAGGACGTAAAAGTCCAAATGGTTTGGTGGGGTGTTTTCTACACCATCACGTATGATTGCTTCGGCCTGCAGACAGGATCTGCCGGGGCCGTTGTGATAGAGGAGTTGTACCGGAGGTCCGGTACGCAAATGTTATGGGGTACTTCCCCGCAGGCGCAGTAAGCGCAGAAAGAGGAGAATTATGAAAAACAAGTTTTTAGCAGTACTCGCAGCATCCACACTGGCAGCAGGCCTTCTGGCCGGCTGCGGCAGCTCTTCCTCTGATTCCGCAGCAGCGGCATCTACAGAAGCTGCAGCAGAATCTACAGAGGCAACCACAGAGGCAGCTGAGGAAGCAACCACCGAGGCAGCTGCAGACGGCGACAACGTAATCAGGGTTGCTGCTTCCCAGACACCTCACTCTGAGATTCTTGATGCGGTAAAGGATCTTCTGAAGGAAGAGGGATATGAGCTGGAGGTTACCGTATTCGAGGATTACGTACAGCCCAACAACGTAGTAGAGTCCGGCGACTTTGATGCGAACTATTTCCAGCATGTGAATTACCTGAACTCCTTCAACGAGGAGAACGGCACACATCTTGCAATTGCAGAGAACGGCAAGATTCACTATGAGCCCTTCGGTATCTACGGCGGAACCAAGTCCAGCCTGGATGAAATCGCAGACGGCGACACCATCGCAATTCCGAATGACACCACCAACGAGGCAAGAGCACTTCTTCTGCTGCAGCAGGAAGGCCTGATCACTCTGGCAGACGGCGCCGGCGTAACGGCAACCGTAAATGATGTTGCAGAGAATCCTCACAACCTGGAGCTGGTAGAGGTTGAGGCAGCACAGGTTCCGAAGCAGCTTCCCAGCGTAGCATTCGGCGTTATCAATGGCAACTATGCACTGGAGAACGGCCTCAATGTGGCAACGGACGCTCTGGCTACCGAGTCTGCAGAGGGTGATGCTATTCAGCAGTATGTGAACATCATTGCGGTAGAAGAGGGCAATGAGTCCTCCGCAAAGATCAAGGCTCTTGTTGATGCGCTGCACTCCGAGACCGCTGTAAATTACATCAACGATACCTATCAGGGCGCGGTTGTTGCATACGAAGGCGAGCAGTAAGCGATATGCTGTCAGGGTCAAATGAACTTTTGACCCAAACATCATCTGTATCTGTTCAGTAAAAAAGGACCGGCATCCTCTTTTTATGGGGGTGTCGGTCCTTTTATATCGATTACTCGAGAATTCTTCCGTCCAGCGAAATGGTGACAACCTGCCAGGGGATAAATTTTCCGCTGTTTTTAAGAGCAGTGATGGCAGCGTATTCCAGACCGCCGCAGCAGGGCACCTCCATGCGAACGACAGTGACGCTCTGGATATTGTTGGTCTGAATGATCTGTGTCAGTTTTTCACTGTAATCCACATCATCGAGCTTGGGACAGCCGATGAGCGTAACGCGTCCGCGCATGAATTCCTGATGCATGCCTGCGTAGGCATAGGCGGTGCAGTCGGCAGCGATCAGCAGCTTTGCTCCGTCAAAATAAGGAGCGTTCACTGGTACCAGCTGAATTTGGACCGGCCACTGTGCCAGCTGGGACTGGGGAGTGTGAGTGTTGTCATTTGCGGCGTGCAGTGAAGAGGCATTGCTGCGCTGGAACTGATGCATTTGATGGCCGGGACATCCCGGATGACTGGGAGCTGCAGCCGGTGCCTGCTCCATCAGGTTTTGCTGCGTGGCTGCTGAATCGCAGGCACCCTGTCTGGCTTTCTTGTGCTCCTCAACAGCGGCCTCGTTATAGGCGGCTGCCTCACGCTGCGTAAAGGAAATGGCTCCGGTAGGGCAATTGGGCAGGCAGTCTCCCATGCCGTCACAGTAGTCGTCGCGCATTAGACGAGCCTTTCCATCTACCATTTCAATGGCTCCCTCGTGACAGGCATGTGCGCAGGCGCCGCATCCGTTGCATTTGTCTTCGTCAATGTGAATGATCTGTCGAATCATGGTTTTCCTCTCTCTCGTAAAAGAACTTTTGACCCTGGTAGCGTCTTATGTATGATTGAAGTATGATTCAGAGAAACACAAATGTATGTGGTTATAACCACAAAAGGAAAAGGAATAGATAAAATGATGCCACTGCTTTTGAAGGGACTTGAGGAAGAGGAGCTAATTCAGATTGAGGCTGCCGGATGCCTTCGAAGGGGCATTTATGAGAAGGGAGCCGTCATCTTTCGTACAGGCGAAGTGGTTCATGAGCTTGGAATTGTGATTTCGGGCAGTGTAAATATTGAAAATGTGGATTTCTGGGGAGACAAGAGCATACTCAGCAACATAGCCTCCGGTCAGATTTTTGCGGAAAGCTATGCGATATCCGGCAAAGCAATGCTGGTCGATGCGACAGCAGCTGAGGCTTGCGAAATCCTGTTCATGGATCTGTCTTTTCTGATGAAAAATGAAAATCTGCAAAAGCCATGGCGAAGGAAGGTGATGGATAATCTTCTGCAGGCGGCGGTTCGGAAGAATATGATTTTGTCCAACCGGATTTTCTGCACGTCATCGAAAACCGTTCGGGGAAGAGTACTGACGTACTTATCGGAGGTGTCGGTTCAGGAAGGGAGTACAACCTTTCAGATTCCGTTTAACCGTCAGCAGATGGCGGATTATCTGAATCTAGACCGAAGCGCGCTTTCAAAGGAGCTGGGGAAAATGCAGAAGGAGGGACTGCTGATATTTTTCAGGAATACGTTTACACTGCTGGTATGAGAATCCTGCCATGCCAAGAACCTTCTAAATTTGGCATGGCAAGTATGATGATACACACACTGCCGCCGAACTGAGAGAGCATCGCTGTTTCAATGTTGCTTCATTGTTTGAGAATAGACAATATGTAATGGCCTCACATTTGTAGCATCGCGGATTTACCTGTAG
>CAVGIV010000019.1:19042-38373 GCA_963629395.1 Paludibacteraceae bacterium | reverse complement strand
TGAAGAGCAGCACGTCCTTATGCTCCACATCGCGGAAATACTCCGCCATGGTCAGTCCGGTCTCCGCCACTCTCATACGGGATCCCGGCGGCTCATTCATCTGTCCGAATACCAGCGCCGTATTCTTGATAACGCCGGATTCTGTCATCTCACTCCAGAGATCGTTACCCTCACGGGAACGCTCTCCGACACCGGTGAAAATAGAATATCCGCCGTGCTGCGTTGCAACGTTGTGAATCAGCTCCTGAATCAGCACCGTCTTACCAACGCCGGCGCCGCCGAACAGACCGACCTTACCGCCCTTTGCGTACGGTGCGATCAGGTCAATAACCTTGATGCCGGTCTCCAGAATTTCCTGAACCGGACTCTGATCCGTGAACTTCGGCGGCTTTCTGTGGATTTCCCAGCGATCGCCTTCCACCGGTCCCTTATCATCAATGGCATCGCCCAGAACGTTAAACAGTCTTCCCAGCGTCCCGGCACCTACCGGAACCGAAATGCCGTGTCCCTCGGACATGACCGGCATGTCCTTCTGCAGGCCCTCACTGGCGGAGAGCATGATGCAGCGGACCATATTGCCGCCGATATGCTGTGCCACCTCCATCACGACCTTGGTTCCGTGATTGTCAACCTGCAGCGCAGTGTTGATCACAGGAAGCGGCTTCTCATCGAACTGCACGTCCACAACAGGTCCCATGACCTGTACAATTCTGCCGATTTGCATAGATACCAATACCTCCTACGCGGTTTCTGCGGCCTGCTTCTCCCGCAGACGTTTTCTCGCGCTTTCCTTCGCGCGCTTCTGCTGCCTGGCTCTTGCCTTGGCACCGGCGGCAATCTCCGTAATCTCCTGGGTGATCTGCCCCTGACGCTGCCGGTTGTACTGGACGGACAGCTCCTGCACGAGCTTTTGCCCAGCCTTGTTGGCAGCATCCATTGCCTCCATGCGGGCAAAATGCTCGGACGCATAGGATTCCACCAATGCAGAATAAATATAACCCGAAACAAAATCCGGAATGATGTTGTCGAGCAGCAGTTTCGGATTAGGCTCCATTGAGAAGTCCTCCTGGTGGATTCCTCCGATTCCCTGGAAGATCGTCTTGTTCAGCCGTACAAGGGGAAGGAGCTCAATCATCTCCGTCTCGAACTCAGCAGAGTTCTTCATTCTGGTGTAAATCATATACACCTCATCCACCTGACGAGAACCGAACAGTTCCAGCATCTTGGATGCAATCTGCCTCGAGCGGGACAGGGTCGGCTTCTGCGCGGTGTAATGGAACTCTCCGTCGATCGGGATTCGCCTTGCGTCAAAATAATGACGTCCGTACTCACCAACAACGAACAGCATGTCATTGGTGCTCGGCCGGAGCCGCTCCTCCGTCATCTTCACCACGTTGTGGTTGTAGGAGCCTGCCAGACCTTTATCAGCCGTGATGCAGATGATCGCCCGCCGGCGTTCGGTCTTGTCGGCACGGCTCTCGATATAGGGATGCTTGAAATCATCCGGAAGATGCCGGATAACACGCTGCAGCATCGACTGCAGCGCATAGAAATACGGCTCCGTTGATGCCAGTGCCCGCTTCGCGTTATTCAGTTTCGTCGAGGAGATCATGTACATGGCGTTCGTTATTTTCAACGTACTCTGAACGCTGTCGATTCTCTCTCTCGTTTCTCGAATCGAACCCATGCTCTTACCTAGCTATTGCTTTTTTCTTTCTGAAACTCATCCACTGCCATGAGGATCTGCGTCTTAAGATCGGCATCCAGAGTGCCGTTCTTCTCGATCTGCTCTGCGATGTCGGGGTGCTTGTCCTCAAACCAGGCGAACAGATCGTTGCAGTAGTTTCCAACCTCCTGCGGCTCCACGTGAAGGAGCTTGCGGGACTGTGCTGCGCACAGCAGAATAACCTCGCGTGCCGGAGACATCGGATGCTCGAGCGGCTGCTTGAGCATGGACATCAGGACCTTTCCCTGCAGCAGCTGATTCATGGTTGCTTCGTCCAGATCTGAAGAGAACTGTGTGAAAACCTCCATCTCGCGGTACTGGGCCAGGTCGATACGAAGCGAGCCGGCTGCCTTCTTCATTGCCTTCGTCTGGGCTGCACCGCCTACACGGGATACCGACAAGCCGACATTGACGGCCGGCCGCTGTCCTGCGAAGAACAGGTCGCTTTCCAGGAAGATCTGGCCGTCGGTGATAGAGATAACGTTGGTCGGAATATATGCCGACACATCTCCGTCCTGGGTTTCGATGATCGGAAGTGCCGTAATGGAGCCGCCGCCGAGCTTGTCAGAAAGTCTTGCCGAGCGCTCCAGAAGTCTTGAATGCAGATAGAATACGTCGCCGGGATAGGCCTCGCGTCCCGGGCTTCTGCCCAAAAGGAGCGAAAGCGCACGGTACGCAACTGCGTGCTTGGACAGATCATCGTATACGATCAGTACGTCCTTTCCCTTATGCATGAAGTACTCTGCAAGAGACGTCGCTGCGTAAGGCGCGATGTACTGAAGCGGTGCCGGATCGGATGCTGTGGAGCACACCACGATTGAATAGCTCATGGCCTCATGACGGCGCAGCGTCTCCACCAGCGTTGCAACGGTCGATGCCTTCTGTCCGATGGCAACGTAAATGCAGATGCACTCGCGCCCCTTCTGGTTCAGGATGGTATCCATTGCAATGGATGTCTTACCGGTCTGACGATCTCCGATGATCAGCTCTCTTTGTCCGCGTCCGATCGGGAACATGGAGTCGATGGCCAGGATGCCGGTCTCGAGCGGTACATTAACCGGCTGGCGATCCACAATGCCGGGAGCCGGCTGCTCGATGGCACGGTATCCGTGCTCCGGAATGGCAATTCCGCCGTCAATGGGAGCACCGAGCGCATTGACCACTCTTCCGATGTACTCATCGCCGACCGGAATACCGGCGCGCTTGCCGGTGCCGACCACCTTGGTGCCCTCACCGATCGTTCCCTCGGAATCGAACAAAATAGCGCCGATGGAATCGGCTTCGATATTCTGAACCATTCCCTTTACGCCGTTGTCGAAGAGAAGGATCTCTCCGTACATAACGTGCGCCAGTCCATCGATGGTTACAATGCCGTCACCCACGGTGAGGACGGTTCCGACCTCGGACTTCTGCGCTTCTACGCGGAAGTCATCCGCCGCCGTGCGCAGGATCGACATGATCTTGTGCTCGCCGGCCTCCTCCTTGGGGATGCGAGGCTCATTTCCCTCCGAGCCAGAGCTACCCCTTCTGGCAAGAGCTTCATCGATTCGGTTTGCAATCTGCTTGCTCCTGCCGTTGACGCTCCAGTCGTACTCATCATTACCAATGTCCAGAATGAAGCCTCCCCCGATGGAAGAGTCCTCTACGATTTCAAGCTCTACATCCTCCGGACGTTCTGCGTTATACTGTCCTGCCAGAAACCTGCAGAAACCCGCTCTCTGCTGTTCATCCGGCTGTGTCACACACCGAAGGACAGCCTTTACTTTCTGGTTTGTGCTCATATTCTTCACGCTCCGTTAGCCTAATTCCTTCAGTTTTCTTCCTTCGCATGATCGGCAGATTCCAGGAACTGATCGTACAGATCCGAATCCTTGGCCTTTGCTGCCTGCTCATGAGCCACATTCTTAAGCATATCCGCAATGTCATTCTCTGCGAGCTGGCGCTCCTGCTCTGCAGCAAGCCGTGCCTTCTCCTTTGCAGAGGTAATGATGCCCTCTGCCCTCTGACCTGCGTCTGCAACAATGCGGTCATATTCCTCCGTTGCCTTTGCCTTTGCAGCGGCAACGCTCCGTGCATTCTCTTCATCGATCTTCTGAAGAGACAGCTCATACTGCGCCTTCAGAGCATCTGCCTGCGCAGTCGTTTCCTCTGCCTGCTTCTTCTGTGCCTCTACATCAGCCTTTCTCTGATCGAGAATGTTGTGCACCGGCTTGAATAAAAACTTTCTGAGCAGCACATACAGGATCAGAAGATTGATGATGGTATAGAGAATGTTGATGTCAATTCGTAGCATCGCTTTGTTTCTCCACTTACTTTCTATTCGGCGTGATACAGCCTGCGCCGAATGCCCCTTATACGCTTTCGTGCAACTATTTCAGAGTCCTTCTGTGCGCTTGGCACGACTCCGAAATGACGTCTCATTACAGCATGAAGATGATCAGGATGCCCAGAACGAAGCCGTAAATTGCAGTTGCCTCTGCCAGAGCGGAGCCGAGCAGAAGGTTTCTCATAATCTTGGAATCTGCCTCCGGCTGTCTTGCGATAGCGTCTACTGCGTGTGCGGTTGCGATTCCGATACCGATACCTGCACCGATGCATGCGAGTGCTGCGATTCCTGCTCCAATTGCTGTCATGATTCTTACCTCCTAAAATATGAACATCTGAATTTCTTATTGTCCTATGTTGCTTCTATGTGGAGCAGCGCTCCAAACGGCTTTTTGCCGGATGCGCTGCGTACCATGCCATGTGTCTTACTGCACAGATCTTACTGTACGGACCACACTGTACCGAAAACCATATGTCACGTCTTAGTACACTCTGATCTTACTCGTGCGGCGCATCAGTCCTCCGCAGCTGCGCCTGCAATGGTGCGCTGCTTTCTTGTTTTGCGTGCCTTCTTGGGCTTGGGCTCCGTCGGCATCAGCGGCTCTGCTGCCTCAGCGATGAAGAGCGACGTCAGGAAGACGAAGACGTACGCCTGAATGAATCCATCGAAAATATCAAAATACATGCTGAATACCAGCGGCAGTCCCACCGGCAGGATCATCTCGATGAGCTCCATGATTACGAAAGAGCCGAGGACATTTCCGAACAGTCGCATGCACAAGGACAGCGGACGGATAAAGATCTCCAGAATATTGATGGGCGTAACAATGGCAATCGGCTGTGTGAAGCTCTTGATCCACCCTTTGCCGCCTTTAACCTTGATGCCGGCGTACTCGATCAGCACAATGCTCATAACCGCCAGCGCAATGGTAACATTCATATCCTTGGTCGGCGGCTTCATGCCCAGAAGTCCGATGATGTTGGACAAGCCGATGAACAGGAGCACGGTTGCAATGTACTCGCTGTATTCCCTGGCCTCCGGTCCCAGCATATCCAGTGTGAAGCCGTCCAGCCAGTTCACAATGGTTTCTGCAATGACCTGACGCTTTCCGGGATTCCACACGTGCATATCCCTTGTCAGAAAGATTGCAAGTGCCACAAGAATGGCTATTACCACCCAGCTGATTACAACCGACTCCGCAACCCCGCCCAGTACAGGTACCGTGAACGCAGTGTCAACTGTCAGCCGTTCTACCAATTCTGCTGCCATATCCTTCATGATGCAGTCCCTCCTGCCGCGCCGATAATCGCTCATTTGTCAAGATTTTCACAAGCCCCACGCGACGTCTGTACTTTACTCCCCTAAATTAAAAAAGTAAAGAGCATCCCTCGCTAAGGAATGCTCTTTTGCTCCGATTTGTCGATTGACCGGCAAGTTTTGACCATCCGAAGATTACCACGCGGTGGCGATGTCAAAGGTGATGCTCGATGACCTGGCAAAGGCTCCGGTGTCACACACGATCCCGGTACCAAGGCTCGTCTCCACCACGGTTCCGCGGGGATAAACGGAAAGGTTTGCTGCCACCATGATGTACTCGCCGAACATTTTCACGCCGTCATTACGAACCCAGTACTCACTGTCTGCGCTCTTTGTCTTCAGCGCGGCCACGATTTTGCTCATGTTCAGATTGTAGTAGGTTTCCTTCCCATTCGGGCCGTTGACAACACCACTTGTTTTATTGAGAACCGCGCCGTTCCAGGTCTTACTCTTTGTCTGAGTGGCCAGCTCCTCACGGCTTTGCTTCCCCTGGGCTGTTGTCTGTTCTTTTTTCTGCTGCTCGATCAGCTCCTGCAGCTGGAGCAAATACCCCTCCAGGGCCTCCTGATTGTCGGAGAGTCCCTCCAGGTCGGTACTGGTGCTGGCAATGGCACTTTCTGCTGCCGCGTTGCCTGTAATCATCTCTTCTGCCGCAGATACCGGCATCACCGTTCCGGGACATCCAAGGACAAAGCTCAGAATCAAACATCCCAGAATGACGCTTCCCAGTTTTTGAAATAATCTGTAATTCAAATACGTACTCCTTTCAGCGAGACTGCCTCGCTGCGGAGAATGTTACGAAATTATTTCATTTTTGTCAAATTTGTAGCATTTCAGTGCCTGCCACATTTCAACACGGACCCTCTGCGTGCAGGCTAATCCACGATTGAAGCCCCCGTCTACTCTTCCTCCTTGCGGCGCTTATACAGAAGGATGATGAAGATGCTGACGCCCACTGCTGCCGCCAGAATCCCCAAAAGCCACAGGATCAGATTGGTATCTACCGTAGATTTGACTGCCGCGCTTTCCCCGGTATGGGCCCCTTCTGCCTTTTTCGCTTCTGCCACCTCTACACTCGCATCGCCGGAGGAAAGGACCTCCTCACTGTCGGCATCCAGAGTGTCCTCTGACGCATCTACGACCGCTAGATCCTTTGCTGCATCATCTCCGCCAGCACTTCCTGTAGTCTTCACACCGGATGCCGCATGGCTGTTATTCGCCTTCGATGCGTTTCCGGCGGTCTGTGCAGGCGCAGTCTGTGCATTCTGCTCTGCAGCATCTGCCGTTGTTACCGGCACCGCCTGACCTTCTGCCGCCTTATCGGGGATAACCTGCCAGGCCGATTTGGACTGCTCCGCACTCGCGCTGCCCGTTTGCCCTGCACTTGCGCCGCTTGTGGAACTGCCTGACGGGCTTCCTCCGGAAGAGCTCTCTCCAGAGGACCCGCTGTCTGTCTGATCACTGCCGGAGGAATCGTCTTTTTTATCAGTATCCGACGAATCATCCCCGCCTTCTGTCTCGGGATGAGCAACCCAGCTACGCATAACCAGTGAGCAGCCGCAGTTATCCTCCTCATCCTTCCAAACAGAAATCAAAATGTCGAGTGCTGTTTTTCCTTTTTCAATCTCAGAGACCTTATAGATCTTGTAGTCCGTGCCGTTCCACCGTACGCTTCTTCCGGCGTCTGTCAGTCCTCCGCGGGTAAAGACCGCGCAATCCTTCCCGGGAACCAGAATCACCGTATCTCCAGGGTGAAGTGTCTCATCGGTCTGCGCCACTGCATCCTCTATCGCAGTCTGATTTCCGTTCAGCGTTACGCGGCGCAGCTGCACAGTGGTGCTGTCCAAGGACTTCTGGGTCGCAATCTCATGCTCCACGGTCAGGACCACCTTCTTCCCGGCATCCTGAATGTCAATGTGTCTCAGCTTATGATGATCGGCGTCAAACACCGTATCGTCCGTGAATACTGCATTGTACCCCTCGTTGATGGTTACCACAATATCGCACTGATAGGTTCCCCCTGCCTCAAACCGCTCTGTTTTACCCATGGCAGCCCATTTTTCAGGCTCCGAAGAAACCAGCTTTTTCCAGTTCGTCACCGCGTACGTATATTGTGCACCGCCGTCCTGCAGCTGCAGAGTCTGCCGCAGCAGATCTCCTGCTCCATCTGCGTAATACCACTTATCATCATAGCGGCCATTCCAGGTGGCATCTACCATAATGCCGTCCCAGTTCCGGAAGTAGTTCCAATGATCCTCGCTGAGTTTGAATTCCGGGATCTGATACTCCTCCGCAGACGCCGCATCTGTTCGCTGAATCAGAGCATAAATATGCTTATCCTTGTCGGTAGTAGTATCGCGGCAGACTACCCGCAGTGCATAATAATGGCCCTGCTGCAGCTTCGACGTATCCATGATGTACGTGTAGACACTGCCTCGCTGATTGCCGCTGTTGCCCCTTCGTTCGTAGGAAGGCTGTACATCTTCAAAAACAGCGCTCCAATCGCTTTCTTCGGATGAAATAATTTTGTTGTTCTTATCTTTCAAAACTTTATCGTCGTTTTTACTTCCCAGTGGTGCCACATGAATACCGTCCGGGACCTTTGTACCCAGATCGCTTGCATAGAGCCATAGCTTGCAGGCCGCATTGGTGAGCTTCGTCTCGTTTTCCGAATCAAACACAATCTCAATCGGCAGCTGACTTGACGTTTTGGTAACCGTGTAGGTCTCTCCCGCTTTTCCGGCAGTAAACTGGATGGGCTTATTCAGGCTCAGAGCATCCGGATCAATCGCATTCGTTTCCCCGTCAGCAGCCGCCGTGTAGAAGCTCAGCAGTCTATAGGTTCCGATCGGTCCGTATCCATCCGCGTCCGCTGCATCCTCCGTGCAATCCCAGATCTTCAGGCAGAAGGGATTCTCGCTGCCGTCGGAAACGCCCTCCAGGAATTCATCCCATGTGAACTTGTATGTGATTTCGCCCTCGCTATTGGGATTCACATAATATTCATCCCAACCGCCCTTTTCATTCAATGCAGGAATGTATCCGTAGCCATCCTCCGGTTTCATCACAGCACCATTGGTACTCTTCCCGCGGCTGGCCGTGGTAAGTGCAAAGGTAAGTGTTCCCCAGTCGTAGACGCCGGCTCCCACCGTGATCTTATGATCCGTCAGATTGGTAACCGTGGCCGTAATGCTGATCGTTCCGTTGGCATCGACAGATACATTTTGCTGCGGGATGGAGCAGATGAACGAAGCCGGTGTTCCAATTGCCTCTCCATAGGTAAAGAGCACATCTTCGCTTTCCGCCGGGTAGAGAACCGGTGAGGATGTAATCCGGTTGTATTTCTGATAAAAGTCCGCCAGCTCCCGCATGGTGACCTTTCCGTCACCGGCATAGCCCTCACGGCTGGTTCCTCCCTCCAGCGTTGTAGTATCTGCTGCGAACACATGATAGCTTGCATTGTTGCGGTCAAACCCCAGCGCATGGCCCAGTGCCGCATTGTCCTGTCCGCCAATGCCTTCCAGCTGCGTAGCTGTTTCGGCACGGTTGGCCGCTGCAAAGAAATAATACTGGGGCGGCTCCTTGGTAACAGAGGACGCCTCCCCTCTGACGGAATTGTCATTTCCGTTTTCCTCGGTATCGTCCGAAACGTCTCCTGTCTCTGAAGCCAGGCTGATTTCATTTTCCTGATTAAAGAATTCCTCCAGGAACTCCTCCTCATCGAACGCATCCGCTGTCTGGGCAGCAACATCCCCGGTTTCATCAAACTCCGTTGCAGGCATGATCATACCGCCGGAATGGCAGCACGAGAGAATCACAAAAACTCTTCCGGAGAGCTTATTCAGATGCTGGCGAAGCTCCGCAGCAGAGATATTATTGATTCCGCCGAGGGCAAGCGACGAGGTTCCGTCCCCCAATGCACCTCCATGCCCGGAATAGGCGAATACTGTAAAGGAATTCTCATCTGTATCCTTGGCAATCTCGTCGATTTCAGCCCAGATTTTCGCCTTGTAGTCATTTTTTTCATCATTCTCCGGGATTGAGAGCAGCTTAATGCTGTCCTTGCTCTTGTCGAACTGATCGGTATTGTAGAGAATCTTCTGCAGCGACTCTGCATCCTGCTTCGGTACGGCGTCAAGGGAATATCCATCGGCCAGATGCACAATGACGGCGTGATTCGTTCCCGAGACAGCCGTTGTGGTCTGGGTAGTCTGCGTCTGTCCCGTCCCCTGCGCGTTCTCAGACTTTGCAAGTTCCTGCGTCTTTTCTGTATTCTGTGCCTTATCCGCGTTCTGTGACTTGTCCGTATCCGACGTGCTTGTCGTTTTTGCAGGATCCTGTACCGTTTCTGTGTCCTGCACGCCTGTCGTTTTCGCAGGGTCCTTTGGCTCTTCTGCAGACTGTGTGGTCTTCGAAGCGTTCTCGTCCTGTGAGTTTGCCTCGCTCTTCAACGATTCGGCATCGCTTGATTTTTCATCCGTCTTCGTCTCGTCAGCATTTTTTAGATTCTCAGCAGGCTTCGTCTCCTCATCAGACTTTATCTCGCCCGTGGATTTTTCTTCATCGACTGCTTCCTGCTCCGCCGCATACGCAGCAAGTGAGCCAGCCCCTGCTGACAATGCAGATGTACATGCAATGCACAGGCTAAGCGCCAGCGCTGCTGCTCTGCTGCCTTTTCTTTTTCTCATAATCATGTTCCCCTTCAATTGCTATTCTCAATTGCTATTCAATGATACCTAGTACATCGATTTTTAAATAACTAGCCTAACTAACTTGCCCTTTTCCCTGATTGCACGTGTCAAAAATCCTCAGCGTAGCCCGCTACGCCTACGTTTTTTGACACGCACCCTCAGAAAAAAGTTCTGCGTTATTAGGCTAGTTATTTTGCAAACGATGTACTGGATTGCTGCGTGCTCACGCAATCCTCCCAGGAAAGCCGGTGCAGCTCTCCCTTCTGCGAGAGCTTCTCAAAGCCGTTCTGCCGCAGCGCTTCATATAGAAGGATTGCCGCCGAATTGGACAGATTCAGTGAGCGGATATCGCCCCACATCGGAATGCGCACACAGGCCTTTGGGTGCTGCACCAGAATCTCCTCCGGAATGCCGGCCGACTCCTTCCCGAACATGATGTAATCATCCGGTCCATAGTGAACATCACTGTAGCACTGCCGAGCCTTCGTCGTTGCAAACCACAGGTGCGGATGCGACGGCGACGCTTCTGAAGGATTCGATCTGGATCCTGCCGCATTGTCCGCATTTTTCCCGTCAGCCACCGGTTCTAACACCTCCTCGTCACCTGCAAAGCAGATCTCCGGGTGCTGTGCCAGAAAATCCTCATAATCCACGTATTGATGGAGTTCCAACTGTTCCCAGTAATCCATCCCGGCACGCTTTATGTATTTATCATTCAAAACGAAGCCGTAAGGACCGATCAGGTGAAGTGAGGATGCCGTTGCCACGCAGCTTCGTCCTATTGCGCCGGTGTTAAACGGAATCTCCGGCTCATGCAGTACAATATGAATCACACGGTTCTCCTTTTACGTTGTATGAAATATGGGTTATTATCACATAAAAAAGACGCACATTTCAATCCTCTCTGATATACTGTAGTTGGCAGCGATACAGAACCGATTTTACGCATAACAGCGTGAGGCTGCGTCGTTACCATAAGTGCATAGCAGAGTTCATTTCCGTGAATACCACCAGGCTGCAGACCTTCTGCAGCTGCTCTGGTCCTGTCTTGATCCTATCTGATTCACATCGAACGAAACTTATGCATCCATACCTTTCACCAGCAGGAGTTTCGCAGCAGAATCAGTTGGATCTTAGGCCCTTGTTTCTATGTTGCTGACTCCTGCACCACATTCTTATGCTTTATGCAGGAGGCACAAATGGCAAACAGCAGCAACAGTACGGTAACATTCACAGCATCCGATCAGCAACAGGAGATTCTGAACCAAAGGTGGGCAGAGGCCGGTATCGGGAATGACTATATCTTTTCCTGCGTTATGCGCGATGCGGATATTTTCCTTCAGCTCATGCAGCGGATCTTTCCGGAACTGAATCTCACAAGAGTTGAGAAGCACTCTCCGCAGGCGACCTTTCTGGGCCCCATGGGCAGCAAAAGTGTTCGATTTGACGTTTACTCCGAAATAAACGGACAGATTTTTGATGTGGAAATGCAGCTGGAAAGCCGCGGAAACGAGCAAAAGCGGACTCGCTACTACCAGTGCATGATCGACGAGCAGGTGCTGCATCAGGGTGAGGATTATGCAGATCTTGCGCCCTCCTATATCGTCATGATCAGCCCGAAGGATCTGTTTGGACAGGGACGATACATTTATCGATTCCGCAATTATGAACAGACGGATCGTGATCTCGCGCTCGGCGATGGAACGACAAAGGTATTCCTCAATACACACGGAACGGATGACAGTATTCTGCCGGAGCTGAAGAACTTCCTGAAACTGATTAATGGGGATTCTCCTGCGGACGATTTCTGCACAGAGGTGAATCAGCGCGTGCAGGAGGCCAAACAGGATGCTGAGACAAGGAGGAACTTTATGGAATTTGAGTACATGCAAATGCTGGCCAGAAAAGATGCTCAGGCGGCAGGCCGGAAGGAAGGCCTTGAGGAAGGTCGGAAGGAAGGTCGGGAAATAGGGCTGAAGGAAGGCCGGGAAGAGGGCCGGCAGGAAGGCCGGGAAGAGGGCCGGGAAGAAGAACGCCTTCACATTTATGCTGCTCTCGTGCGCGATGGCGTCATTTCGTTGGATGATGCAGCCAAACGGTCCGGGCTTCGCAAAGAACAGCTCCAAGAGGAAGTCGGCAAATAACGTAATTGCTTAGACGTTTACGGCTCATCTTGATTTTCATTCAGAAAGCATACACATCTGCACAAAGGGCACAGTGAGATCACTCACTGTGCCCTTCTTTTACGTTTTTCTGTTCCCGTATTACCTGTGTCTATTCCACCACCGTTTCTGTAGCGCCTGCATCTGCAGTTTCCACTGTACCGGCAATCTCCGGATCAGAAACCTCTTCGCTTGTTCCTGTCGCAGCTTTGGCTATGCTGTCGACCGTAGAAGTCCCGTCACTCGATGAAGAATTCGATGCGTTTGCTGCGTTATCGGTCGATGTTTGCGACACGTCCCGATCGGTCGAACCTGCAGCATCCATAGTGCCAGACAATTTACTGTCCGCTTCTGATGTTCCGGCATCTGCTCCACCAACTGCCTTATCGCCAGTCACCGAAGCCCCAGCATCTGCTCCAGTCGACGCATTACCGTCAGGCGCTGACGTTCCCGCATCTGCCCCATCAGCAGCTTTATCACCAGATGCTGACATTCCGGCATCGGACGCGCCGTCTTCCTTGTTCGCAGAAGTCTGATCGTCCTGCGACTGCGCCGCGCTGCTCTGCGCTGTCTCCGCTCCGTCGGATTTAGAAGCTGCATTTGCATCCGCAGCTTCTTCGTCCAGAACGTTCCCGCTCTCATCCATCCGAAGTGTTCCATCCTTTGCCTTGGCAATCGTGTCATCGTCCGGAACCCAGACAGCCGCCAGCGTCACATCCTGCGTCACGGTAATCACTGCATCCGGCGCGTAATGATAAGACTTACTTCCCTTCTCAAGCTCATATACAGCCCCGGCGCTCTTGGTCTGACCTTCCGCTTTCTCCGCCGATCCGGTTCCAGCCTGCTCCGAAGCACCGGCATCTGAGGATCCCGTTTCGGAAGAAATTGCCTCTCCCTTTTCCGATGTGCTGTCTGTCGCACCTTCCTTTGATACCTTATTGATCTTCGTCACAATATCCGCTACAACCGTCTTCTCCGTCTGATTTGCCAGTTCGGAAGGCGATGTGATCAGCCACCCCAGGAGCTTCCAGCCCTTCCGCGTCGGTGTGAACTGCGACAGATCAAGCTCCGTCTCGGCCGCTTCCTCTTCTCCGGACTCCTCCGGCTGCAGCGTAAGCACCAGTTCACTCACCGACGCACCCGTCTCGGTATCTCCGGCACTCGTCGTTCCCACATCTGCAGATAAATCGTCCGCTTCATTCAGCGCTGCCAGACTGATGGCATTTGCTTCGGATCCTTCACCAGCAGATAGTGCCTTTCCGGCCGCCACCGATTCCTCAGAGAAAATACCGGCTCCTGCGGTAAGGCTGACGGAATACTCCGAAGCAGACTGCACGCTACTGGACGGCGTATCGCCCCATTCATCATACCAATCACCGTAATTTGGAATATCTGCTTTTACAGGGAATGGATAGTCTCCGATTTTTTCTCCATAGGCAACCGTCATTCCTTTCTCTGCATCTCCCAGCGCGTCTGTCTTGTTTTTAATCGTTTCTCCTGTTACAAATTTGATTCCGCTGTTTGAACTGGTCCAGGTTCCGCTGTCCGGCTTCATTGCATAGCATTCTGTAAATGTACCGCCGGCTGTTCTGGCAAACAAGGAGTACTCTTTCATATTGTAGCCCGGATTACTCGTCGCCCATATTGCTGCATAGGAATTGGCGATCGACGCACCTGTTTTGTTTTCCCACACGAATCCGGCTGCTTTACAGTTTTTCTGTTTGGACTTATCCTGACTTCCTCCAAAAATCCCTAACGCATGGCAGTATTGAATCTGTCCACCATTCTCATTCCACAATACAAATCCTGCCGCATTTACTTCCGTGCTGTTCCACCCCTGGTGGATATTCGCATAGCTATTCCTAATAGTTCCTTCATTTGTGCATACAAATCCACCGATCTTCTTTCCCTGTACCTGTCCTGTAAAGCTGCAGGAATCAATAACTGATCCAGAGTCATTTGTTACTACAAATCCAGCGCTTTGGTCTATTCCGGCGCTGCCAATACTTGAGGAACTGTATCCCTTATTGCTTCCTTTAGAGCCATACACCTGGCAGCGTGTAATTTGAGCTCCGTTCAGATTTTCATAGGCAAAGCCGCTCACAGCAGCACCAACATCTGCAACGCTGCAATTCGATATGACCGCTTTACCGCTGCTCTGTGCCTCCGTGCTCGCCGAAGTGCCTTCGGTATTTACCTGGTTAATTCTTACAAAACCGCTTTCTCCAATTCCCGGCTGATCAGTGGAATTCCATTCACAGCCTGACACATGGCAATTATCAATTATGGCATCAACAGCGAATGTGAGCTCCCCATCACTGGTCATTGTCGCCCAGTTATTCTGGGAAATCAGCGCATCCGACACCTGGCGGTACGAGCTTCGATCCTCTGTCCAATTGCTCAGAGAAATCCAATACTGATACTCAGTCTGTGTCTTCGGGGCAGTCACAAATGTCGATTCGTTGTACTCCGCAAAGCCGGAGGCGCCGATATTATGGCACTCCTCCACGCCGGAATCCGTGATACGGCCTCCTATATTACGCCACGCCAAACCGGCCCCGGAAATCCTGGTGCTGTTTTTTATAACACACTTTTCCACAACACCGGTGCTGGCAGTACCATTCACACTGTACTCATACTTAAACTCATACTTCCTGACTTCAACATCCTTTCCATCGATCTTAACCTGAGCGACCTTCGTTCCCTGCTCTCCAACTTTAGGACTCGACACCAGCGTCTTCGTCAGAACATTTTTCGTTACATCTCCGTTCTGGTATACCAGCCCTGCACTGCCAAGCGTCGAATTCTGCACGGTAATATCCGAAAGTGTTCCGTAGTTATACTCCACGAACTCATTCGAGCTATGATCGACGTCTTTGTCGCCGTTAACGGTTTTTATCGTCGATGTATAATATGCGCTCTCCAGGACAAGGGATTTGATCCCCCCCGTGGATGTCACATAGTGTGCGAAATCTTTATTTCGAAGATTCTGCAGCTGGACTGCTGTTTCCGGATTTCCATACTTTCTGCCGAAATATGTGCCATCCATGTACTGGAAGCTCACATCACTGGTATTCTCCAAATGAATATCCATATCCTGCCGGATCTTCAAATGGTTTTTACAATTTTCAGCTGTAGACAGAGCACTTGTGCTCAGGTAGCTAAACCGCCTTGCGCTTTCCTTATCAAACGCATTGCTTAAGTTTGTTGCCCCAGTCACAGAGGTAAATTTCTGACTATCCCACTTGGAAATGCTTTCCAACTGACTCAGCGACCGCACGCGGTAATCATGATCAGCCGCACCGTCCTTGGTTGTAACGAAGGTGCTCTGCAGAGCCTTTTCATTTGCTGTCGCTCCGTCAGAGCTCTTCGCCCCCTTCACCGTATCTGCAAAGAACGGCTGGAAGGAGAACCGCGCAGCCGGGATATTGCCTTTACCGGAATAAATAGTGATTCCGATTCCCTCACTCTCCTGTGTCAGTGTCTGCCACGGTGCAAAGGCACTGGATGCAGCTGTACTGCTCTGCGATGTATCTGTGCTGTTCTGCGTCGCAGATGAGCTGCTTGTGGTCGTATTCGCATCGCTGTAGCTTAGATATTTGTCCAGCTGGAAGACATACGCTATATCCGCAGGATTGTCGTCTGCTGTATTCTTCGGCAAGCTGCCCAGACTCTTCAGCGCATTCAGCAGCTCTGCATCCGCCTCCTTGAAAATCTCCGTCTTCCCGGTTGTTTTCGTAGTATTTACATCCGCCGGCAAAGAAACCGCGCCGGTGTTGTCTGCACGGCCAAAGGTGCTCCATGCGCTGTTAGCCCCAGTAACCAGAACGTACCCGCTCGCGGACACAGTCTTCCCGCCTTCTGCCAGAAGCCCGTTTTCCAGATTGGCTCCATCAGATGTCACAGCCGTATAGGTTCCCCCATCCGCCGTGCTGACTCCGTGGAAATAATAGCTTCCATCCACCTTCTCATAGTACAGAAGGCTGTAGTGATCCTGTGTCTGATAGGACCAGTCGCCATAGGCTGTCTGCACCTGGGTAGTTTTCGCCCCACTGGCATCCGACACAGTAACCTGCGGCATCGGGTACGGGTATGCCTGATGATCAAAATCATTGCTCATGTACTCATAGTACCCGACAGTATGAGCCGCATCCGCACGGTCAGCATTGCCATACATGTTCAGATTGGAAAGCTCCTGATAGGACTTACCGGCTGCCTTACCGGCATAATCCTTCAGCTCAGTGTTTTCCGCTGTCAGTGCACAGTCTGTCAGATAGTAATTAGTCTCAATAGCGCCATTAGTATAGCTCTCATAGAAGGGATACCAACTCTTCGCATCAACGCTCCAGAAGGCCTCATAGCAATTAGAAACTGTACCTTTCTCAATCGTCTGAACAAATCCGCTTGCCGTCTTGGCACCTTCAATCTTTCCCAGTGCATGGCAGTTTACAATCTTGGCATTCGTATTGTTTCCATTCAATTTCGCCGCGAATCCACTGGCATTCCCGCCAGCATTGATCACAACGTTTGCATAGCAAGCTTCAATGGTCGATTCGCCGCTCACCTCTCCGATAAAGCCAGCAACATCGCCGCTTCCATAAACTTTTCCTGCTACCCAGCAGTTCTTAATACTGCTCGACATCGTCTGCTTCTGCACAAAGCCAGCAACACTACTCGCACTCTTTGATCCTCCCGGTGCAATTCCAATGGATACATAATCGTAGGTTTCAGGATTCGCTTGCATCGGCCTAAAGTAGATGGAATCTTCATACAGAGATGTATTCGCATATATGCCGCAATCTTCAATATTAGCTCCGTTGGATGTGATAAATCCATCTCCCCAGATTGTGGCATTGACGATATAACACCGTGTTATGGTTCCACCACCGCTGTTTCCATCTGCTGTGTTATTAATGAATCCGGTTCCGTATATGGATGCATTAATGATCTTACAGTCTGAAACCTCCCCCTTTCCAGTCATCTTCGCTGCAAAACCGGCATCCGTTGACGACTCGTAATCATCTCCTTTTCCAAACTGCGCATTTGTGATGGTAATATCATGCACATTTGCAGCGTCTCCGGATATAGTATCCAGGAAATGCGACGCCTTCATATTCGTAACCTGCAGATCACACAGCTCACCATATACCGTTGTAACAAGCTCTCCGCGCAGCCCATCCAGAACATAATAGTCGCTGTCGCTGGCAGGGTTCGGTCGTAGTTTGCTGCGATAAGTCGCATTCTTGCTGATTTTACTTAGTGTAGGAGGCTGATATTCATCTGTGGCAGTTATTATTTCACCGTTTTTGGTGAATCTTACCTTTGAAGAATCAAAAGTGATATCCAACTGCTGTTCTATGATACGGCATTCCTCTTTATCCAGAAATCCAGTATTCGGAGCCTCATTTTCATAGGTAAAGAAATACTTCAGCTGGTCAGCCCCACGAATGATCGCCTGTGGTGAATTTGTATCCGATGCAACGGCCTTAGACACCGTTTGTACCACACCTTTTTCCGCCGGCTTCAAAGCATCATAGAAGAACGGCACATATGTAAAGGCCGCTTTGGTCGCCTTCAAACCATTGTTTTCGTATTCGCATATGCATAATAATGCACCAAAGAAATTCTCATTTGGTGTAAGTAATTCCAACCTATCAGAAAAAATCGAAGAGGAAAAATTGACATGGTAGGCTTTATATCCGGCTAAAGCAGGATTCGCTGTTGTATCCAGTTTGTATTCCTTCAATCCATTTTCTTCATCCGTCTCTTCCTTAATCCTTTGTTTAAAAAGAATATCCGGCTGCTCAACACTACTGCTATTCTTCGCAAGGCAAACATACCGTTCCTTCTCTTCGCCTTCCTTCACCAGTAACAGATATCCACTCTCTGAAACGTAATGCTCCTTCTCCGTCACAAATGCCTTACTGCTGCTGATTTCCGTATAGGTTGCCGTCTTGGCATTCTCTCCGCTCTGGAGCATATAGCCATGATAATAAAAGGTCGTATCCAGTTGGGCCGGGGTCTTGGTCCCATCCCAGATTTTTTCATAATAAATAAGTCCAAATGTAGCTTCTACCGTCTCTTCCGGTACCTCCCAGTCGCCGATCTGCGCGTACTTTGCCGAATCCTGGGCTGCCGCTTCTATTTTAGCCCCGGTTACCGGATGGTAGTAGAACCTCGCAAAGGCTGTGGTAAACGTGAGGAAGGGATACCTGGTCGCATCATCTGCATAATGCGCCGATTCACCGGCAGCGGATGCATCATAATAGTAGGTCTTCTGCTTCGTATCTACGCCCTTCTTCAGAGGGCAATCCGACGCATAGAAATCTGCACCGGTGAGCGTGCTTTCCGGAATCGTCGTATCCTGTTTCGACTCTGCGTCCTTTGTATTTCCAACGGTTCCGACGGCCTCCTCCGGCGCACCGTTCATTCCCTTCAGGTAATAGTTGGTATCCCCTTCCTTCGACAGACTCCCCAGCCTGCCTGCATAGTAGCCAAAGTGCTTGGTATCCGCCTTCTGCGTGCTGTCGGTTTTGGCGTTCCCATCTGCACTCTGTGCACCGTTTTCCGTGTTTTCCTGGTCTGCGTTGTTCGAAGCAGCTGTCGCAGCCCCCTTCAGATACACGCGGCCGGTACAGTAGGTATTCCCTGCCTTGAGGCTGTCTGCATCGCCAACAAGACCGCCTGCATAGGCAGAATCCGACGCAGCTGCAACAGAGCTGGTGGAATATGCGTTCGTGATCGTCAGCGTGCCGGTTGCCTTTCCGACCAGACCGCCCGCGGCACCGTTTCCGCCCGCAAGATATACGTTGTATCGTCCCTGCGGGTAGCCAGTATCTGAAACCGCAGCATCTGGCTGTCCGGCCTCATCCTTATAGGCCGGTGTCCCGTTCGCATTTGTCGTGCGACCGCCGGAATAGCTGTTCTCAATCTTCGTTGTGCCGGAGGCGCTGCCGATCAGGCCGCCCGCACCGTCCGTACTGCTGGTACCGTTTGTGTTTCCGCCGTTTCCTTCGGAGCGCACGTACAGAGAGGCCATGCTGCTCTCAATAGAGGTCGTCGCTTCGTCCTTGCCGATCAGGCCGCCCGCACTGCTGCCGGACCACACC
>CAVGIV010000019.1:0-18330 GCA_963629395.1 Paludibacteraceae bacterium | reverse complement strand
TCGACAGCGTCAGCTTCCCGTTTCCGCCATTGCTGCCGGCATTCACCTCACCGATTACCGCTGCAGCAATGCCGTTTGCAGAGTAGACACGACACCCCTGAAGTCCGCTTGCAAGTGTAAGACTGCTGCTTTGCAGCTGCTTATTCAGTGCATCTGCATTACTGTCTGCCGTCTTTTCATACCAGCAAGCAGCAACATTTGTTACGCTTCCGCTCTTCGCCTTTGCCAACAGCACTGCTGCCGAGGAAGCAGTTTCAGTATTTGTCTTCCCAGTTACAACCGCAGTTGCATCCGCGATCACCAGATCCGAAATCTGCAGACCTTCCGCTGCCTCATTGATGAGCGCTGCCTGCTCCTTCCCCTCAAACCGGAATGCTGCCAATATATGATTGTTTCCTTCAAAGGTCTTAATTGCCGTATTGGTGATGCCGTAGCATGCGCCCCTGGAAATCAATTTCCCGTCGGTACTGCCATCACCCTTATTTGAGTCTGATGAAGCATTCTCTCCTGTTCCGGCTGTATATGGATATACCTGTATGCTCTCTTTGTCCGGTGCCGACTCTCTCCCCAGTGCGCAGTAGCCATATTGTGATTCCATACCCGTTGCAGAAGCGATCGCCGTCAGGAAGGCCGTGGTGGTTTCCTCTCTATCGGCAGTCCCATCCGTCTTCTGCCCCTCTTCTGCTGCAGAATCTTCATCCCAGTAGAGATCGCGAACAACTGATACGGTATCTACAGTAACTTCCTTTGCGACCTTCTTATTTTCGAAATCCACTCCGGATACTTCCGAAGACAGATTCTGCAGATGTCTTGCATTGGAAACGGTTACAATCGTCTCCTTGTCGTTCCCCAGGAGGTTTTTCTCTGTTTTCACCGAATTGAACAGGCTGTTCACAGTGACTGTCTGTGAGACATCCTCTCCGCCTTTATCGCTGGTGAGCGTGACAGTAATCGTAATATCCTCTCCCGGATAAAACTCCGGGAAAAGATCTGCAAAATGCCCATTCTCCCGGACAATACTATCCAGAACAATGGCATAATACTCGGCCTTTACATTGGCTGTTGTCTGAGCGCCATTATCCTCAGCAGAACGTCCCGGAACCACAACCTTGAATTGTTTAACGCTGTCCTGGGCCAACACCGATTTGCTGAATGCATCGGTCTGACTGGTAACTGTTTCCGGATCAATTGTCGTCTCAAACGTTTTGCCGCTCACTGCCCCTTCAATGGTAAGCTTGAGCTTCGTTTTGAATGTCTCTGTTTTGCTGTCTCCGCCTTCCTGCGCGGATCCGGTGTTTCCCTTCGTCTGCGCAGAAATGGGCCGATTATAGTTTTTGTCCACTACATACAGAACCAGGGATTCCGCATTGCGAACGGCAACCGACGGTGCATACAGATCTCCCGGATTCTTGAGCTCGCCCAACGCACCGCCGTAATAACCAATGATCGTACGCTTCCCGTCTACCCTGTAATCTCTTCTGGCATTCGCATCCGTACGGCTGACCTTCTGGGCGTCCTCTTCTGTGATTGGGTGATCCGAATCGGTATAAAAAACGCCGTACACCGTTCCGCTCATAGCATCGTATTCAATATAGAAGTGATGTCCCCGGAGCGTTTCATCAATGGCACCCTCCGGCAGGATATACTCCATCGCCCCATTCTGAACCTCAGAGTCACTCTCCGTGGTCATCGAATAGAACAGACAGTTTGTCGAATCATTTCCCTCACTATCAAGCTTGGTCGGGTCGTATTTTATTTTAGTTCCGCGGCGGGCCGAATCTGCCTTGCTCGTTTTCTCCAGAAAGCTGTCCCACTGACCGTTTGCCTGGGCTGCCGTCAGATGATTCTGTGCCGCAATAAAGATCTCCTGGGCCGTTTCATCCATTTCCATGCGCTTCAAATTCCGCTGGTGATGAATCACCGCCACAAAGCCGAACGCACACAGAATGACAATGATTGCCACCGTGATTAGCATTTCGGCCATCGTAAATCCATTGCTGTTTTTATATCTTCTTCTCATCTGCTGCTCCGCAATCCTGTAGATGTCTTGATTTCATTTCATGGCAATTATTTAGCACTCATCTCGATTTTCCTTCAGAAAACCTCGATGTGGCTACTTTATTTGGCTATGCACGCAAACCGTTGCTTCCTCAACGACCTGATCATTCTTTTTACTGTTTTTGATCTGGATCACTAACGTAAAATAGCCGCCGTCTCCCGACTGCGGCTTTGTTACAGAAATTGACGCAATATATGCGTACAAATCTCTTGTCTGGACCTTATGCGGCAAAAGGGGAATGCTGACACCTGACTGCGATTGAACCTGAATTCCATTCTCCTTATGCTTATCGGTTCCATTCACGTATTGCATCGAATACCCGCGGCTTCCGGCATAATAATACGCACCTGTACCGTCTGTTTGCAGCGCAATTTCCGTGCCAGAGTTCTGAAGGGAGGACCCGAAATCGCAGGACGTTACCGAGGATAAATCCTCCGTAATCGCACTTACCGTTGTCCCCAGCAGCGTTTGGGCATCTGCACGAAGGCTGATCCTTTGATATACGTTTCTTGCTGCGACAATGCCGCCTGCCATTGCCATGGTCACCAGTCCTATCAGTACCACCGTCATCAGCGTTTCTGACAACGTAAACCCGTTTGTATTCTGAAGCCTGCTTCGCCCCCTGCGAATCCAACTCGCTTCCATACGCATGATTCCCTTCTCTTATTCGCCGGAGTCGCCCGTTTGTGCTCCCTGCTGCGCAGAATCCTTTTTATACCGATACCACGCCGCCTCCGCCTTCTTCGTGCTCTTATTCCTAATAATTGAGGCCTCTACCGGTACTGCTGCTGTTGCAGCCATGCTGTCAGAGCTATCCTTCCAAAGGCTGACTGTTGCGCTAACCTTTTCCGTTGCATAGACGTCCTCACCATCTTTTACATTTTTCGTCGTCACATGTCCCTGTGATTCAATGTAATTGCGCTGATCCAGGTAGGACGCATAGGCCTTTTCTGATCTGGTCACAATCCTGGTTGCCGCTGACGTCATAGCCTCCAGCATGAGTGCTCCCAGCGCCACAATCAAAATAGCGGCGAGTGCCTCTCCAATTGACTCACCACGTTCTGACAGAATTTGATTTTTCAGATTCATCTTCATCTCCTACTCCTGCTCCGGCTGTTCTTCCTCCTCGTTCAACCACTGAATGACACAGTAAATGTTCTGCGTATTGCCCATTGTCGTAAGAGCTCCGCTGTCGGTCTCTGACTTTACCGATTCATAGTCCATGAAGATGGTCGGATGCAGCACGAATTTCTCTTCAGTTAAACTTGATGTATTTTCCTTTGAAACAGTATTTACCGAAAGCGTAACGTGAATGGAGAAGTCCGGCTGCATGACAAACACTGCCGTCACCGCCGGAATATCACCACTGGAAATTCCATTTCCTGTTAAGGTCAATGTCGCCCGCCTTTTCGGATAGTTACTCTCATTAATCTCACCGGACGGAACCCATGATGAAAGTGTCTCTGTATTAATTATGCCATCCTGTCCCAAGACATCCTTTCCTGCCGCGGCAGCCGCAGCTGCCAACGCTTCTTGCGCGCCGGATGCCTGCGTTCCTGCGCTGCTCTCCTCTTTTGGCCAGGAATTCTGGATCTCATTCATTCCCCAGTACAGCTGATAGAGCTCTTCTGCCATCGACAGCTCAACCTCGCGAAAGCTGTCCAGCTGGCTCGTAAGGCTTCCGTTCTTAGGAGTAAATCCGTTCACATAGTTTGCAACTGTAGCCTGTCGTTCATTTTTATTCACATACCAGGTATCATCGTCCTCCGGATCCGAGAGCATCGTATCCTCCACCAGCTTTTTGGCTGAATCCAACGCATAGCGCTGCGTATCTGCAGAGGTGATATTCTTCATCCTCCCGGCGGATGTCATCGCCGCCGCAATAATAATGGAACCAACCACTGCGCAGACAACGAAAAAGAGCAGAGCCGCCGCCAGGGACGCTCCGCTTTCAGATTTTATTTTCTTTTTGCACATGGTTCTGATCTGCATGGCAAAATTTCTTTCCGAAGATTTCTTCCGGCTTTTCTGTTTTACAAAGACCTCACCCACTGCCTTCTTCTATCAGCCTTCCGAAGTCTCTTCTATCGTTATTCCGGAAGCTCACTCTACGTGTACGCTCTACTCGCTGGTCTCGCTGTCCAGGAAGTTAATCCCGTCCGTACTGGGTGCATTGTACAGCGTCTCATAGAAGGTTACGCTCACGCTAACCTCCACCGCACCGGCGGAAAGGCTGCTGGATCCGCCATTTCCTCTGTCGGAGGGCGAAATGGTAATGTCCTGGAGCAGGCACCGGTATTCGCAGTGATACAGCTCCTCGAGCATTTCCCTGGCCGTTTCATAGCTGTCTGCCGCAAAGGTGATCTGAAGACCGCGGCGCACCGTCGTATCTCCGCTGTAAGCCGTCGGGTCCTGAAAGCTGAGATTAAAGGTCTTGGCGTCTTCAAAAATATTATTCAGTGCGATGATTTCCTGCTTCTGATTGTTGTAGGTTGCAACCACACCGTCGCTTGTGAGCTTGCCGGATTCAATCTGCTCCTGCATCTGCCGCATGGAGGCCGCCTTGGTCTGATAGGCCGTAAGCTCTGTTTCCAGGACGGAGGTATTGTACTGCACCCTGGCCTCCTGCAAACCCTTGTAGACGAACTGGTAGTAGAACAAACCGATCAGCGCCGCTGCCAGGAGCAGCAGCACGATTTCCTCTGATTTCTTCAGATCTCTCATCCCTGCTCTCCTTCTTTACTGTGCACTGCCTTCGACATCTGTCTGAGAAAGGTCCGAGGCAACGCCCTCTGCGACATTCTCCATGGCCTCCGAAAGCGGATTCACCACGGATACCCCGTTGCCCTCGGTCTCCTCTGTTCCGGCATCCGTTCCTGCCGGCGTAAAGTAAATGGTCATAGAGGAGATGACGTTCTCATCGGCAGCGCCTGCATTCGCTGCATTTTGCTCCTTCGTGGCCGCGTTGGAGACCACTACATAGGTCACCAGCGGACTTTCCTCCAGCCTGGCCGTCACATCGGAGACGCTGGCTAATTTCGCCGAATTAATGGAAAGCGTCGCCACATTTCCTGACATGCTAAGGCTCAGGAGCGCATCGCTTTGCATCAGCTCCTTCTCCACCAGATCCAGAATCTCCATCCTATCCTGCAGGGAGGATTCCTCACTGCTAAGATACCCGTTGCCGTAGTGAGAATACTCGGCCCGAATCTCCTCATAGGGCTCCAGAGAAGCCTTCGTCTCCTCTACCTGTGCCTCCATCTGATGATAATTGCTCTCCAGACGGTTGATCTCGTCGAGCTTTCCCTGCACGCAAACCTTGCTGAACAGGGCAACGCCGCACATGAATACGAGGAAAATGGCGATCTCCGCCATATTTTTCCCGGTATGCTTTTCTTCGATAAACAGGTTGATGGAGGTCTTATCGGGAAGCCTGCCCGTCTGCCTTCCGGCAGGCAGTGCAAGACCGCCGGCCTTAACCATCTGGCCGTCCTTTTTCTTTTGTATCTTCTGATCTGCCATGGTTACCTCTGTCAGAATTCTGTGCTCTTGGCCGCAGCCTTACGAAATATAGCCGGGCCGCGCAGTCCGATCCAGCTTTTGATGTACGAACGCACCGCCTACTCCAATACCGCACCGTACCCCTGCATCATCAGCAGCAGGTTATCCTCATCCGGATTTTTCTGCAGGTTCACGCCGTCCGGCAAAAGCTCCGTCAGGGGACGCACCGGCAGATCCACCGATTCCTGAATGTGCTCCGCGAATACCGGATGTGCCGCTCTCCCGCAATAGTAAATGCAGTCAATGGAATTGCGCGGATTATTATAGTTATAGAAGTTCATGACACGCATTACTTCCGTCGCCAGTGTCTGAATCTGATCCGTGACCAGCTCGCTTTCTGCAATGCCGTTCTGATTGGCATCGAGCATGACCTGCGCAATGTGAACATCCACGCCCTTTTCCTCCGCAATGGCCTCGCACAGGGACTTCTCGCTGGCGGTTAAGTTCCTGGTGATCTCGTAGGCACCGCCGGAGAAAAAGTGCAGCTGCATACGGCTGTAGCCCATGCACAAAACCGCATAGTCCTTGCTCTGACTGGCAGTGCGGAACTCGGTCTGCTGTGTATTATCTGTACTCTGTGCTGTGTCCTGCTGCAGCACAGGCTCCTCTGTATGAATGCCGTGAGCCTTAGCCTCCTCGGCTGCACGCCTCGAGAGCTCATCCACAGAAAGCTTGCCGCGGCGCTTTTCCTTCTCCAATGCCCGCTGCTGTTTCTGCTGCTGCCTTTGCTCTTCCCTGATCTGTGCTGCTCTTTGCTTCTCTTCTCCCGCGAGACGCTTTCTGCGCTCTGCCGCATCCTCCGGAGGGAGCACTACCTGCTGCAGTGCCAGAACGTCCGGAACCAGCTTGACCAGTGTCAGCCCAGCGCGTTTGCACATAGCCTTGTACTGCGCAATCTGCTCCTTGGAAAAGGCTGCAATCAAGAGCTCCAGCTCCTGCTCGCCAGAGGAGAGCACGGCATAATCGTACACGTACTGATCCGCCTCCTCCTGCAGATAATCGCGAAACTCGTAGGGAATATTGATCAGAAGCTGCCGATGTGTCATGCGCGGCAGCCGTACCCGCCGGATGTAGTAGGATTCCGAAGGGATGGCGATGGCTGTACTGCGAACCCGGATTTTATTATGCTTCACAACCTCACGCAGATATTCTGCCAGTGCATGAAAAGCAACGATTCTGCCGCCCACGACCATGTTGTCGGGCATGACCTCCAGAATGGTGCAGGTCACCTTTCCCTTATTCATTATGATGATTTTAAGAAAACGATCTTCGACTTCAATGCCGAGGTATTTGCCTGCCATACGCGTAAATCCAATCCGTAAAGAAATTCATATGTTGAATTCGCCCATAATTGGGTACAAAGACGAGCTAACTATAACATAAATTCAATTCTGACTCCATCAAATTAAAACAAGACCTTCGGAAAATTGCAGGCGTCTATTACGTATCTATCACAGCAGTGACAGATACCAGTTCACCAGCGGCTCCCCCCAGTAGAGACAGAGCAGGATTCCTATGGAGATGGAGGGCCCGAAGGGTATTTTTTGATTTTTCCTTGCTGCAACAAAGCCAAGGCCGATGATGCAGGAGATGATCACGCACACAAGTCCGCGCAAAGGTCCCAGGTACAGTCCCGCCGCGAAGAACAGCTTGATATCTCCGCCGCCCAGCCCTTCCTTTCCTGTGATTCGATCGAAAATCAGCGAAATAAGAAGCAGGCCGCCGCCCAGCAAAAATCCGCCGCCAAGGTGTGTGATAAGCAGCGTGCCAAGCTCCGGCCGCGATGCGCTCGTTCCCAGTAGATCCATCTCAACAAAAGGAAAGGTCGCCGCATAGGCGATCAGAAGAGCGAAAATCAAGGTGTTCGGGATACGATAGGATTCCAGATCCACCAGGGACAGCACGAATAAAATGCATGTCAGAAGAAGTCCGCGGATCAGCTGCGGCGTCAAGCCCAGCTGTGTCAGGCACAAAAGCCACAGTCCGGCGCTGACCAGCTCTGTCACCATATAACGCGGGGAGACCTTTTCTCCGCAATAGCGGCACCTCCCCTTCAGCAGCAGATAGCTGAAAACCGGTACAAGGTCCGCCGCACCCAGCACGTGTCCGCAGGCAGTGCAGTGGCTGCGGCCGCTCACCACGCTCTCTCCATGCACCATACGCCAGGCCATGCAGTTTAAGAAGCTGCCAAGCACCGCTCCCATAACCATCGCCAGGACGCAGGCGTACACCGCCAGCGCCGGTACCTGCAAAAGCTCCCGAAAACTCATATGCCCGTTCTACCTCTCTTCCAGCTTTTCTGCTTCCTCTGCAAGTCTGTTGCGGTCTGCCTCGATCTCATCTTTTTGCTGATCGGTCAGGGCATTGCGCTCTGCCATCGTCATCAGCTCATAGTCCAGCACTGTGCATTTCTTGCCGGTCCAGCGAAGGTTGATGATCTTATCATTCTGAATCGTAACGGCAATCAGCTGCGCACCGCCCTCCGTTCCGAAATTCGGCACGCCCTTGGCGCCTGTTATGGCATTTTTGTTGTCTTCCCCCAAGGTCCGTCCGTAGGGCTCAATGGAGGAGAGCTCTGAGAGCGGCAGACACTTATGCGTCAGCTCATCGTAATAATATGTAACCAGCCCCTGTGCGCCGTCCTGCAGATAGGTGATGGATGCCACGTCTCTGGCCGTCGCAACACTGGTGGAATCGGTTTCAATCCGCGCATTGCGAAGATGCTCCTGATAGCCCGGAATGACCACGAACAGAATGCAGCAGGCGATTACGGCCGTCAGCAGGATCGCAATCGGAAGGATCATTCCGTCTTCGCCGCATAGACCGTATTTTCTGTTCCTTGCTCTGAATAATTGATTTCGCAGACGCTTCCACATATAAACTCCCCAAGTTACCGACTCCGGTTGTCATTAACCCGCGGCTGATATCGGATTGCAGGCGATGCACTCACGCAGTCCCTACAGCAGCCACAGAACCAGTCCTGCTGCCACGCCGACCAGATACCCCGCTGCCACATCCTTCGGGTAATGTACGCCGCCCAGCACGCGGATCGCGGCAATCACTCCCGCCAGCACGAGGAGCGCAGCTCCCGCATACAGGTTATGCCGCAGCGTGCACATAGCTATCACCGCCGCCGAAAACACGTGGCGGCTCGGCATCGAGTGCCCGCTGCCGTCGCGTCGGATCAGCGCCTCGATCGGCCACTCCTCATAGGGGCGCTTTGCATTGAGCCTGCCGCGAGCTGCGCTGAGAAGGGCAAATGCAATCCCCGGCACCAGCACATCCGGCAGAATCGTCCCCCCTGCCTGCAGAAGGCTCATTCCTTTCTCGATCGCCTGACAGAACAGAATCACCAGCATTACAGGGTAAAAAAGAAAAATCCCCCCTGCCAGTATCTTATCCGCCGCATTCAGAGCCCGTACCGCCCAGGGCCGCTGCCGGAAGGGGCGCGTTATTTTGCTGTAGAAATCGGTATACGCTTTCTTGTTCATTCGCTCATCGCCGTGTACAGATCGGCCGCTTACGTTTCGGTGCCATCGTCCCGCAGATCGTCCAGCGTGATCTGCTGCATCTGCTCGGGCGTTGGATGCTCCGTGCCGGCAAGGCGTCTTGCCTGGTTGGTGATGATGGTCTCAAACAGGTTCCGTACCGCTCTTGCGTTGGCAAAGTTCTCCGGCGACCGGGATTTCTGGAGCATGAGCAGTGTTTTCACCTGATCTCTTGCGTCCGGATCCGGTGCGTACTGGTATTTGCGGCAGTTCAGGTCGAAAATCTCCAGCAGCTCATCCACCGTATAGTCCGGAAATTCGATGAATTTGTTGAAGCGGCTCTCGAGGCCCGGATTCGAGTGAATGAAGGTTTCCATCGGCTCCGTATAGCCTGCCACGATCACCACGAGGTCCTCCCGGTGATCCTCCATCGCCTTTAAGAGCGTATCGATGGCCTCCTGTCCGAAGTCGCTCCCGCCCGCAGTCCCGTTCCGGGCAAGGGAATAGGCCTCATCGATGAACAGAACACCGCCCATAGCTTCCTCAATTTTCTTCTGCGTCTTCACCGCGGTCTGGCCGACATACCCCGCCACAAGGCCCGAGCGGTCGCATTCTACGAGCTGCCCCTTCGACAAAACGCCAAGCTCCCGGTACAGCCTTGCCAGAATCCGGGCCACAGTGGTCTTGCCGGTTCCCGGATTCCCGGTGAAGACCAGGTGCATGGATACCGGCACATTCTTCATACCGGCTTCCTTCCGGAGCTTCTGGATCCTCGTGAAATCGTACAGCTCCTTCACATCGTGCTTGATGCCGGTAAGACCGATGAGGCCGTTTAGATCCTCCATAGGATCGGTCTCCGGCTCCGCCTGCGGAAAGGTCTCCTGAACCTGGGCCAGAGCCTTTTTCGCCTCCTCGAGGGCATCCTCTGGCGTACCGGCCGGCCCTGCAGGCGGAATTACAGAATTCGGATCTGTCCCTTCACTACGGCTCTTATTACTCTCATACAGATCTCCGTAAAGATCTGCAAATGGATTCTGACTCACTTCATTGTCCCCCACTGCTATGCAGCCTTGCTTCAGATGCCCGTCTAGCCAGATGTTATTTTAATGGATCTCAAGATCAAGCTTCCTCACGAGAGCAGGCTCTTGTCGGAGGTTTGGACCTTGATCCCCTGGTATCATCAGATTTTAAGCGAAATTTATGTCCCTGTACAGGCGAAGTCTTTTGTGGTTGCCGAATAGTTCCCTGAATATAAATTTGCCTGCAGCAGGTAAATCAGCTAGAATATGGTTCGTAGAGCGCTCATATTCAAGCACTCTACAATTAAAAAGTACCATCATCTTGATTGTCAAAGGATTATGACCTCATGAAAAGATCTCTGTATAGAAACAGACATGGTTTCACACTGGCTGAGCTGCTCATTGTGGTGGCCGTGATCGGAGTGCTGGTTGCGATTTCGATTCCGATCTTCTCCTCCCAAATGGAGAAAAGCCGGGAGGCAGTGGATCTCGCCAATGTCCGTGCAGCCTATGCGCAGGTGATGAGCGACGCAGTCACGGAGAACAAAACCGGAGAAGGCACTACCTACGATGATACAACCGCCCGCTACACAAAGGATGTAACTCTGGTGCAGAAGCAGATTGGATGGCAAACCTCCAATATCACAATCGCCGGCATCACACCGAGCGATACCGTGCATTGGATTGGAGAGGTCCTGCCGGGCAGTTCCTGTACTGTATTCTATGACGCAGATACCAGCAGTGTCACGCTTGTCTGGAGCGGACTCACTGTTAAAAATGACTACCAATGGAAGTACAACAACGGCAAGCTTTCCCTGAACAATGCGAGCGTAGTAAACGGGTGGACTGCAAGCTCCATTCCGAATGCGATTGACAGTAAAATCAATGACGGCAAAGCCTTTACAATAGGGGCTCTTTCCAACGAACTGATAGCTGCAACGGAGAACGGCAAATATCAATTCGAAATCGGCTACTTTATAACCAAGGCCGATGGAACCGTTATCGTGGATTCCGGTTATATCGTGCTGGATGATAAGAACGCGAAAAGCCTGAATATTACCACTGATGCGAATACACTGGAAAATCAGGGTGGTCATGACTACAGTGTCAAGGATGTCTCTGTCACTGCTGGTGACGATTGCAAGATTTGTGTCCAGCTTTTCAAGGTGAATATAAGCGGCGGATACCGAAGCGGCTCCGAGAAGCTCACGGATACGGAGGCCTCTGAGATATCGAAGCTGATTTCTTTTGATGGTGCTAAATAGTCACATTCGTAACTATTCAAGAACCGGGAGGAAGCCTCCATGTTTTTATTCTGTAAGCGTGTAACGCTGGCCAACGGCAGCAAGGACGAGATTGATCGCAAGGAAAAGCTGCTCAGGGATGCCGGCATTAAGACAAATTCCTGGAGCACCGGCGCCCCTGTGGTCCTCGGCGGTCCTCATATGAAGACGGCCGACTGGGCCGACGGGCATTATGTGAATCACGACGATGAGCGCGTTGTATATCATCTCGAGGTGGCGAAAAAGGATCAGTTCCGTGCCATGAAGCTCCTGATGGGCGAGGACGCGGCTCTTGGCGAGGACTTCATCAAATGACCCAAAGGGACCTGGCACTTGCCGTCATAGAACGACTTAAAAAGGAATATCCCGCCTCCCAGTGCAGTCTGGATTATACCGATGCCTGGCAGCTTTTGGTAAGCGTTCGGCTGGCCGCGCAGTGCACCGATGCCCGCGTGAACATCGTCATGAAGGATCTGCTGAAGGCATACCCAAGCGTGGCCTCACTGGCAAAGGCGTCGCCCGAGGAGATCGAGGCCATTGTGCGTCCCTGCGGCCTTGGCCGCTCAAAAGCGCGGGACATTCATGCCTGCATGAACGTACTCCACAGCGAGTATCATGACCTGGTTCCGGATACCATGGAGGCGCTTCTGTCCCTCCCCGGCGTCGGCCGCAAGAGTGCCAATCTGATTCTGGGCGACGTCTACGGTAAGCCCGCCATTGTCACCGATACGCACTGCATCCGTCTCTCAAATCTCATCGGCCTTGTCGACAATATAAAGGAGCCCGGCAAGGTGGAGAAAGCACTCCGTGAGATTGTGCCTCCCGAGGAGGGCAATCAGCTCTGCCACCGCTTTGTGGATCACGGAAGGGCGGTCTGCATCGCAAGGCACCCGCGGTGCGAGGCGTGCTGCCTTTCAGATATCTGCCGCCATTATAAAGAGCAGGCTGCAGAGGACTGACTTATACAGTCCCTGCAGCCTGCTCTTATTTGCAATCAGCCGTTCCAGCCATTCAAAAGCGGCGTCAGCTTCCCCTGTGCGAAGATTGTAATAGACTGTGTCGCCCTGGAGATGGCGGTGTACAGCCGGTGTCTGGACAGTTCTCCCTCCGGATAGTGCTCAGCATCGGCATCCGGCAGAATCACATGGTCAAACTCCAGGCCCTTTGCGTACGCCAGTGTAATCAGAAGGCTTCCGCTCTTCGGAATGGATTCCTTGCTGCCGATGACAGAGGGTGCATCCTTCCCCAGAAGTGCCTGCACCCGGTCCATGCTCTTCTTATCGGCGCACACAACAGCCGTAATCCCCGGCTCCCTCTCCTGTTTCTTTATTTCCTCCCGAAGTCCTGCAAGCCACTCCTCCTTCCCCGCATAGCTGCGAATCTGCGGCAGCGTACCGGGCCGCTGCACAGACTGGGCCTGGAGCTTTTTCTCCTCCGGCAGGAGGCCTGCAAAGAGCGCTGTGATCTCCGGCGATGAGCGATAGCTGGTCTGCAGCGACAGCTCCGCCGTCTCTTTTCCCTTTTCCTTGAACATCTCATGGATTCTGGAAAAGGATACATTTCCCTCGCGAATCGACTGGAATTCATCGCCCAGCAGCATAAATCTGGCATTTACAAAATACCGGGCAAAGGTCATCAGCTGCGCCTCGGTATAATCCTGCACCTCATCGATGCAGACATACTGCGTCGTGCGGTCACACTCTCCCGTCAGGGCCATGCGAAGGTAGAACCACTCAATGGAGGTCAGCTTCTTCTTGCCAAGGAGACGCTGTCCGATGTGCTCGATGTTCAGCCAGCCGCACTCCCGGATCATCTTGAATGCGCCGCCGTAGTTGTTCTGCAGGCGGTTTTCATCCTTCTGGGAGAGCTGCGCTCCCTGCGGCACGGCCTCTGCTCCGTCAGCCACATCCCCGGACCCTTTAGCATCCTCGGACTCCTCATCGTCCTCCTGCTCCTTGTGCCGCAGTGCGTGCCTGGCTTCCTCCAAAAGCTCATCGACAGTTACCTGAATCAGGCGCACGCCGGCAGGAATTCTGCCCTGATTGCGTCCAAGGACCTCCAGGAGCTTTTCCGTCCCCAGTACCCGCTTTCCCTTCTGCTCCACAGGAATCAAATCCTCCGCCTCAAAGACAAAGGACGGGAGGAGCTCATCAATCGTCCGAAGGCTCTCTGCAGTCGTTTCCAGTCCGGGATCCGGAATCGGATCATGCACCATCCGCAGGAATTCAATCCATGTCAGTGTATTCGGATTCTGCTCCCCCATGTCCGGAAGAACGTTGTCAATATACTGACGGAACACCGGATTCAAGGTGATCAGACAGACGTTCTCCGGACGGAGCGTCTTACGCTGATGGTAGAACAAAAATGCAATGCGCTGTAGAAGAACCGAGGTCTTTCCGCTCCCTGCAATGCCGTTCACCAGGAGAACCTGCACATCCGGATAGCGGATGACCGCATTCTGTTCCTTCTGAATAGTAACGGTAATGGCCTGCATCTTGTCGTTGTGCTGACGGGAAAGCGATGCGATCAGCATCGGATCCTCAATGGCCAGCTGCGTGTCAAAATACGCCTTCAGCGTATCCTTTTCCAGATCAAACTGACGGCGAAGCTTTAAATCCACCGGAATCGTTCGTCCGTCCACCTCGTAGGAGGTGCGTCCGTTTTCCTGGTTATAGTAGGTTTCCGCAATCGGGGACCGCCAGTCCACAATCAGCTGATCGTAGCCGTTCTCCGAGATGGCACTGCGGCCGATGTAATAATCCTCCGGCTCCTCCTCCGGATCAAACTGAAGCTGCACCCGGGCAAAATACGGCGCCTCGAGCAGCATTTTGATCTTCGTGAGCTTCTCTGTCATTGCACCGGATTTAATATTGTAGGTATCAATGTAGCGGTTCCAGGTCTCGATCTCACCGTAGCTCTCGGTCTGCACCTCATCGTCTGCTGTATCGTAGCGAATGTTGGTCAGAATATCCGCCTTCTCCTCTACGGCCTTCTGATTCAGCTCTGCAATGCTCTCCTCGAGCTCCTGCTCCATCTCCCGGAGCTTTGTATAGGTTGCGTGCAGGTGCTCCTGCTCCTTCTGAAATATATCCTGATTCATCGACGTATCGTGTTCCTTTCTGACCGTTCCGAATTGCTCTTACAATCACGTACGGATCTGTTTTTTCTACACCAAGGCGTGGTAATTTGTCAATCTGTTCAGCGCCTACCATATTTCAACGTGAACCTTTTGTCTACAGACCCCTCTTCACAAAATCATCACATAAAAAACACAATCCTATGACATTTCAAACACATTCGTCCTCTAGCATTGCGATGTAAACGTGTGGAGGCTGTGCCCAGTACATCCAAATGGGGGCAGCAGAATCTTCCGATTCTCCTGCGGCAAAGTGCCAAAGCACACCAACAATAAATCTGGAGGTATTCATTATGAAACACAAGACCCTACATCCCTTATCCCGGGCAGGCGCCGTCCTTATGACCTCTGCACTGCTCGTATCCACGCCGCTCACAGCTCTTACCAGCATGGCAGCCGAGACAGGCAGCACGGCCGTGCAGACGATCATTTCGTCCGGGCTCACCATGAGCACCGACTATCCCGGCATCTCTGTCAAGGCGGGAGACTCTATCAGCTTCTCCCTGGACTTCACCAATTCCGGCTCCGGCGAGATGACAACGCTTTCAACCTCCAGTCTCCCGGACGGCTTTGAAGGATATTTTCAGGGCAACGGTCATACCGTTTCCAGCGTATATGTAAAAAACGGCGAAAATGACAGCCTCCTGACCTACACCGTCAATGTCCCGGAAACCGCCTCCGACGGCGAATACAAGATCACTCTGTATGCAAAGGGCGCCTCCAAAAGTGCCTCTTTGACGCTGACGCTGAATGTCTCGGAGCTTGACCTTGGTGCCAGCACCATGACCACCGATTATGAGGAGCAGGAGGGTACCAGCGGAACGTCGTTCAGCTTCTCCTCCACGATCAATAATAACTCCACCGAGGATCAGTCCTATGCAATGTCTGCAGAGGCTCCCGACGGCTGGAATGTAACCTACACTGCCTCTGACGGCTCCACCAGTGTCTCCGCCATTGACGTAGAGGGCGCCTCCAGCACGAACTTCACCATCAAGGTTGCACCGGCTGCCGGTGCGGAGGCCGGGGATTACACCATTCCCATCAAGGCAACCTCTGCCAGCGAAACGCTAAACCTCGAGCTGAAGGTTACCATCACCGGAAGCTATGATCTGGCTCTCACCACACAGAATGAGACCCTTTCCTTCGATGCGAAGGCCAACAAAAAGACAGCGGTTGTCCTGACACTTAAAAACGACGGCAACATCGCACTGACAGACATTAACCTCTCCGCCTCTGCTCCCACGGACTGGACCGTGGAATTCTCTGAGAGCACCATCGATTCTCTCGATGCCGGTGCCTCCAAGGAGGTTACCGCTTATGTAACACCCGCGCAGTCTGCCATCAGCGGCGACTATGTGGTCAGCATGACCGCCAAGGCCAAGGAATCCTCGGTCAGCTCCAGCTTCCGTGTCACAGTAGAAACGCAGACCGTCTGGGGAATCGTCGGTGTCATCATTATTGCCGCCATCTTCGCCTGCCTGTACGAGGTCTTCAAGAAATTCGGGAGGCACTGATTTATGACAAGCGCAGCACAGAATGATTCCATCATTACCATCACAAACCTCAGCAAGTACTATGGGGATGTAAAGGCCGTGGATCATCTGAATCTGACCATTCATAAGGGCGAGATCTTCGGCCTTCTGGGCCCCAACGGCGCAGGCAAAACAACGACCACGCTGATGCTCCTGGGGCTGACAGATCCGACGGCCGGCCATGCCAGCATCGACGGAATGGACTGCACCAGAGACTCTCTGGCTGTTAAAAATAAAGTGGGCTACCTTCCGGACAACGTCGGCTTCTATCCTACCATGACCGGCCGGGAGAATCTTATTTTCTCCGGAATGATGAATGGACTGGAGGAGGATGCTGCCGGTGAACGGGCTAAGGCTATGCTCGAGCGTGTCGGAATGACGTATGCAGCCGACCGCAAGGCAGGGACCTACTCCCGCGGCATGCGCCAGCGCCTTGGCATCGCAGACGTCCTTATGAAGGATCCCGGCATTATCATCATGGATGAGCCGACCGCCGGAATTGACCCTTCCGGCGTCCGTGAGATCACGACGCTGATCCGCGGACTTTCAGAAAAGGACGGCATCACAATTCTGATCTCCTCGCACGATCTGTATCAGATTCAGAGGATATCCGACCGCGTCGGCATCTTCGTAAAGGGCAAGCTTATTGCCTGCGGACGCATCGATGAGCTTGGCCAGCAGCTGATGAGCAAGGGTCTGTTCATGTTCGACATCAGCGCAGAGAAGAACGGTGAGAAAGTCTGGGACGACGAATTTCAGAAGATGCTCCGCAGCATCGACGGCGTTACCATCATCGGACGCCGGATTGACGGCACGGTACACATCGAGGCCACCCGGGATATCCAGAAGGACCTTTTGCGGGCGCTGGTGGATGCCGACTATACCGTCCGTGAGATGCACCAGGAGGGCGGCGATCTGACAGAGATCTACCGCAAGTATTTTGAAGCCGCTACAGCGCAGGAAGGAGGCAGTAAACATGGCGGATCTGCAGATGCAGCAAGCAACGGCGACGGCAGCACCGGATTCAGGAAAGCAGCCAAACGCCTTACATCAGTTTTTAGAGAAGGAGAAAAGTGATGCCGCCCGGCGAAACCGCCACGGCATGTACATTCTCTTCCGCAAGGAGCTCTCGGATCACCTGCATTCCGTGCGGTTCGAGATTTTGTTCCTGCTCCTGGCTATTGTCAGCTTCCTGAGTCTCTACGGTGCCATCCAGACCATTGGAGAAGCGGCGCAGCAAACCTCAGACGGGCAGACGGCGCTCTCGGAATATCTGTTCCTGCTGCTCTTTACGACCAGCGGCTCGAGCATTTATTCCTTCTCCACATTTCTGGGATTCCTTGGTCCGATCATCGGCATTATGCTGGGATTTGATGCCATCAATGAAGAGCAGGCGCAGGGGACCTTAAACCGTCTGGCCGCGCAGCCCATTTACCGCGACACCATCATCAATGCCAAGTTCCTGGCCGGTGCCGCTGCGGTCTGCATTACGGTGTTCTCCATCGGCGGGCTGATGAGTGCGGTTGGTTTGATTTCCACGGGGCTGGTTCCGACAGCGGAACAGACAGCAAGGCTCATCATCTTCCTGGCGCTGGGTGTTGTCTACATCTGCATGTGGATGGCGGTCGCCGAGTTTTTCTCCGTGGTCTGCCGCCACGCAGCAACGGCTGCGCTGGCCTGCATCGCGATCTGGCTGTTCCTGACGATGTTCCAGAGTCTGGTGGCCTCCGGCATTGCCGGGATGATCTACCCGACCTCCGGCATGGGAGCGCAGATGAATATCCTGAAGAACTATCAGCTGCAGACGTCGCTTTGCCGGATTTCGCCCTACTATCTGTTCAGTGAGATAACGTCGATTGTGATGAACCCGAACGTGCATTCCACGAATCTGGTGTCGATCATGCAGAGCCAGGAGGGTGCCATTGCAAGCTATCTGACACTGGGTCAGAGCCTCCTGCAGATCTGGCCGCACATCGTGGCTATGATCGCGCTGACGGTGGCTGCCTTTGCCGCCGGCTACATTGCCTTCATGCGGAAGGAGATCCGGGCGTAGGACACAATCCCGAATGCAACGCATTCGATGCAATGCAATGTGATTTTTGTCGATAACGAGAAAAAGCGCAGCACCTTTTGGTGTGTGCGCTTTTCTTGTCTATCACTGGTCTGAGTGAAGATACACGGCAACTATTCAGAGCCCATTCGCAAAATCGCTGCTTCGCAGCTTTCCTTTTGCTCATGTGGCGTTCTCGCCA
>CAVGIV010000018.1:0-39815 GCA_963629395.1 Paludibacteraceae bacterium | reverse complement strand
CTGGCCAGAGGCGCTTCGCGCCTTGGCCGCCTGCCAATTTCAATCGTGAATTTGTCTGCAAGCAGTCAATTCACGTTGAAATATGGCAGGTGCTAAACAGATACACAAATTATTCGTCGGGAGGAAGACAAAACGAATGGGACAGATACAGGTAGAGGATAATTGCGGCGGAATAGAAGGACTGAAGGTTATTACACCAACAGTGCACGGCGATGATCGCGGATATTTTATGGAGACCTATCAGCAGCGTGATTTCGCAGCCGCAGGTATTGAGGTCAATTTTGTACAGGATAACCAGTCGTCCTCCAAAAAGGGCGTACTGCGCGGACTGCATTTTCAGATCCAGTATGCGCAGTCCAAGCTGGTTCGCGTGGTGCGCGGAGAGGTGTTCGACGTGGCGGTGGATCTACGCCCCGGTTCTGCGACATTCGGCAAGTGGTACGGCGTTCGGCTTTCTGCAGAGAACAAAAAACAGTTCTTCATCCCCAAGAATTTCGCCCACGGCTTTCTTGTCCTTTCGGACGAGGCGGAGTTCTGCTACAAGGTGGATGACTTCTGGCATGCAAACGACGAGGCGGGAATTGCGTGGAATGATCCTGCAATCGGCATTGTGTGGCCGGAGGTTACCGGAGAATATGCAGGAACACCGGCCGCAGAGGGCTATGCACTGCAGGACGGAACCGCTCTGACGCTTTCTGAGAAGGATCAGAAGTGGGATGGACTGGATGCATATCGAAAGGAAAGAAATTTATAACTCATGGATCCGAACCGCAGAAAAAAACGGACGATTCTGTTTATCGTCTGGGCAGCGGCAGCTGTCCTTATGACAGCGCTTTTGCTGCATAACAACACACTGGAAGATCCGGATACAGCGAGGTTGAAGAAAATCTCCGGCTGCCTGCTGCTGGGCGCCGGCGTTTTTCTGTTTACGCTGTTTCAGGATCGCGTCATGTCGCTTCCGACGGAGCTCTACCAGAATCGCCGTCTGATCTGGCGGCTTTCGCGGAATGATTTTAAAAAGCGCTATGCAGGGTCCTATCTTGGAACGATCTGGGCGATGGTGCCGCCGGTTGTTACAGTCGGCATGTACTATGTTGTATTCGGAAAGATTTTCCAGTCAGGAGAACAGGCCACCTATACCGGTGGATCCGTCCCGTACGTGCTGTTTTTGACAGCAGGACTGGTTCCGTGGTTCTTTTTCTCCGATGCCGTGATGGGAGGCATGACGTCTCTTCTGGAATACAATTATCTGGTGAAGAAGGTGGTGTTCAAGGTCAGCATTTTGCCGATCATCAAGGTGAATGCGGCGATGTTCGTGCACGTTGGCTTCTCGGTAATCCTGGTGATTATTGCTGCCTGCTACGGACATATGCCCAGTGTATACACACTGCAGCTTTTGTATTACACGCTGTGTGAGTATGTCTTCATTCTGGGATTGTCCTATGCGACCTGCGCCATTGTCATTTTCTTCCGGGATCTGCAGAATCTGATCTCCATTTTGATGCAGATTGGCATGTGGGCCACTCCGATTCTGTGGAACCTGAACACCACGGTACGGGAGAAGTATAAGCCCTTTATCAAGCTGAACCCGATGACCTACATTGTAGAAGGATACCGAAGCTCAGTGTATGAACACCAGTGGTTCTGGGAGCACTTTTACTCCTCTACGTATTTCTGGATTGTAACCGCGCTTTTATTTGTAGTATCCGCACTGATCTTCAAGAAATTAAAGCCCATGTTCGCGGATGTAATGTAACCTTATGCCTGAGAATATTATCGAGGTTTCACACCTCACCAAACAATATAAGCTCTACCAGCACAACCGGGACCGCGTAGCAGATGCACTCGGTATGGGCAAGCATGCTCATTACACGGAGCATCTGGCACTGAACGATGTGAGCCTCTCCATTCATAAGGGAGAGACCGTCGGAATCATCGGCACCAACGGTTCCGGAAAATCCACGATCCTCAAGATTATTACGGGTGTGCTCACACCGACCAGCGGAGATGTCCAGGTAAGGGGGAGAATCTCAGCTCTTCTGGAGTTGGGAGCCGGCTTCAATATGGAATACAACGGGATAGAGAACATCTATCTCAACGGGACGATGATTGGCTTTTCGGAGGATGAAATCAAAGAGAAGCTGGATGATATCCTGGAATTTGCAGACATTGGAGACTATGTCTATCAGCCGGTAAAGATGTATTCCAGCGGCATGTTCATGCGTCTGGCCTTTGCGGTTGCCATCAATATTGATCCGGAAATACTGATTGTGGATGAGGCACTGGCGGTCGGCGACGTGTTTTTCCAGGCGAAGTGCTTCCATAAATTTGATGAGTTTAAGAAAGCGGGTAAAACCGTTCTTTTTGTCTCACATGATATGTCGAGCATCAGCAAATACTGCGACCGTGTAATCCTTTTGAACCAGGGAGTAAAGCTGGGAGAAGGGTCGCCCAAGGAGATGATTGACATCTATAAAAGGGTGCTGGTCGGTCAGTATAACCCGGAGGAGGATTCTGCAGGAGAGACGCCGGAAGGCGGCGTCGTAGCGGAGAATCCGGAACGCCTGGAATACGGTTCCGGAAAGGCGAAGATCATTTGCTATGACATACTGGATGCCGGCGGCAGCGTGAATTCCACCATTCTGAAGGGAACAGAGTGTACCTTCCGCATGAGTGTGGAATTTATGGAGGATGTAAAGGCGCCGATTTTTGCATTTACGATCAAGAACAAGTACGGAGTGGAGATCTCCGGAACCAATACGATGTTTGAAAAGGCCTTCCTGGAACCGGTGAAAAAGGGTGAGGTCAAAACCATTACATTCCGGCAGAAAATGGACCTGCAGGGAGGCGAGTATCTCCTTTCTCTGGGAGTTACCGGTTACGAGGGAGAAGCCTTCACGGTATACCACAGATTGTACGATGTCATAAATCTGACCGTAGTATCCGATAAAAATACGGTGGGTTATTTTGATATGAATTCCAGTATTCAGGTGAGCGACGGGAGCCTTCGATAGGGGGCACAAATCATAAGGCATGAAACCGCGCAGATAGGATGCGAAGATGGCTGATCAGATGAAAACCGAACAGATCGGAAACGTGTCGTTGGATTTATCCATGTACCCGGGGACCGATTTATATTGTGACGGAGAGGTCGAGGATCATATCCTGGACATTGCCCGGAATTGCCGGGAAGAAGATTTTGATGCTGTGATCCGCCAGGATCCGAACTGGCCGGTGCTGTACCATCTCTCCTCCATTCGCGGGAATATTGTTTCCTGGATTCCTTTCACAGGGCAGGAAAAGGTCCTGGAGATCGGAGCCGGACCAGGCGCAATTACCGGAGCACTGGCTGGTCGCTGCAGGCAGGTGGACTGCGTGGATCTGTCGTATAAGCGCTCGCTGATCAATGCATACCGGCATCGCGACAGAGACAATATCACAATCCATGTAGGTAATTTTGAAGATATTGAGCCGACGCTGGGCAGAGATTACGACTATATCTTTTTGATCGGTGTTCTGGAATATGCCGGCAGCTATCTGCACGATCCGAATCCGTTTGAGAAGGAGCTTCGTATTATCCGGTCGCATATGGCAGAGGGCGGACGCCTTGTGATTGCCATTGAAAACCGGCTGGGAATGAAATACTGGGCTGGCTGCGCGGAGGACCATTCCGGGCGTTTCTTTGACGGAATTGAGTCTTATGCGGCTCCGGATGCGCCTGCGAAGACATTTTCCAGACCTGCGCTGGAGGCACTGCTGCAAAGAGGCGGAATTGCGGAGTATTCCTTCTATTATCCGTATCCGGATTACAAGTTTACGTCGGTTCTGTATTCGGACCGGCGTCTTCCGAAGGCGGATGAGCTGAACGAGAACATCCGGAATTTCGATCGGGACCGACTGCTTTTATTTGATGAGAAGAGTGCATACCGGGGAATTGTAGAGGACGGACTCTACCCGGAGTTTGCCAACTCCTTCGAGGTAGTGGCCGGACCGCCGCTTCCTGTGGATTACTGCAAATTCTCAAATGACCGCGCCAGAGAATATCAGATCCGAACGGAAATTGACGAGGAAAATCGTCTGGTGCGCAAATATCCTCTGAATGACAGGGCAAGAGATCATGTGCTGCAGATGGAGGAGAGTGCGAAAAGACTGTCGGCACGTTACGAGACATCGAATCTTAGGGAAAACGCAGCGGGCGCGGCAGCAAAGCCCAAGCTTCCGGTCATGGGAACGACACCGGCAGAAGAAATGGATGGGAGCGTTCGGCTTCCTGGACTTCGAATTGCTCCGTGCAGACGGACCGATGATGGCGGAGTAGAGTTTCCGCTGATCCCCGGGAGATCGCTGGAGAATCTGCTGGATGAGAGTCTTGCAAGAGGAGACGGCGAGAGCTTCCTTACACTTATTGCGGAGTATCGGCGCCGGGTCGGCGAAGGAAGCGGTGTGCCGGTATCGGATTATGATATGACCTTTTCCAATATCCTGGTGAACGGGGATGAGTGGACGGCCATTGATTACGAATGGGCGGTTTCTGAGAGTATTCCGGTTCAGGAGCTGCTTTTCCGATCGCTCCTTGTTTACTATCTGGAGGATGAGACCAGGAGCGGCCGCTGCGAGAAGCTCATTGGGAATGAACGGCTTCTGGCGGCAATCGGAATTCCGGAGGCAGATGCCAATCGGCTGGCCCAGGAGGAGCAGAATTTCCAAAAGCAGGTAACGGGCGGGGTGACCTCTCTGGGGCAGCTTTGCAGCAGCATGGGGACCAGCGTGATCAAGCCGTGCGAGCTTCAGACTCCAAAGGAGAAGGAAGCTGCACTTGCTAAACATCAGGAGGAGCAGCAGCGCAAGGCACAACAGGAGCAGACGCTTTCGTCCATTCAGGTGTATTACGATACCGGAAATGGATTTCGTGAGGAGGAGTCCTACTGGGCGCAGGAGCACTACGAAGAGGAAGGGATTGCTGCACTTACAGTGGAGATTTTCCCGGAGATAAAACGTCTTCGGATTGACCCGGCGCTTTGCCCCTGCATCGTTCTTATTCGGGAAGCCAAGGTGGGACACGAGGGACGCAAGCTCCTGGACCGCCTGGTTCGTACCAATGGCAGACATTATACGAATGGAAGCATCGTATATACAGGATCGGATCCCTGGATGGTATGGGATGTCAAAAAGCTGCGCCGCAAGGCTCAGCTTGCGGAGGATGAAACATTTCGCATGAAGCTGGTGCTGCAGATGACAGGACTTCCTTCTACCATGGCCGAGGCAATGGAAAGAAGATAGCTAGTGATTTTTAGGTGAAGCAAGGAGCAGAGTACATGCTGAAAAAACAGATCAAACAATACTTGCTGCGAACCCGGGATGAGCAATACGAAAGGGAGCTGCTGGACAAGGTTGACAGCTACAGCAACTGGTACCGGCTGCACAAGCTGGAGCTGGATAAACGGCTGAACGCTATGGATCACACAGAAGGAGAGAAGCTTTCTGCGGAGATCGTTCGGTATTCTCATCTCCGAAATTACATCTTGTCCGGCAACAAGCTTCCGGATATCCTGATTTGCTGCGCAGATGACGGCACCCTGACGGATTATGCGCAGAAGCTGATCTGTGACTTTTTTGCGGCCAATCCGGATATCGGAATGGTCTACGGAGATGAAGACCGCCTGGCGGAAAAGGGGCAGCTGACGGATGCGTGGCTTAAGCCGGACTGGTCTCCGGACACATTTTTGTCTACGTTCTATTTCGGCAGCATTTTTGCGATCCGTTCCACAGAGCTGTACATGATCAATCCCGGAGATCGGAAGGCATCGGACTATGAGGTGAAGTCAAAAACCAGAGAGGATTGCGAGGAAGAGGAAAAGGCCAGGGAGAATGAGCTGGATGATGCCATGCGCTCCTGGATTTACAGCAAGCTTTGCCTTCGCATTGCGCAGGCGGATGATGGTTTTTCAAGGCGCAAAAAGGGCGTGTTTCCGATCGGACACATTCCGGAGGTGCTGTTTCATTCCTACCACAAGCGCAGTCCCTGGGACAGCAATCTGATCAAGAGCTCGCTCACAGGGCGTTATTCTGTGGAGTCTGCAGAAAAGAGACTGATCAGCATCATCATTCCCAGCAAGGATAATCCGGAAATTCTGGGGCAGTGTCTGCACTCCATTGAGAAATTCAGTGACTGCTCTCCGTATGAGATCATTGTTGTGGACAATGGAAGCTCGGAGGAGAACCGGAGGAAGGTAGAGAAGCTTCTCGAGGAGCACAATGAAACCGGAAGCGCCAGATTGATTTATGAGCCGATGGAGTTTAACTTTTCGGCAATGTGCAACCTGGGGGCAGAGGAGGCCAACGGAGAACTGCTGCTGTTTTTGAACGATGATATAGAGATTGCCCGTCCCAACTGGCTCTCGTACCTTTCGGAAAAAGCGAAGCTCCCCTATGTCGGATGCGTCGGCATGAAGCTCTTGTATCCGAATTCGGATCTGATCCAGCACGCGGGCGTGGTGAATGTCCATGTAGGACCCATCCACAAGCTGCAGTACTGCAGCAACAAGGAAGAGCATTACTTCGGATTCAATAAGGGGGTCCGGAATGTAATTGCCGTTACCGGTGCCTGCCTGATGATTCGAAACGACTTGTTCCATGAGGTCGGCGGGTTTGACACCGAGAATTTTGCAGTTGCCTTCAACGATATTGACCTTTGTTTGAAGGTGTTCGAAAAGGGATATTACAATGTGGTGCGCAACAACATGTATCTGTATCACCACGAATCTCTTTCCCGCGGCGATGACCGGAAGGACGAGGTAAAAGCGGTACGTCTCTCCAATGAGCTGGAGCGCCTCCTGGGACTTCATCCGGATTTATTCCGCAGAGATCCCTTCTATCACGAATACCTGGAGCAGGATCCGGCGGTAACTGAATTCAAAATTGCGACGGAGGATGCAGTGCTGCAGGATCCGCACTACATGGATATGGAGCGCCGGCAAAGAAAGCTCAGGGAAGCCTGGGAGAATCCTGTGCTGCGTCTTGGCGTGGAGTATGCCGGTGCACTTTCTGTCTGGCTGTGCGGCCCGATGGGACGCAAGGACCAGGCAAGTCGGAATGAAGAAGGCTATTATATCAAGGGCTATGCCTTTGTCATTGATGCAGACAACGCAGCGTATGACAGAAAGCTGCTGTTCCGACCGGATGATCAGGACGGGCCGGTATGGCAGATCGATACAGAGAGGGTTTATCGCCCGGATATTGCAGAGAACCTGACGGATCAGGTGAATGATGAACTGACTGGCTTTATGACAGCCTTTCGAAAGGATGCGCTGCAGCCGGGGCGGTATCAGATTGGCATGCTGGCCATCGATCGAACTTCACGTCAGAGACTGGTGTACTGGTCAGACGTTTTTTTGAAGATAGAGTAGCTGTGCGGTATGGATGCTGCAAAGGGCGCTGAAGAGTTTCTGAAGGGTTATGAGTGCTGCACCTTGGCAGTGCGGGAGAAGGCATGGAACAAAACGACAAGCGTGATATAGATCTTCTGGAGCAATACGAAAAGGAAAAGGCAAAGGCTGCGTTTCTTGCTGATCGTGTGGCACAGCTGGAGGATCAGGTGGACGATCTTCAGTTTAAGCTCGATCGCATCAAGAACAACAAAATATGGAAGGCCTCGAAGCCGGCAAGAGATGCCTATCACTTCGTGCAGCGCCAGACGGACCGGATCAAAAACCAGGGAGACGCACGGGGCGTAGTGAAGAAGATTCAGTATAAGATTCGCGAGCGCCAGGCAGAAAAGGGATACGGAACGGCGAGCTTTCCGGATGAAGCAGAAAGGAAAAGACAGGCAGATGAGGCCGCCGGTTTTGCCCGGCAGATTTGCTTCAGCATTCTGGTCCCTTTGTACAATACGCCGGAGGAGTTTCTGAAGGACATGCTGGATTCCGTGCTGAATCAGACCTACGGAAACTGGCAGCTGTGTCTTGCGGACGGATCCGATGCTGAGCATGCGTATGTGGGCGAGATCGTTGAGCAGTACCGGCAAAGGAGCACGGAGCTTGCGGAAAAGATCTGCTATCGTAAGCTGGAGAAAAACGGCGGCATCTCCGAGAACACCAACGCCTGCCTTCAGATGGCGACCGGAGAGTATATCGCCCCCTTTGATCACGATGACTACCTTCATCCGTCTGTTCTGTACTGGTATGTCAAGACCATCAACGAGCAGAATGCGGACTATCTGTACTGCGATGAGACGACCTTCAAGGAGAGCAATCTCAACCGGTTTGTGACGATTCATTTCAAGCCGGACTATGCCATTGACAATCTGCGGGCGAACAATTATATCTGCCATCTCTCTTGCTTTGACCGGCACCTTCTGGAGGGCGAGGAGCTGTACCGCTCGGAATTTGACGGCTCGCAGGATCATGACATGATTCTGCGGCTGACCGATAAGGCGCAGAACATCGTGCATGTGCCGAAGCTCCTCTACTACTGGAGAAGCCATGCGGGATCTACGGCAGACAATATCGGTGCAAAGACCTATGCCATTGAAGCGGCGAAGGGGGCTGTTGCGGATCATCTGCGGCGGCACGGATTCCGCAACTTCAAGATCACAAGTACCCGGGCGTTTGAAACGATTTTTAAAATCACCTATGAAATTCAGGGAGAGCCGAAGATATCCATTATCATCCCTAATAAGGACCACGCCGAGGACTTAAAGCGCTGCCTGAATTCTATCTTTGAGCGTTCCACCTACGAAAACTATGAAATCATTATCGTAGAAAATGCGAGCACGCTGGAGGAGACGCGAAGATATTACCGCGAAGTAACATCCGGACCGTACAAAGACCGTGTACATGTAGTAGAATATAACCGTGCAGAGGGTGAAGCGTTCAATTATTCCAGGGTGAATAATTTCGGCGCGGCACAGGCAAGTGGTGAGTATCTGCTGCTGCTGAACAATGATACAGAGGTGATCTCTGTCAACTGGATGGAGGAGCTTCTGATGTATGCACAGCGTGAGGACGTAGCCTGCGTAGGCGGCAAGCTGTATTATCCGGACAAGACGATTCAGCATGCCGGCATTGTTCTCGGACTTGGCGCGCATCGAACGGCGGGGCACACGCATTATAAGCAGCGCAGGGAGAACCTGGGCTACATGGGGCGCCTGTGCTACGCACAGGATGTATCGGCGGTTACCGGCGCGTGCCTGATGGTGAAAAAGAGCATTTACGATGAGGTGGGCGGTCTGGATGAGACGTTTGAGGTTTCACTCAACGATGTGGACTTTTGCCTTGCGTGCAGGGAAAAGGGCTACCTGAACGTATTCACTCCGTTTGCTGAGCTGTACCACTATGAATCCATCTCCAGAGGATCGGATGTAACTGATCCCGCATCGGCGAATGCGAGGCGCTATGATCAGGAATCGGAGCACTTCCGCACAAAGTGGAAGAGTGTGCTGGAGAAGGGGGATCCGTATTACAATCCGAACTTTACACTGGACCGGAGTGATTACAGCCTGAAGGTGCAGGATTGAGGTGCGAATAGTTACCAATTAAATTTAGGAAATGCGCTCGGGAGACCTTTAAAATCCATTCGTCACAATGTGATGATCGGTAAAGGGGATGCTGCAGCCAAAAGCTGAATGCATAGATAGCAAAAAGAACAGGGGGCCAAGCTGCGAGAGGGTACGCAGGGGCCGACAAAAGGAGGAGTTACCCATGCTGGAACGCGTGAAGGAGCAACTGAATTACTGGTTAAATGATCCCTATTTTGACGAGAAGACCAAGGAAGAGCTTCGTTCAATCGGGGATGAAAAGGAAGTAGAGGATCGGTTTTACAAGGATCTTGCATTTGGTACGGGTGGTCTGCGCGGCGTGATCGGTGCCGGCACCAATCGTATGAATATTTATACAGTACGGAAGGCAACCCAGGGACTTGCTAATTACATCAATAAGAACGGAGATCCGAAAAAGGGAGTGGCGATTTCCTATGACAGCCGTCGCATGAGCCCGGAATTCGCCAAGGAAACGGCACTTTGCCTCGCGGCAAACGGGGTTAAGGCTTATCTGTCAGATACGCTTCGTCCGGTGCCGGAAGAGTCCTTTGCGCTGCGTTACTTTGGGTGCCAGGCAGGAGTCGAGATTACGGCAAGTCATAATCCGCCGGAGTACAACGGGTATAAGGTGTACTGGGAGGATGGCGCACAGGTAACCCCTCCGCACGATACCGGCATTATCGGAGATGTAAACGCGGTGACCAGCTACGGCGAGGTGAAGACAATGCCGGAGGAAGAGGCGGTGAAGGCCGGCCTTCTGGTTTACTTCGGCAAGGAAATTGATGATGCCTACATGGAGGCGCTCAAGAAGCAGATCATTCATCCGGAAGTAATCCGCGAAATGGCAGATGACATCAAGATCGTCTACACACCGTTCCACGGAGCAGGACTTGTGCCGGTTACGAGAGTTCTGGAGGAGCTTGGCTTTAAGCACGTATATGTTGTTCCGGAGCAAAGAGATCCCGATCCGGAGTTCACCACTCTGGACTATCCGAATCCGGAGGATCCGAAGGCCTTTACGCTGGCGCTGAAGCTGGCCAGGGAAAAGGATGCAGATATTGTCCTTGCAACCGATCCGGATGCAGATCGCCTCGGCGTATATGCCAAGGATACAGCTACCGGCGAATACGTGCCGTTTACCGGCAACATGTCGGGTATGCTGATTGGCGAGTATATTCTTCGCGAGAAGAGTCTGGCCGGTACAATGCCTGAGAATCCTGCCTTTGTTACGACCATTGTCACGACGAATCTGGCAAAGGCAATTGCGCAGAAATACGGTTGCCATTATGTGGAATGCCTGACCGGCTTTAAGTATATCGGCGAGCAGATCCGTCTGTTCGAGGAGCAGCACTCCTACAACTATGTTTTTGGTCTTGAGGAGTCTTATGGGTGCCTGGCCGGCACGCATGCAAGAGACAAGGATGCACCGGTTGCTGTTATGATGCTGTGTGAGGCGGCTGCCTTCTACAAGAAGAAGGGGCTGACGCTCTGGGATCAGATGCAGAAGATTTATGAGGAGTATGGCTTCTACAAGGAGACACAGTACGCCATTACCATGAAGGGAATGGACGGAGCCGCACAGATCGAAGCTTTGATGGAGAAATTCCGCTCCAATCCGCCCAAGACCTTCGGCGCATGGAATGTGGAGCACTTCCGCGACTATGCATCCGGCAAGGTGCTGGATCTGGCAACCGGTGAAGAGTCGAGCACCGGGCTTCCGGCCTCCAATGTTCTTTACTTTGCACTGGATCAGGATGCATGGTGCTGCGCAAGACCTTCCGGTACGGAGCCGAAGATCAAGTTCTATATGGGCGTGAAGGGAAGCAGCCTGGAGGACGCGCAGGCCAAGGTAGAAGCACTGACTGAAGCTGTAAAGGAGAAGATCTGAGCATCGCTGGGGGTGTTCCTCTAGGCGACTCATCCGTTATATGTGCTGCGGGGATGTGAGATGGCATTTTGGAATGATTTGAACAAGACAATCAGATACGCGCGCAGGAATGGATGGAAGGATGCATATTATGCCGCTCGTGAGCGGTTAGAAACCAAGGTCGGAGCCTCGTATGTGTACGAGGCTCCGACCTTGGAGCGTCTGGAAGAGCAGCGCCTGCAGTGGAAGAAAAAGCAGCAGGAAGGGGAATCACTGCCTGTGATCAGCTTTCTGGTTCCTCTGTATCAGCCGGATCCGCACTTTCTTCGGGAGATGGTGGAATCGGTCCTGGCACAGACGTACGGGAACTGGGAACTGATTCTGGCGGATGGCAGCGGCAGTGAAGCTGCTGTGAACATCGCATCCTATCCCCGAGATGAACGGATCCGGTACAAGGCGCTGGGTGCCAATGGCGGCATTTCCCGCAATACCAATGCAGCAGCGGCTTTGGCTCAGGGGGAGTATATTGCTCTTTTGGATTATGACGATTTGCTGACGCCGGATGCTGTTTTTGAAATCACGCATAAGATCCTGCGGACGCATGCGGAGATTATATATTCGGACGAGGACAAGTGCGACGCTTCTGCGGCGAACTTTTTTGAACCGAATCGGAAGCCGGATTTCAACCCGGACTATTTTCTGAGCAACAACTATGTGTGTCACCTGCTGACGATGAAACGGGAGCTGTTTCTGGCGCTTTTGCTGCGGCCGGAATATGACGGCGCACAGGATTATGATCTTCTGCTTCGCGCGCCGTGGTCGGGGATTGTGCACATTCCGAAGGTTTTGTATCATTGGAGGACGCATGCAGCCTCTACAGCAGGAAATCCCGGTAGCAAGGATTATGCGTATACGGCCGGGAAGGCTGCGCTGCAGGAATATTTTCGAACATGCCACATGGATGTAACTGTGAATGAATCCCGTCACAGAGGTTTCTTTCGCGTGGAATATCATCCGGATATTTTTACGCAGCGAAGAGAGGTGGGCGTTGTAGGAGGCAAGATCCTCAATCGTCATCACCGCATAGTGGGCGGCATGATGGACGAGAACGGGCACGTGGAATTTCTTGGAATGCATGAGATGGAAAGCGGACCGATGCATCGTGCGGATACGGTGCAGGATGCGATGGCGGTGGATGTACGCTGCATGGAAATTCGCACGGAGCTGCGGCCCTTATACCAGTCCGTGTTCAATGCAGCTTACGATGGCCATGTGATGAAGCAGTCGGATGAGCTTAGGGAGAAAAGCCTGGAGTTTTGCCGGCTGGTACGGCAGCAGGGGTATCTCATCGTATGGGATCCGTTTATGGTTAAAGAGTGCAAGGATGGATAAGCGTGAATTGATATCGGTTGTCATTCCGAACTATAATGGTGCGGAGTTTCTCAGAAAGTGCCTGGACAGCCTTTTAAAGAGTACATGGATTCCGGCGATTATTGTAGTGGATAATGGCTCTGCGGATGACTCCTGCAGAATGCTGGAGGAGGAATATCCGCAGGTCCTGCTTTTGCGACTGCCGGTTAATACGGGATTTTGTCATGCAGTAAATGCGGGGCTCCATCTGGTACGGACACCGTATGCTTTTCTGCTGAATAATGATACGGTGGTGGATGCAAGAGCGGTAGAGGAACTGTACCTTGCCATGGAGAAACGGCCGGACTGCTTTGCCATGCAGGCGCTTATGCTCTCGATGCAGGAGCCGGAGCTGGTGGACGATGCAGGGGATTTGTACAGTGCACTTGGGTGGGCCTTTGGAAGAGGAAAGGGAGAATCCAGGAGCAGATATCTGGACAAGGAAAACGAAGAGAAGCTGTCACCGGTGTTCGCGGCCTGTGCAGGGGCGGCTATGTATCGTATGAAGGTGTTCGAGGAAATCGGATGGTTTGATGAGCGGCACTACTGCTACCTGGAGGATATTGATATCGGGTGGAGAGCGCAGATTTACGGACACCGGAGCTATCTGGCTCCAAAAGCGCAGGTCCTGCATGCCGGGAGTGCCACAACCGGATCGCGGTATAACGAGTTTAAGGAAGTGATGAGTGCAGGCAACAATGCTCTCCTTCTGTATAAAAACATGCCGCGTCTGCAGTATTGGCTGAATGCTCCGCTGTGGGCGCTCGGCACACTTGTAAAAAAAGAATTCTTCCGAAGAAAGGGATTGGGAGAGGCATATCGGCAGGGACTGGAGCGCGGAAAATTCCTGAAGGCACTGACCAGGGAATATACCATGCTGCGCTATTATGAAATCCCTTACAAAAAGGGATCCCTTGGAGAAGAGGGAAATGTTCCGGATAAAGACGGAGTTCTTGAGGAGGTGCTTCCGCTGTATCTGGGAGAGAAGATTCCCTTTTCGTGGGGGCATCTGCCTGCCTATGCGTCTATTCAGGGCCAACTGTATGCCGGACTGTTTCGGCGCAGAATAACCCGCTGACAGATAGAAAGCATGATTAAGGACAATCAGATTTTTTTCAATCGAATGCACATTGTGCTGGACGGGATGGTGACGGCGATCAGCTTCCTGATTGCCTGGGCCTTGAAGTTCCTGACGCCCCTTGCGGAATCGACACCCGGTGTAACGGCATTGTCGGCAGAGACCTATTTCAGGACTCTGTACTTTATTGTGCCTGGATATCTGATTTTATATGCTGTATATGACCTGTATTCCTCGAAGCGTTCCTCCAGAATTCGCAATGAGGTGGCGGGAATTGTTAAGGCGAATACCGTCGGCATCGGCCTTGTCATGATCAGCTTCTTCCTGCTGTCCACCAGCGTGGTCGGCATGGTGGATTTCTCGCGCACATTCATTCTGCTGTTCTATATTGTCAATACAGCGCTGACGTTCCTATATCGGATGATGGTACGGAAGTTTCTGTATTATATCCGGCGCAGAGGCAATAATCTCAAGCACGTGATTCTCGTGGGATATTCCAGATCTGCAGAAGCCTACCTTGATCGCATCAGCATGAATCCACAATGGGGCTATGTTGTTCACGGCATCTTGGATAATCATGTTCCCAGAGGCACGCAGTACCGCGGAGTGAAGGTACTCGGAGAGCTTGGGAATCTGGAAATCATTCTCCCTGAGAATAAGATGGATGAAATAGCCATCACACTTTCGCTGGAGGACTATGACCATCTGGAGCACATCGTGGATTTGTGTGAGCGCTCGGGGGTTCATACGAAGTTTATCCCGGATTATGGCTCATTGTTTCCGTCCAAGCCGTATACAGAGGATATTATGGGACTTCCCGTGATTAATATCCGGTATGTACCGCTCACCAATACATGGAATGCGTTCCTGAAGCGGCTGGTGGATATTTTCGGATCAATCTTCTGCATTATTATATTCTCTCCGGTGATGCTGATGGCGGTGATCGGCACGAAGCTGACCAGCAAGGGACCTGTTATCTACAAGCAGACAAGGATCGGGCTGCATTCCAAGCCATTTACCATGTATAAATTCCGCACCATGCGGGTACAGTCGGCGGAGGAAGAGAAGAAGGGCTGGACCACCCGGGGAGATGACCGGGTGACGAAGTTCGGAAGCTTTCTGCGCAGAACCAGCATCGATGAGATGCCGCAGTTCTTCAATGTGCTTACCGGCAAAATGAGTCTGGTGGGACCAAGACCCGAGCGCCCGCAGTTCGTGGACAAGTTTCGTCAGGAAATCCCCCGCTATATGGTGAAGCATCAGGTTCGCCCTGGGATTACCGGCTGGGCTCAGATTAACGGCTACCGCGGGGATACATCCATCCGGAAACGGATCGAGCATGACATCTATTACATCGAGAACTGGAGCCTTGGGTTTGATTTTCGCATATTGTTCCTGACGGTATTCAAGGGCTTCATCAATAAGAATGCATATTAAAAATCGAGATGGGCGCTAAACAATTACGTTGATTGACGGTTGTTCTGCATGCGGAAGTGTAGTATTCTGTGTAGTACAGTTCAAAACAGCCAATACAAAGGCGTGGACGGTTCTGCCGTGACGCCGTTTCTTTTTGGGGGAATACCATATGTCCAGACGCGACTATGACGATTATGACGATCGTTATGATGATGAATATGGCGATCGTTATGATGATCGCTATGACGACCGTTATGATGATGGCTACGATGACGGCTATGACGACAGCTATCGCGGCGGGGATGACCGCGGAGAGTACGCAGACGATTATCAGGATGACTATAATGAGTATGGCGATCGCTATGACGATGGATACGATGATCGCTATGATGACTATCAGGATGATCGTTATGAGGACCGCTACGACGAATATGGCGATGAATATGAGGATGCGCGATATGCAAGACGCTCTGCCAGGTCTTCCGGCAGAGGCAGCAGGGGATCCCGCTCCGGAGGGAAGAAAAAAGGAATCCGTCCGGCCGTCCTCATTGTGGAAGCGGTGGTGCTGGTCGCCGTCCTTCTGGTTCTGTACTTTGTCAACAGCATCGGTAAGGTAGAGAAGGTAAATCTCCCCACAGAGGAAATAGTGAACAACATGTCGGATGAGGTTATCGAGGATACCAAAACCGGACAGATGAAGGGATACCGCAACATTGCATTTTTCGGTGTGGATTCTACGGAGGGAGCACTGGATCAGAACACGCGAAGCGACTCCATTATGATCTGCTCCATCAACGAGGATACCGGCGATGTAAAGCTGATTTCGGTGTATCGCGATACGCTTTTGAACATCGGAAATGACACCTATACGAAATGCAATGCGGCATATTCGCAGGGAGGCGCAGAGCAGGCAATCAACATGCTCAACCAGAACCTGGATATGAATATTACCGACTTTGTAACCGTTGGCTTCGGCGGTCTGACGGACGTGGTGGATGCGCTCGGCGGCGTGACGATTACGGTTGAGGATGATGAGATTTCCCACCTGAACAATTACCAGTCCACAATGGCCAAGGAGCTGGGTAAGGATGGCTACACAGAGGTGACATCATCGGGTACACAGACACTGAACGGCCTGCAGGCTACGGCATACTGTCGTATTCGCTACACCAGAGGATGGGATTATAAACGCGCAGCCAGACAGCGTGCGGTCCTGTACGCGGTCATGGACAAGGCCAAGAGTGCAAATGTTGCACAGCTGACGGACATCGTAAACTCGGTTTCCGGTGAGATTTATACGTCCTATAACGTAAGCGATCTGCTTAAGGATGTGCAGGCAATTGCCGGCTACAACGTGATCGCAGAGGACGGAATAGATTCCATGCAGAATGGATTCCCTCAGGAGGAGCAGCGTATTCAGGCGAACCTGGGCGGAGCACTGGGAGACTGCGTTATTCCAAGAGACCTGACCGACAATGTAAAGTGGCTGCATCAGTTCCTGTTTGATGATGCGGACTACGATCCGTCGGAGACAGTAAAGAGCTACAGCGATAAGATTGCTGATATGACAAAGGATGCGGTTCCGGAAGAAATGACGGATGCAGATCATACGTAAGGATTCTTTGATTTATAACAGTTTTCAATGCACCAAGGGAGGACGAGGCTCGTCCTCCCTTCTTTGATCCATGAAAAAACACCTCACGCGAGCAAGCTCTCGTCGGAGTTTTGACCTTTTGACCCTGGTATCATGGTATAATGAATGCCGTGTGAATCCGGAGCTGCGGATTCGGAAGCGATGCACAGAGCGGAGATGGTATGGAAAAGAGAACGATCGAAGCGGTGATCCCGGTGTATAAGCCGGATCGGAGGCTGCTTCAGATACTGGATCTTTTGTCGCGGCAGACAGTTCCGGTACGCACCATTCATTTGATCAATACGGGAGAGGAGTTCCTGACTGCTTCGCTGGCAAGCTGGAACATGACGCAGGAGGAACTTTTGTCGCGCTGGCCGAATGTGGCTTTGACGCATATACGGCCTGACGAATTTGATCACGGCGGAACCAGGAATGCCGGGTTTCGCAGCTGCGGCCAGGCGGATTACATTCTGACCATGACACAGGATGCGCTTCCTGCGGATGAGAGGCTGACGGGGGAGCTGCTAAAGCCCTTTGACCTGGATTCGATGCTGGCGGTTTCCTATGCCAGGCAGCTGGCAAATCCCGGAGCGCAGGCGGAGGAGAGGCTGTCACGGATATTTAATTATCCGGAGACTTCAGTGATTAAATCCCAGGAGGATACGAAGAAGCTGGGGATTAAGACCTATTTTTGCTCCGACGTGTGTGCAATGTACCGAAGGAGTGTATGGGAGAAAATGGGAGGCTTTTCGAGTCCTGTTATTTTCAACGAGGACATGATTTATGCGGGACATGCGCTGCAGGCAGGATATCGGATCTGCTACGCGGCCAAGGCGCGGGTGTATCATTCCCATACCTATACAGCAATGCAGCAGCTGCGCCGCAACTTTGATCTGGGGGTATCCCAGACACAGCACCCGGAGGTGTTCGCAGGACTTTCCTCAGAGGGTGAGGGAATGCAGTATGTAAAAGCGGTTTCGCAGCAGCTTCTTAAGGAAGGGCGGACGTGGCAGATTCCGGCGTTTGGCTTTCGGTGCGCTGCAAGACTTTTGGGGTATCGAATGGGACGCGGGTATCAGAAGCTCCCGGAAGGTGTCATTATATGGTGCTCCTCCAACCGGCAATACTGGAAGGCGAGACCTGACACTGGACGCGGGTGACGATGCATTAGGCTGCATCAAAGGATGGAATAGATACTGTAATACGATGCAAGAGCGCCCGCCGGGCGGGCAGATGGAGAAACGAAGCTATGTGTGGAATTGTTGGATATGTAGGTAAAAAGCAGGCAGCTCCGATTTTGCTGGACGGGCTGTCAAAACTGGAATACAGAGGCTATGATTCTGCCGGACTGGCGGTTCGCGACGGCGGCAAGCCATTTGAAATTGTAAAGGCAAAGGGGCGTCTGAAGGCTCTCGCAGAGAAAACCAATAACGGGCTCTCTGTGCAGGGCGGCTGCGGAATCGGACACACCAGATGGGCAACCCATGGAGAACCCAGCGAAAACAACGCGCATCCGCACATCAGCAACGACGGATCGGTTGTTGGCGTGCACAACGGCATCATTGAGAATTATCAGGATGTAAAGGCGAAGCTGGAGCGGAACGGCTATCAGTTTTATTCCAGCACCGATACGGAAATTGTGATCAACCTGATCGAGTTTTACATGAAGAAGTACAATCTGGGGCCGATTCACGCTATTACGCACATGATGATGCGTGTGCGCGGAACCTATGCGCTGGCAATTATGTTCCAGGATTATCCGGGGCAGATTTATGTTGCACGCAAGGACGCACCGATGATCATCGGTACCGGGAAGGGCGAGACGTTCCTTGCATCGGATGTACCGGCCATTCTGAAGTACACGAGAGATGTGTATTATATCGATAATCTGGAGGTCGGCGTTCTCGAGGCAGATAAGATTTCGTTCTACAACATTGATCAGGAAGAGATATCCAAGGAACTGGTGCATGTGGAAATGGATGCAGAGGCGGCGGAAAGAGGAGGGTATCCTCACTTTATGCTGAAGGAAATCCATGAGCAGCCCAAGGCGGTTCGGGATACCGTCGCATCGGTGATCAATGAGGATGGCGGGCTGGATCTTTCCAAAACCGGACTGACACAGGAGCAGCTTAAGGATCTGGAGCATGTATGCATCATCGGATGCGGCTCTGCATATCATGTGGGTGTTGCTATTCAGTATGTGATTGAGGATCTTGCAAGAGTTCCGGTGCGCATCGAGCTGGCATCGGAGTTCCGGTATCGGAATCCGCTTATTGCACCGAACAGCCTTGCTGTCATTATCAGCCAGTCGGGAGAGACTGCGGATTCGCTGGCGGCACTTCGCCTTGCAAGGGACAATGGCATGAAGACCATGGCCATCGTAAACGTGGTGGGCTCCTCGATTGCAAGAGAGGCGGATTATGTCTTCTACACGCTGGCAGGACCGGAAATTGCAGTGGCGACAACCAAGGCCTACAGCACGCAGCTGATCGCAGGATATGCTTTTGCACTGGAGCTTGCAGCAGCGAAGGGGACAGTTGACGCTGAGCGAAAGGCGGCGCTGACCAAAGAAATTCAGGAGCTTCCGGACAAGATTGAAAAGGTGCTGGAGGATAAGGAAAGGATTCAGTGGTTTGCCGCCAAGCGCAGCAATGCCCGCGATATTTTCTTTATAGGAAGAGGCATTGATTATGCAATTTCGCTGGAGGGCTCGCTGAAGCTCAAGGAGATCAGCTACATTCATTCGGAGGCGTATGCAGCCGGAGAGCTAAAGCACGGAACCATTTCTCTTATTGAGAATGGGACTCTGACCGTTGGCGTTCTGACGCAGCCGGAGCTTTTCGAGAAAACGGTCAGCAACATGGTGGAGGTGAAGAGCCGCGGAGGCTATCTGATGGGGCTGACCACCTATGGAAACTATGGCATAGAGGATACTGCCGATTTTACCGTTTATATCCCGAAAACCGATCCGCATTTTGCAACCAGCGTTGCGATTGTGCCGCTGCAGCTGCTGGCATATTATGTCAGCGTTTCCAAGGGACTGGATGTGGATAAGCCGCGCAATCTTGCGAAGTCGGTGACGGTGGAATGAGTGGAGAACTAGCGGCATAAGGATTCAGGCATAGGATTTGATATGGAACTGAGAGTAGAGGGAGAAGGCGCAGACAGCTACGAGGAGGTCATGCTGATCTATAACGGAGCGCTGCGCCAGATGCAGACCAAGCTGAATATATTGAATGAAGAATTTCAGCATGTGCACAATTACAATCCGATCGAGCACATCAAGGCGAGACTCAAGACGCCGGAGAGTATCGTGAAGAAGCTGCGCCGTCATGGATATACGTCAACACTGGAGAACATGGTGAAGTACTGCAATGATATTGCAGGTGTTCGTGTTATTTGCGATTTTACGTCGGATATTTACAAGATAGCGGACATGATCAGCAACCAGAGTGACATCCGCGTACTGGCGATCAAGGACTATCTGGTCAGCCCAAAGCCAAGCGGATACAAGAGCTACCATATGATTGTGACAGTGCCGGTATATCTGTCGGATCGGATCGTAGATACAAAGGTGGAAATTCAGATCCGCACCATTGCAATGGACTTTTGGGCCAGCTTAGAGCACAAGATTCAGTATAAATTTACTGGGGATGTGCCGTCCTCCATTGCGGAAGAGCTGCTCGAGTGTGCACACATGGTGTCCAATCTGGATGAGAAGATGCTGTCACTGAATAATGAGATTCAGGAAATTACGACCCTATAAAAAAGAGGAGTGCCCGGGGGCTTTTCAGCTCCCGGGCTTATTATGAAAAAATCATCAAACTGTCGTTTGCTTTGATGGTTACAATATAGCAGTTGAGTATGAACAAAATATGAACGAAGCATGAATATATGTGAACATTACACAAAATCAAAGCGAAGACAGCTGTTGCATGCAACAAAATGACGAATGCGGTAGTCGGCTGCCTTCGTTGTAAAAGTAAGGGGATGATGTTATCATAAACCCTGATTTGGCGAATATAGGACACAGTCTGACAGCAGGCCGGAGGGAATCAGTCCATGAGCGATACATTTATGCAGGAAGTACAGGAAGAAGAGAATTCCATCGAGGAACTGGAAAAGCGAATCCAGCAATCCACTGGCGTAGGAGAGGCAGTTGCCGATGATATGATCCGTGCCAATGAAGAGGCACAGGCGCTGGAGGTGGATGCATTAAAGGACGCCGTCGCAGCCTACCAGAAGCAGATTGAGGAGCTGCGGGAACTCTATGCCAAGAACAGCGCACTTGTAGATGATATGCGCAAGATGAGCCTGGAGACAACCAAGGGCGTACAGGATGTGATGAAGGCATCTGCACAGGCACTTGCCGACAACGGCAAGGCTTTCCAGGAGGTTGATTTCTCCGGATTACAGGACAGCACCAAGACTGTCCTGGAGGAGAAAATCCGTGATCTGAATGAAAAGCTGAATGCTTCTCTGTCGGAAAGCCAGGCAAAGGTCTCGGACCTTCTGCAGCAGTCGGACGACTTTGCACATAAGGAAAATGTACGTGTGTACCGCAACGTACAGGCTGCCACGGAGCTCCTTCTGAAAAAGCAGACCGAAGAAATCAAGGATCTTCTTCCGGACAAAAACGCACCTGCGCAGGCAAAGCCGAACGGGGTACAGATTGCAACACTGGTTCTTGCTGCGTTATGTGCGATCCTGGAGGCTTTGGATGCCTTTGGGATTCTGAATCTGTTTTTGCGCTGATTTTTATACATGATTTTCCGGATATTTCACAATGAGAAGAAAACTGAATTTCTGTTCCTGACAACCTGTGTGGCGGTACTGGTGGGAAGCTTGTTTTTCTGGCCGAACTATACGGGGCTTCACGAGGAAAATGACAACCTCTTTACCATTTATCTGAATGGGGAAGAGGTTGGTGTTGTTGGTACAGAAGAAGAGGCCAAAGAGTATTACCTGATAGCCCGGCGTGAGATTGCCAGGACCAGCAGCGATATGATTTTCATTGATGCGGATCTGCAGGTGGAGGGACAGCAGGTTTCCTGGGGAACCACGGATACCCAGGAGGATATTGTTGACCGGATGAAGTCGGTACTGTCCACCCACGAGCTTTTCACGCTGCAGCATTGCTACACGGTAAAGGTTGGCGAGTATGTGTTCAACATGGCTTCCGTGGATGATATCAAGCAGCTTCTGAATGATGTGCTTGAAAAATATGACCCTGAAAGGGATTACATTGTCAACATCCTGTCTGATACAAGCCGTGAGGTGAATGCGCTGACGTATCAGGTTCTGACAACCGGTGAACAGGAGAAAAAGGAGGAGCAGCAGAATCAGCTTCCCACCGCCGGCATTGAGCAGGCCTTCTCGAAGCTCTTTGATGATGTGAAGCCGGCAGTCGGCATGGATTTTGAGGATTATGTCCTGGGACTGCAGAGCATTGATTTCGGAGAGAAGATTGAGATTTCTGAGACGTATCTTCCGTCCAATCTGGTGGCGACACTGGAGGAGGCAGAGGCGGATGTCACCGGAGATGTGGCGCGCAGCGCAACGTATGAGGTGACCAGCGGCGATACGCTTTCCGGTATCGCAGAAAAATACGGGCTTACCACCCAGCAGCTGGTATCCATCAATTCCCTGTCGGGAACCGATGCTATCATTCGTCCGGGCGACGTTCTGAGTGTCACTGTGGCAGAACCGAAGCTGACGGTGCTCTATACCAATCAGGAATACTACGAAGAAGACTATACAGCAGAAACCATTTATAAGAAGAACGACGACTGGTACACCACAAAGTCGGAAGTGATTCAGGAAGGAAGCTCCGGGCACCGGCGTGTCATTGCGCTGGTGAATTATCGCGACGATACGGTACAGAGCCGTGAAATCGTCAAACAGGAGAATACGGTGGATGCGGTGCCGAAGATTATAGAAGTCGGGACCAAGAATCCGCCGACCTACATATGGCCGGTATACGGACGGGTTTCCTCCGGCTTTGGCGGCAGAAAAGCGCCGAAGGCCGGTGCGAGCACGTATCATAAGGGACTGGACATCGCTGTTGCTGTCGGAACGTCCGTTATGGCTACCAGCGGAGGAAAGGTTACATCCGCGGGCTGGCAGTCCGGGTATGGTTATGTGGTCTATATCGACCACGGGAACGGAGTCACCTCGCGGTATGGGCATTTGTCGAAGGTACTGGTGAAGGTTGGACAGAGCGTTTCGCAGGGAGATGTTATTGCGCGTTCCGGTAATACCGGCAACAGTACAGGACCGCATCTGCATTTTGAGATTCGTGTCAATGGAACGGCGGTTAACCCGTATAACTACCTGTCTTAACGATGGAAGCCGCTGCCGGCTTTGCTTGACGAGAGTATAAGACGGCAGTATTCTATTACGGACTTGTTACAAGGGGAGAGTTTCCTTCGGAGAAAGATCCGCAGGATCAGATGATTAGGAGTTTAATGCATGGTGCATTATGTTGTGAAAGGCGGAAATCCTCTTTCCGGAGAGGTTGAGATTGGCGGTGCCAAAAATGCGGCACTGGCCATTGTTGCTGCCTCGATCATGGCTGATGAGCCGGTAACTATAGAGAATATCCCGGATGTTTCGGATATTCGTGCCATTATTGGTGCCATTGCGGAGATCGGTGCGGTTGTGGAGCACCCGCAGCTGCATACGTATGTTATCAATGGCGCAACCATCAAGGATGCACCGGTGGATACGGAAGCGGTCCGCAAGATTCGAGGTTCGTATTATCTGATCGGTGCACTTCTTGGCAAGTACAAGAAGGCAGAGGTCGCTCTTCCGGGGGGCTGCAACATCGGTCTTCGCCCGATCGACCAGCACATCAAAGGATTTCGCGCGCTGGGGGCCAGTGTGCGGGTTGCATCTCCGGGCATGATTGTTGCCAGGGCAGACGAGCTGGTGGGCAGTCATATCTACATGGACGTTGTGTCGGTAGGAGCCACCATCAATGTGATCATGGCAGCGGCGATGGCACAAGGCAATACCATCATAGAGAATGCGGCGAAGGAGCCGCATGTAGTTGACCTTGCCAACTTCCTTAACAGTATGGGCGCGCGCATTAAGGGCGCGGGAACGGATGTCATCCGCATTAAAGGCGTGGAGCGTCTGCACAAGACGACGTATTCCATCATTCCGGATCAGATTGAAGCGGGAACCTATATGTATGCGGCAGCAGCAACCCGCGGAGATGTTACCATCACAAATGTTATTCCCAAGCATCTGGAGTCCCTGACCGCCAAGCTGATTGAGATGGGGTGCGAGGTGACAGAGTCCGACGATTCGGTTCGCGTCGTTGCGAAAAGGCGTCTGGAGCATACAAATGTCAAGACGCTTCCATATCCGGGATATCCTACGGATATGCAGCCGCAGATCAGTGTCCTGCTGGGACTTTCCAAGGGGACCAGCATTGTGACGGAGAGTATTTTTGAAAACCGTTTTAAATACGTGGATGAGCTGACGAAGATGGGAGCTTCCATCCGCGTAGAGGGCAATACTGCCATCATTGACGGTGTGGAGAGCTACAACGGCGCGAATCTAAATGCACCGGATCTGCGCGCGGGAGCGGCGCTTGTGGCAGCGGCGCTGGCTGCCAATGGATATTCTGAAATCTATGACATTAAATACATCGAGCGAGGATATGAACGGTTTCCGGAAAAGCTTCGGGCACTCGGTGCATGCATTGCCAAGGTTGATACCGCTGACGAGGAACGCCGGGCGGTAAATGAATTCAATTTCCGGATTGTCAGCTAAGGCTGACAGTGGAAATAAAGTCTGCAGTCTGATAGACAGACTGTGGGCAGCAACTTAACATCTGAGTATTTTTCAGGGCAGGGTGCAATTCCCTACTGGCGGTACAGTCCGCGACCCTGCAGTATTCGAAAATCGATCGGAACTTTGGCGTTTTCGGATAGGGCAGGCTGATTCGGTGAAACTCCGGAACCAACAGTACAGTCTGGATGGAAGAAAAATGATCAGAAGCCTCACCTTTCTGAACTCTTTGAAAATGCTCAAGGTTCGTCACGAGTGTGACAGAAAGGTGGATTTCATGTCTGATTATTCTAATAGCAAACGTTCGGGAAATGTGCGGTATATTACTGTAACCGGGGTATTGGCGGCCTGCGCCTTTATCCTGCAGCTGATCGAAATTCCGATTCCGATGCTGATGCCAACCTTTATCAAATTTGACTTTTCGGATCTTCCGGCGCTGATCGGAAGCTTTGCTATGGGACCGGTGTGCGGTATATTCATTGAACTGATTAAAAATCTGCTGCATGCAGGACTGGCCAGCGGATCCTTTGGCGTGGGTGAGCTTTCCAATTTCGTTCTGGGGGCCTTCTTTGTTGGAACTGCCGGCGCAGTATATCGATTCAATCGCTCCAAGAAAGGCGCCTTGATTGCCTCCATCGCCGGTGCAGTGGTGATGGCGCTGATCTCCTTCCCGTCCAATCTTCTGGTGGTGTACCCGGTTTATTACCAGTTCATGCCCGAGGAGACCATTCTGGCGGCGTATCAGGCGATCCTTCCTGGTATGAAGAGCGTTGCACAAAGTCTCCTGGTGTTCAATGTTCCGTTTACGTTTGTGAAGGGAATGCTGGATGTTGTCGTTACCTTCCTGGTGTATAAGAAGATTTCGCCGATCCTGAAGGGGGAGTGAGAACGTCCCCGAACCTGGACATCCATCCGCCTCCCTGTCGTGAGACGGACGTGCGTGCAAGCTGCCTCTCCGGCAGGTGAGGATGCCGGAGCAGGTGGAAAAGCAGGGGCGAACAGTGTATGATAACTACCGTCAGGGCGCATGCTCTGACGGTTTTGTTGTACGAGGAAGACCGCACGCGTGCGGCACGTTCATATGTTTGGGGAGAGAATGCATGCAGCTTTTTGAATCGCACTCTGCCGAAGAGACATACGCCATCGGAAAGAGTCTGGCACAAAAGGCCGCCCCGGGCGAAATTTATGCGCTGTCGGGGGATCTGGGTGTTGGCAAGACTGTTTTTACGAAGGGATTTGCAGAAGGATTAGGTATCACAGAGCCGGTGAACAGTCCGACGTTTACGATTCTGCAGATCTATGAGGGAGGCAGGCTGCCTCTGTACCATTTCGATGTCTACCGTATTGATGAGCCGGAGGAGATGGAAGAGGTCGGCCTGGATGATTATCTGTACGGACAGGGCGTCTGCCTTATCGAATGGCCGGAGCAGATCGCAGAATGCCTGCCGGGCCGTACGAAGGTAATCCGCATCCGAAAGGACCTTTCCAGAGGCGTGGATTATCGCTCCATTGAGATTGATTCGGAGCAGAAACGATAAGAGAAGGGATCAAAACGAGATGAAGATATTGGCCATTGAAGCCTCGGGGCTGACCGCAGGCTGTGCCGTTGCAGAGGATGAGAAGCTGATCGGCGAATACAATCTGCAGTACCAGAAAACGCACTCCCAGACGCTGGTTCCGATGCTGGAGGAAATGAAAAGGGCGTTGGATCTGGATCTGGCATCCATCGATGTGATCGCCATTACCAGGGGGCCGGGAAGCTTTACAGGACTGCGCATTGGAGCGGCAACGGCAAAGGGAATCGCCCTTGCACTGGATAAGCCTATTCTGCCGGTGTCAACACTGGAAAGTCTTGCATTCAATGCATATGGGACGACAAAGCTGGTCTGCCCCATCATGGATGCAAGACGCCAGCAGGTTTATACCGGCATCTACCGGGAGGACGAATGGCCGGAGTGTCTGCGGCAGCCCTGTGCTGTCGGCATTGAAGAGCTGCTGGAGGATTTGAACAAGCGGGGAGAAGCTGTCCTCTTTGTCGGGGATGGCGTGCCGGTATATCGGAAGCTGATCACCGAAAAGGCAGTGGTACCGGTATCCTTTGCGCCTGCGCATCTGTTGACGCAGAGGGCCGGAACAACCGCGGTTCTGGCTGGCCTTCTGCTTGAAAAAGAGGGAGAGAGGCGCTTAGTCTCTGCGGACGATTTCCGCCCGGAGTACCTTCGCAAGTCACAGGCGGAGCGGCAGAAGGACGAGGCTATGGCGAGTGGTCATATGGACTCTTTGGCAGCGGGCCGGCTTTTGCGGGACCTTGGCAGAAAGTGAACGTGACGTATGATTCGACGAATGGGTCAGGAGGATATATCGGCAGCCGCGGCACTGGAGGCACAGTGCTTTTCAGAGCCCTGGACGGAGAATGCCTATCGGAGTGCGTTTCGCCGGGAAGGGGTTGATTATTTTTTCTGGATTGAGGAGGAAGCCGGTGAAGTGATCGGCATTATCAGTCTTACCCGTATGGGAGAGGACGGGGAGATTGGCAATGTGGCGGTGCATCCGGACAGACGCCGCCGCGGGATTGCAAGACGGCTTTTGCAGACAGCGCTGGCGTACGGAGAGAGCAATCTCCACATGGAGGCATTCACGCTGGAGGTGCGGGACGGCAACAAAGGAGCCATTCAACTGTATGAGTCGGAGGGGTTTCAAACGGAGGGAATCCGGCCCGGATTTTATAAAAAGCCGACAGAGGATGCGCGCATTCTGTGGCGGAGATAGGTTTGGGTAAGAACCCTATATGAGCAAAAAAGCTGCGTTGCAGCACAGAAAGGATCCGATGATTGATGTATGTTTATTAGGAACCGGGGGAATGATGCCGCTGCCGTATCGGTGGTTGACATCGCTGCTCGTACGTTACAACGGGACGAGTATTCTCCTGGACTGCGGAGAGGGAACACAGATTGCACTGAAGAAAAAGGGGTGGAGTCCCAATCCGATTTCGCTGATTCTGATTACGCATTTTCATGCGGATCATATTGCGGGACTTCCGGGCATGCTGCTCTCGATGGGGAACAGCGACCGAAGGGAGCCTGTGACCATAGTGGGACCCAAGGGCTTAAACCGGGTGATCGAGAGCCTTCGCGTTATTGCGCCGGAGCTTCCGTTTGAAATCCGCTGCAGGGAGCTCACAGAGGATACAGAGGTGATTGATTTACCAGGAGAGCCGGAGTTTCACATTACGGCGTTTCGCGTGAATCACCGTATTACCTGCTATGGCTACAGCTTCACCTTGGACAGAGCCGGTAAGTTTGATGTGCAGAAGGCAAGAGACCTTCAGATTCCGCTGAACTTCTGGTCGAGGCTTCAAAAGGGAGAGGTCCTGGAGTCAGGCGGCAAGACCTATCTTCCGGAAATGGTGATGGGACCTGCCAGAAAGGGCCTGAAGATCACCTATGCAACGGATTCCAGGCCGTGCCCCAGCATAACAGCAGCCGCAGAGGGTGCGGATTTGTTTATCTGCGAGGGAATGTACGGAGAAGACGACAAGATACAGAAGGCGAAGGAAAAGAAGCACATGACGATGCCGGAGGCGGCACGCATCGGCGCGGCGGCACATCCGAAGGAGATGTGGCTGACACATTACAGTCCGTCAGAGATGCGTCCGCAGGGATTTCAGGATAGTCTCCGCAGAATTTATCCTGCACTGGTCTGTGCGAAGGACGGACGGAGTAAAACCCTGCTCTTCGAGGATGAAAAGAGTGAAGGGGACAGAGGCGAGGCATGAGCGAAAAAGACATAACCATTCTGGGAATTGAATCCAGCTGCGATGAAACGGCAGCGGCAGTGGTTGTAAACGGCAGGACGGTTTTATCCAATGTGATTTCATCACAGATTGATATTCATACGTTATATGGCGGGGTGGTGCCGGAGATCGCCTCCCGCAAGCATGTGGAGCGCATCACACAGGTGATCCGCACGGCGCTTTCGGAGGCAGAGAGGAGTCTGTCCGATCTGGATGCGGTGGCGGTGACGTACGGACCGGGACTGGTCGGGGCACTTCTCGTGGGCGTATCGGCAGCGAAGGGCATCTGCTATGCATCCGGTATTCCGCTGGTCGGTGTGCACCATATTGAAGGACATATCAGCGCCAACTACATTGCCGCACCGGAGCTGGAGCCGCCGTTTTTGTGCCTGGTTGTGTCCGGCGGCCATACACACCTTGTGATGGTGAAGGATTACGGAGAATATGAGATTCTCGGGCGCACGATGGACGATGCAGCCGGCGAGGCCTTTGATAAGGTGGCACGTGCTGTAGGACTTGGCTATCCCGGCGGACCGAAGATCGATAAGGCGGCCAGAGAGGGCAATCCGGAGGCAATTCATTTCCCGCGCGGAAGGGTGTCGGATTCAGCCTATGATTTCAGCTTCAGCGGGCTCAAATCGGCAGTGCTGAATTATCTCAATACGGAGCAGATGGCGGGGAGAGACATCTGTGTGCCGGATGTGGCGGCCTCCTTCCAGAAGTCGGTGGTGGAGGTGCTCGTAGGACACGCTATGGAGGCAGCGGAGCAATACCATTGCAAACGCTTCGCCCTGGCGGGCGGGGTTGCTTCCAACAGTGCGCTTCGAGAGGCGGCTAAGGAGGCATGCCGGCAAAGGAAAATTGACTTTTACTGCCCGCCGCCGATTTTGTGCACAGACAATGCGGCAATGATCGGGTGTGCCGGTTACTATGATTACCGCAGGGGCATCCGCAGCGGATTCGATTTAAATGCGGTCCCCAACCTGGCACTGGGGAAACGGTGATAGGAAGGTTTTTACAGTAACAGATATACCGACGGAGCACAGCATGAGAGACGTTTCAAAACGCAATACAGCCATTTTGCTGGCAGCAGGGAAGGGAAGGCGTCTTGGCACGGAGCTGCCGAAGCAGTACATAGACATTGCAGGTCTTCCTCTGGCGGCAAGAACTCTTGCAGCACTGGCCGAGAGTCCGGTCATTACGGACATTGTGATGGTCATTCCGGCAGGAGACGAAGACTACGTTCGGGAGCATATTCTGCAGAGAGTGCCAAAGGCAGCAGAGAAGGTTCGCGCTTTTGTACCGGGAGGTGCAGAGCGCTACCATTCCGTGGCAGCCGGACTGGACGCCATCTGCTGGCCCTGCGAATATGTATATATTCATGACGGCGCCCGTCCGTTTATTGATAAAGAGAGTATTCTGCGGCTTGCAGAGGCAGTCGAAGAAACCGGTGCCGCTGTGGCTGGCATGCCGAGCAAGGACACTGTTAAGATGTCCGACGCCGATGGATTTGTTGCACAGACACCGGATCGAAGTCGTGTCTGGATCATTCAGACGCCGCAGGTGTTTGAAAAAGAAATGATCACCAAAGCGTATCATAAGGCACTGGAACAGCTTCCGGAGCTGGAAGCGCAGGGAATTCATCTGACCGATGATGCCATGGTGGCAGAAGAAATGCTGCAGGCCAGAATCCGGCTGGTAGAGGCATCCTACCGCAATATTAAGATTACAACACCGGAAGATGTTGCGGTGGCAAATGCCTTTCTAGGCGGCCGATAGAGCAGGAGCGCGAGATGTCCTTCGTCCATTTGCATTCACATACGGAATATTCATTGCTGGATGGTTCTAATAAAGTGCGCGCCTATGCAGAACGCGTAAAAGAGCTGGGCATGAATGCGGCGGCCATCACGGACCATGGCAACATGTACGGCGTCATTGAGTTCTATCTGGCCTGTCAGGAGGTGGGAATCAAACCCATCATCGGGTGCGAGGTGTACGTGGCGCCGGGCTCCAGATTTGATCGAGAGATCGGCGACAATTCTGATCGCTATTATCACCTGATTCTGCTGGCGGAGAATAACGAAGGTTATCGGAATCTTTCCAAGATTGTCAGCCGCTCCTTCACCGAGGGGTATTACTATAAGCCTCGTGTGGATAAGGAGCTTCTGCGCGAGTTCCATGAGGGAATTATCTGCTCCTCAGCCTGCCTTGCAGGCGAAGTGGCCAGAGATCTCGTGCGCGGGGATAAGGAATCGGCCAAAAAGGCAGCACTGGAATACCAGGAAATTTTCGGAAAGGGGAATTTCTTTCTGGAGCTGCAGGATCATGGATATCCGGATCAGCAGACGGTGGCTGCCGGTGTACTGGAGCTGTCCAGGGAGCTGGACATTCCGATGATCGCCACCAACGACTGTCACTATACGTATGCCGCAGATGCAGAAGCACACGATGTACTTTTGTGTATTCAGACGAATAAAAAGGTCTCCGATGAAAACCGCATGCGCTATCCCGGCGGGCAGTTTTTCATCAAGAGCGAAGAGCAAATGCGTCAGCTCTTTCCCTATGCACAGGAAGCGCTGGACAACACCCAGCAAATAGCGGATCGCTGCAACGTTGTCATAGAATTCGGAAACACCAAGCTCCCCCACTTTGAAGTACCGCAGGGGTATAACTCCTGGACCTATCTGAACAAGCTTTGCGACGACGGATTCGCCAGAAATTATCCGGAGGATGACGGCACCGTACGGAAACGCCTGGACTATGAGCTGTCGGTCATTCAGAAGATGGGATATGTGGACTACTTTCTCATCGTGTGGGATTACATCAACTGGGCGCGCGAGAACGGCATCCCGGTCGGACCGGGCCGCGGATCTGCAGCCGGCTCCGTCGTGTCCTACTGCACCGGCATTACACAGCTGGATCCCATCCGGTACAACCTCCTTTTTGAGCGATTCCTGAATCCGGAGCGCGTATCGATGCCGGATATTGACGTGGACTTTGGCTTTGAGCGGCGCCAGGAGGTGATCGATTACGTCACACGCAAGTACGGCAAGGAGCAGGTGGTGCAGATCATTACCTTCGGCACCATGGCGGCAAAGGGCGTGATCCGGGACGTTGGACGTGCAATGGATCTGCCCTACAGCTTTTGCGACTCTGTCTCCAAGATGGTGCCGAACGAGCTGGGCATTACGCTGGACAAGGCACTGAAGGAAAATCCGGATCTTAAAAAAGCATATGACGGCGATGAAAGAGTGCACCGTCTGATTGAAATGTCTAGGAAGCTGGAAGGCCTGCCCCGCCATACATCCGTTCATGCAGCGGGAGTTGTGATCTGTGCAGAGCCGGCGGAGGATCTCATTCCGCTTTCAAGAGCGGCAGACGGTTCCATTACAACGCAGTTCACAATGACGAGAGTAGAGCAGCTCGGCCTTTTGAAAATGGATTTTCTGGGGCTTCGCACGCTGACCGTAATCCAGAATGCGGCAGACAATGCCAACCGGTCCATTCAGGAGGCGGGAGGAGCCTATCCGTCCTATGAGCCTTCCTTTGGAAAATGCAAAATAACAGAAAACCCGGCCGGGGCTGTCATTGATATCAACCGTATTGATTATAATGATGCCAATGTTTTTGCCTATCTCTCAACCGGCAAGACCGACGGTGTATTCCAGCTGGAATCGGCAGGAATGCAGAGCTTCATGAAACGTCTGCAGCCCAAAAGTCTGGAGGATGTTATTGCCGGTATTGCACTGTACCGTCCGGGACCGATGGATTTCATTCCCAAATACATCGCGGGCAAGCAGAATGCAGACAGCGTCACCTATGATACAAGTGAGCTGGTGCAGATTCTGGAGCCTACGTATGGCTGCATCGTATACCAGGAGCAGGTGATGCAGATCGTGCAGGAGCTGGGCGGATATTCTCTGGGACGCGCGGATCTTGTGCGCCGCGCCATGAGCAAGAAAAAAACGCATGTGATGGAGGAGGAGCGCCGCAATTTCGTCGAAGGCAATCCGGAGGAACAGGTGCCGGGGTGCGTCAGCCGCGGCATTCCTAAGGACGTGGCCAATCACATCTACGATACGATGATTGACTTTGCCAAGTATGCGTTTAATAAATCGCATGCAGCCTGCTATGCAATCGTGACATACCAGACGGCGTGGCTTAAATTTTACTACCCGACAGAGTTCATGGCTGCGCTTCTGACATCGGTCATTGATTTTCCGTCCAAGGTGGCGGCGTACATCCTGGCCTGCCGTGAGATGCACATCCGGCTGCTGCCGCCGGACATCAACGAGGGAGTCGCCGGCTTTTCGGTTTCCGGCGGTGCGATCCGGTATTCTCTGACAGCCATTAAGGGCATAGGAGAGTCAGTGATCCGTGCGGTAGTTAACGAAAGGGAGCAGAACGGAAAATATCGCGATCTGCAGGACTTTATTGCAAGGACGCTTCCTCTTCAGGTTAACCGGCGCGTGGTGGAAAACCTCATTAAGGCCGGGGCCTTTGACTGCTTTGGCGTCACACGCAAGCAGATGATGACGGTGTATACCCGCATGATTGAGGAGCAGACAGAGGCCTCCAAAAACACCATGGCAGGCCAGATGAGCCTTTTTGATATTGCGCCGGAGGAGGTTCAGCAGGATTTCCGTGTCCGGTATCCGGAGGTTGGAGAATATGAAAAGGAAATGAAGCTTGCCTTTGAAAAAGAGGTTCTTGGCATTTATGTCAGTGGTCATCCTCTGGAAGACTATGAACCTCTGTGGAAGGGGCACATTACGGCAAAGGCTTCCGATTTTGTTCTGGATGAGGAGACCGGATCGTCCGTCTTGCAGGATAATCAGGATGTCACAGCCGGCGGCATCATCACCGAGGTAAAGCTCAAATATACCAAGAACAATCAGGTGATGGCCTTTGTTACGCTGGAGGATCTGACCGGGAGCCTTGAGGTGATTGTATTCCCGAAGACCTATGAATCCTACTCGGATTTGCTGAAGGAGGATGGGAAGGTTTTTATCCAGGGCAAGTGCTCACAGGAGGAAGAAAGAGACTCCAAGCTGATTGCCAGATCTGTGGTTTCCTTCGATTCGGTGCCGCGGCAGATTTGGATTCGATTCCGGGATCAGGAGGCCTATGCGGCAGGGAGCGATCGGCTGTTCCAAATCGTGGACGAGCATGGAGGACGGGATCAGGTTGTTATCTATGTGGAGAATCCGCGTGCGATGAAAAAGCTCCCGCCCGGACAGGGGATCCGCGGGGATAAGAAGGTGCTGGAGGAGTTTAAGGAATGCTTCGGAAGAGAAAATGTGACCATGCGGTAATAAGTGGATTTCGTTGCATTCGTGGAAAAACATAATTACAATGAGCAAAAGGAAAGTTTGCCTGGCTCTGAATAGATACTAAGTGGCAGGAAACTGCGGTATAGGAAGGTAATTATGGCAGATAATAAGACGAAGACAATTGGTATACTTACCAGCGGCGGCGATGCACCCGGTATGAACGCGGCCATTCGTGCCTGTGTGCGAAGAGCCATTCAGAACGGCCTTACGGTAAAGGGGATTGAACGCGGCTACTCCGGACTCCTCCAGGAGGAGATTATCGATATGAATAAGCACAGCGTGTCGGATATCATCCAGCGGGGCGGCACGGTGCTCGGGACGGCGCGCTGCGAGGAGATGCGGACAGAGGAAGGCCAGAAAGCAGCTGCCGACATCTGCCGCAAGCATGGCATTGACGGACTGGTTGTTATCGGCGGCGACGGCTCTTACCGCGGAGCACTTGCCTTGTCCAGGCAGGGAATCAATGCCATCGGACTTCCAGGAACCATTGATCTGGATATTGCCTGCACAGAATATACAATCGGCTTTGACACGGCCATCAATACCGCCATGCAGGCCATCGATAAGGTTCGCGATACATCCTCCTCTCATGAGCGCTGCAGCATTATTGAGGTTATGGGAAGAAATGCAGGCTATATTGCACTTTGGTGCGGCATCGCCAACGGCGCAGAGGATATTCTTCTTCCGGAGAAATACGATTACAACGAGCAGCGGATCGTAGACAATATCATCAACAACCGCAAGCATGGCAAGAAGCACCATATTATAATTAACGCTGAGGGAATTGGCCATTCCACATCGATGGCAAGGCGTATAGAGGCTGCCACCGGTATAGAGACAAGAGCGACGATCCTTGGCTACATGCAGCGCGGCGGATCACCCACCTGCAAGGATCGGTACTACGCCTCCATCATGGGCGCATATGCAGCGGATATTGCTGCTGCCGGCAAGAAAAACCGGATCGTTGCATACCAGCACGGCGAATTCGTGGATGTGGATATTGAGGAAGCGCTGGCGATGAAGAAGAACATTTCGGAGTATCAGTACGAGATCAGCCAGGCACTTTCCAGATAGTGCGTTTGTACAGTAATAGAACACAGGAAGGAAACGGAAGATACATGGAAGAAATCACTTCCGCATCCGGCAGCACAGTAAAAGGACTGGTACTGCTGCGCCAAAAGGCTAGTAAGCGCAGGCAGTCCCAGTCTTTTCTTATCGAAGGCGAGCGGCTGGTGCTGGATACGCCCGAAGAATACCTGGAGAAAATCTACCTTACGAGAAAAGCCTGGGATCGCATCGGTGAAACGCTGAGGAGACGGGGATTAGAGGATCGGACTGTCCTTTTTTCAGAGGAGGCAATGGCCAAGGCGGCGGATACGAAGGCGCCGCAGGGCGTCCTGGCCGTGGCAAGACAGCCGCAGCATACGATGGAAGAGCTGCTGCAGAGCCGCGGCTTGGAACCGCCGCTGCTGTTGTTATTGGAGGATATTCAGGACCCGGGAAATCTGGGAACGATGTTTCGCAGCGCGGAGGCAGCGGGCGTCAACGGGATTATCATGAGCAAGGGGACGGCCGATGTATTTAATCCGAAGGTGGTGCGCTCTACGATGAGTGCGCTTTTCCGGATGCCGTTCGTCTATGTGCCGGATTTGACGGAGACGATGCGGCAGCTCCGGCAATGCGGGATTGCATTGTATGCGGCATGCCTGGAGGGAAGTGTACCCTACACGGAGGCCGATTTTCATCCGGCATCAGGAATTCTGATCGGAAATGAGGGAAATGGCCTGACAGAGGCAGTGCAGGAGCTCGCCGACGGAAGAATACGCATTCCGATGGCAGGACAGATCGAGTCGCTTAATGCAGCAATCAGTGCAGGTATTCTTATGTATGAGGCAGCCAGACAACGAGGATTTGCAGCAGCACAGGGCAGATAGGCGTTCGTTAGATGGCCGTAAAAGGAGGACAGAATGCGTATTCAGACAATCGGATTCATCGGACTTGGCAACATGGCAAAGGCGATCATCGGCGGTATTCTGCAGAACCAGCTGGTGGAGCCGCAGCAGATTCTGGGAAGTGCAGCGACGCAGCAGAGCATGGATGCGGCGGCAGAGCAGTTTGGAATTCTCACAGAGACATCGAACAAGGAAGTGGCAAGAAAGGCAGATCTTCTGGTGCTTGCCGTCAAGCCGGTGGTGCTTCCGGTTGTGATCGAGGAGATCCGGGATGTGATCGGCGAGGATACGGTGGTTCTGTCTGTGGCAGCAGGCAAAACAACCAAGTGGCTGACAGACCAGTTCGAGCATCCGGTTAAAATTGTCCGCTGCATGCCGAATACACCGGCACTGGTACGGGAGGGCTGCTCTGCCATTTGCAGGAGCAGCTGTGTTACCGATGATGAGCTGGAAGAGGTGATGAAGATTGTCTCCAGCTTCGGCATTGCAGAGGTGGTCAGCGAAAGCCTGATGGATACGGTGGGCGCAGTCAGCGGTGCGGCGCCGGCGTATGTGTTCATGTTCCTGGAGGCGTTGGCGGATGCCGGGGTAAAGGGCGGGATGCCAAGGAGACAGGCGTACCGCTTTGCTGCGCAGACCGTTCTGGGCAGTGCAAAGCTGATGCTGGAAACCGGCAAACACCCCGGAGAGCTGAAGGATATGGTATGCTCACCGGGAGGAACGACCATTGAAGGTCTGGAAGCTTTGGAAAAGGGAGGATTTCGCGGCACTGTGATGGATGCCATCGATGCCTGCATTGAGAAATCCAAAAAGTTGTAGAAGAACATCAGACCTTGAAGGTAAGAGGAAAGGAAGGACAAAATGGGAGTGCTGTTGATTATTCTGCTGATTGTGGTGCTGGTGCTGGTCTGCGTGAACATTCGCATCGTTCCGCAGGGATATGTTTTTGTAATTGAGCATCTTGGCAAATATAAGACCTCCTGGCAGGCCGGACTTCATGTCAAGGTGCCGTTTATTGAGCGGGTGGTGAAGACCATCAGTCTGAAGGAGCAGGTGCTGGATTTTCCTCCTCAGCCGGTAATCACCAAGGATAATGTCACTATGCAGATTGATTCTGTGGTGTTCATGAAGGTGTTTGATCCCGGACTGTATACCTACGGTGTAGAGAATCCGATTGCCGGTCTTCAGAATCTGTCCGCTACGACGCTGCGCAATATCATCGGTGAGATGGAATTGGATCAGACCCTGACGAGCCGTGAAACCATCAACGGCAAGATGCAGGTAATCCTGGATGAGGCTACGGATCAGTGGGGCATCAAGGTGACCCGTGTAGAGATTAAAAACATACAGCCGCCGAAGGAAATTGAAGAGGTCATGACCAAGCAGATGCGCGCAGAGCGCGAACGACGTCAGACGGTTCTGGAGGCGCAGGCCCATCAGGAGGCTGTGGTTTCCCGCGCAGAAGGCGATAAGAAGGCCAAGATCCTGGCTGCCGAAGCAGAAAGAGATGCGCAGATTGCACTGGCAGAGGGCAAGGCCAAATCCATCGAGCTTGTATATGAGGCAGAGGCACAGGGACTGGAGGCATTGAAAAATGCCAACGTATCAGAGACAGTTCTGCGCCTGAAGGGCATTGAAGCGCTCAAGGATGTTTCGGATGGGCGTGCCACTAAAATCTATATGCCGTCGGACATTGCAGGACTGGTGAGTACGCTGGGACTGGCCGGTGAGGCGCTTGGAATCGGTGATGCAACAAAGATTGATACCAGCAAAAAGCCGGAGAAAAAGCCGGAGCTGGATCCTTGTATCAAGGAAACCACGAGTGAAGAGGGAAAGGCTGCAGCTGCCTATACACAGGCAGTGAATGCAGCGCTGGAGGAGCAGGCAAACCGCTGAGAATGGAGTTTACGATGAACGAGAATTTTAAGGGAAGAGATTTTCTGAAGCTGCTGGATTATTCCGGCCTGGAGATTGCACGGCTGGTTGACATGGCGGCATATTTTAAAGAAAAGAAAAAGAAGGGCGAGCCGGTGGATCAGCTGCGCGGCAAGAATGTAGCTCTGATTTTCGAAAAGACCAGTACCAGAACTCGCTGCGCCTTTGAGGTGGCGGCACATGACCTTGGGATGGGAACAACCTATCTGGATCCGTCCGGATCCCAGATCGGCAAGAAGGAGTCTATTGCGGATACGGCCCGGGTTCTATCCGGTATGTTCGACGGTATCGAATACCGCGGCTTTGGACAGGAGATTGTAGAGGAACTGGCACATTATGCGAAGGTACCTGTGTGGAACGGACTGACCAATGAGTTTCACCCGACCCAGATGCTGGCGGATCTTCTGACCATTCGCGAGCATTTCGGCAGAGTGCAGGGAATCCGGCTTTCCTATTACGGAGATGCCAGATACAATACCGGAAACTCACTGATGGTTCTGGGGGCTAAGGTTGGCATGCATGTTACACTGTGCACCAATCCTAAGTATTATCCGGATCCGGAGCTGGTAAAGACCTGCACAGAGCTGGCCAAGGAGAGCGGCGGCAGCATTACGCTTACGGATGATCCCAAGGCGGCAGCGCAGGGAGCAGATGTCTTCTATACGGATGTGTGGGTTTCCATGGGAGAGCCGGATGAGATCTGGGAGGAACGTATCCATGACCTTCTCCCTTACCGCATTACGTCCGAGCTTCTGGAACAGGGCAGCAAGGAATGTGTGTTCATGCATTGTCTGCCGGCCTTCCACGACCTGAAGACAGGGACGGGAGCCAGAATTCATGATAAATTCGGTCTGGATGAGATGGAAGTGACCGATGAGGTGTTTGAATCGGAGCGCTCGGTGGTTTTCCAGGAGGCAGAGAACCGTATGCACACCATCAAGGCTGTTATGGCAGCAACCCTTGGATACGAGATGACTAAGCGATGAAGGATCGGATTTTACAGGCGCTGGCGCAGACGGATGGATTTTTGTCCGGCCAGCAGCTCAGTGATCTTCTGGGCGTGTCGCGGACGGCTGTCTGGAAGACAATCGGAAAACTAAAAAGCGAAGGCTATGAGATTGAGGCGGTGACCAACAGAGGCTACCGCCTCATCAATGCGCAGGACGCTGATGTGCTAAGCCAGACAGAGATCGCCAGAAGGCTGACAACGGTATGGGCCGGACATCCGGTGATCTATGAAAGGCAAACCGGTTCAACGAACGATGACATCATGAGATTGGCCGACGAAGGTGCCGCACAGGGAACGCTGGCTGTCGCATCCTGCCAGACAGCAGGAAAGGGACGACGCGGCAGAACCTGGATCTCCCCGGATCTTGGCAATGTCTATATGAGCATACTGTTGCGCCCGCAAATCCCGGTGCAGGAAGCACCGATGATGACCCTGATCATGGCACTTGCATGCTGCGAAGCCCTGCAGGAGTTGTATCCGGGAACGGATAATGGCAAAAAGGTGCAGTTCGGCATCAAATGGCCCAATGACCTGGTGATTTCGGTGGATGAGGGACCGTTTAAGAAGTTCGTGGGTATACTTACCGAGATGCGTCTGGAGGACCGGGAAATCCGCGATGTCACCATCGGGATCGGATTAAATCTGAATCAGGAGTCTGTGGATCCTGCTATCCGGGAAACAGCAACGACGCTGCGCATTGCACTTGGCAAAAAGGTGAATCGCGCGGAGATTACGGGGGCCTGCTGGAATCATTTTGAGCCGGCGTATGAGGCGTATCTGGCAGCTGGCTCTCTGGAACCTTTGCTGGAACGCTACAGCAGCGTACTGGTGAATATCGGGCGAAAGGTTCGGGTTCTGGACCCGAAGGGAGAATATACCGGAACTGCCAGGCGTGTGACTGCCGGCGGTGAGCTCGTGGTAACTACAGATGATACGGCAGAGGACCGGCTTGTGGGGACAGGAGAGATTTCTGTCCGCGGAGTCATGGGGTACGTGTGAGCCTGCCAATTTCAATCGTGAATTTGCCTGCAAGCAGAGGGTTCACGTTGAAATA
>CAVGIV010000017.1:0-40786 GCA_963629395.1 Paludibacteraceae bacterium | reverse complement strand
CGAAGCGCCTCTGGCCAGCCACATCGAGGATTTGCGATAGCAAATTCGAGATGGGCGCTGAATAGTTACTAATTATCCAAGTCCCTCTGCTACCTCTACAAGGTATTTGCCGTAGTTCGTCTTCATCAAAGGCTCCGCCAGCTTCAAAAGCTGATCCTTGCCGATGAAGCCGCGCTTGTATGCGATCTCCTCAATGCAGGAGACATACAGTCCCTGACGCTTCTGGAAGGTCGCAACGAAATTCGCCGCATCCAGAAGGGAATCATGGCTTCCCGTGTCCAGCCAGGCAAATCCGCGTCCAAGCTTCTCCACATAAAGGTTCCCCTTTTCCAGATAGGCATTATTGATGCTGGTAATCTCGATCTCTCCGCGCGCGGAAGGCTTTACATTCCTGGCGATTTCCACAACATCGTTGTCATAGAAGTACAGTCCGGGTACTGCATAATTGGACTTCGGCTTTTCCGGCTTCTCCTCAATAGAGATGGCCTTCCCGGCTTCGTCAAATTCCACCACCCCGTACGCAGTAGGGTCCTTTACGTAATAACCGAAAATCGTGGCTCCGCTTTCCCTTGCAGCTGCATTCTGCAATACCCTCGAAAAGCTCTGCCCATAGAAAATATTGTCGCCCAGCACCAGTGCACACGCATCATTTCCGATAAACTGTGCCCCGATGATAAATGCCTCTGCAAGTCCGTTCGGATGCTCCTGCACTGCATAGGAAATGTCCATTCCAAGCTGCGAGCCATCTCCCAGAAGATCCTCGAACACCGGAAGATCCCGGGGTGTCGAAATAATCAGCACCTCCCGAATGCCTGCCAGCATCAGCGTGGACAACGGATAATAAATCATCGGCTTGTCGTAGACCGGCATGATCTGCTTGGAAATCGCCTTCGTCAATGGATACAGTCTGGTGCCGGAACCTCCGGCAAGAATAATTCCCTTCATTGTTTTCTCCGTTTACAGGCCGCGCAGCATTCACCGGCCGCACCCTGCGTGCTGTCCTTATGCATTCAGCGTCTTCTTGTCGCCGTACATCGTTTCATAATACTGCTGATAGTTCCCGCTGGTGATGTGCTCCATCCAGTCCATGTGGTCAAAATACCAGGTAATTGTCTTGCGGATGCCTTCCTTGAACATGGTTTCCGGCTCCCAGCCAAGCTCCTTACGGATCTTGTCCGGTGCTATCGCATATCGGCGATCATGTCCCTTCCGATCCTCCACATAGGTGATCAGGCTTTCGTTAATCTTTTCCTTCCTAGGATCAGCATCATCCAGCTCCTCCCGAAGAACCTCCAGAATGGTCTTGACGATCTCGATATTCTGCTTCTCGTTGTGCCCGCCGACATTGTAGGTTTCAAAGAGTCTTCCATTCTCCTGAACCATGTCGATTGCCTTGCAGTGATCCTCCACATACAGCCAGTCACGAACGTTCTTGCCGTCTCCGTAGACCGGAAGCTGCTTGCCGGAGAGGGCATTGTTGATCATCAGCGGAATCAGCTTCTCCGGGAACTGATACGGGCCGTAATTATTCGAACAATTGGTGATGTTCGCAGGGAAATGGTATGTATCCATATACGCCTTCACCAGCATGTCCGAGGATGCCTTGGAGGCGCTGTACGGGCTGTGCGGCGAATAAGGCGTCGTTTCATAGAAATAAGCATCCGGATCCTCCGGAAGAGAACCATATACCTCATCCGTGGATACATGAAGGAACTTCTTCCCCTCCTTGTAGTTTCCAAGCGGATCCGGCCCCTCTGCCAGTTCCCAGGCTTCCTTAGCACAGTTCAGCATGTTCGCTGTTCCCATGACATTGGTCTGAACGAACAGCTCCGGCTCCTTGATGGAACGGTCCACGTGGGACTCTGCCGCAAAATGAATCACGCGGTCGATGTCGTTCTCACGGAAAATCGTGCGGATGGCTTCCTTATCGCAGATATCTGCCTTCACAAAGGTGTAATTCGGGAGATTCTCCACATCCTTTAAATTCTCCAGATTTCCGGCATAGGTCAGCTTATCCACATTGATGATTCGGATGTCCTGACCGTATTTGTTCAGCATGTAATGAACAAAATTCGAACCGATAAAGCCGGCACCGCCTGTCACCAAAAACGTTTTCATCTTCTATCCCTCTCACAAAAGAATTGATTTCTATAAATATCAGTAAACAGTATAAGACAATTTAGAGTATAGCATACAATCCATATGAGTGATAGTTGTTACTGCTTAGAGGCCGTCTCCGCCGTCCTTTCTCCCGGCCGTCAAGCCCTCGCCGGCATAGCTTTTTCCGACAAGGTGGGATATCATAGGATACCAAGGTTAAAAGGTCCAAAACTCTGACGAGAGCTTGTTCTCGTCGGGGAGTTTTGAGGATTGCGGGAGCGCAAAGCGCAGAGCAATCCGGGTATCATGGGGTCAAAAACTTTTGTCCCCCCAGCATCATATGATAAGGAGGCGCGACCGCGCTTATGGCAAATAACAGCAGCAATCTTGAAATTCTGGATTTGGACGATCTTCTGTCTGAGTCCGATTCCGAAAAGGAATCCGAAAAAGAAAATGATGACATTCAGGAGGCGGTTCCTCAGAAACAGGAACCGGCCTCTGCGCAATCCGCACCTGAAAGCACCGCGAAATCTGTCCCTCAGAAGCCTGTGAAGCCCGATTCCATGGCAGATAAGCAGCACGACGAGGCTTCGCCGAATGCTCCGAAAAAGGCTCAGCCAGACGGGCATAAGAGCTCCTCTATCAGGCAGCAGGGTAAGGCGCGCGCCGAAAGGCAGATCCCGGAACGCGCCGGAAGGCAGCCTAAAGAGCGCACCGGCAGGCAGCAGGTCCAGGAGCACACCGAAAGACAGCGGCATCTTTCTCCCCGGCAGCCGGTTCCGAGGCATTCCGAGGAGGATAAACAGCCCTTCCCGCTGCATCTGGCACTTCTGGCCGCCATTGTGGTGCTGGCTGTAGTTGCTGTCATCCGGTTTCTTGTCTGGAACAAGGGCATTGAGCTAAAGGTTCGATCCGGCCAGAACACGGACAAGTATATTATTGAAGTAAACGATAACATGGTCTACCTATCTGACTCCAAGCTGGAGGGACACGAGGATGACGGTGTGACCACCATTTTATGCCTTGGCAATGAGCCCTTTTCGCAGGACACCTCGGAAAGCGGGCTTGCCGGACAGATTGCGTCTCTTGGCAGCTGCAACGTCATTAACGCGGCTTTCCCGGGTTCGCAGGTGACCTGCGAAAATGCCAAATACAGCACCGACAGTCTCGACAGCATGGACGATATCTTTAATTTGTTCTATGTATCCTATGCTATCTCCATCGGTGACTTCTCCTCTCTGGAAACGGTTGCATCTGCTCATACAGAGGATTCTGCGTACCAGCAGTCGGTAGATGCACTGAAGAACACAGACTTTAGCAAGGTCGACGTCATTGCCATCATGTATGACGGCACCGATTACATCAATGGCATGGCCATGCAGAATCCGGATGTCCCGGATGAGCTGACAACCTATGTTGGTTCCCTCTCCAACTCCTTTAAGCTCCTTCAGGACAAATATCCCTATATCCGTATTGTGTTCATGTCGCCCTACTATGCGGAATACGACGGAGTGAGCAGCCGAACCACTGACCTCGGCAACGGAACCATTGTCAATTATTTTCAGTGGGCCTATGACACCTGCGGCAGCAGCAGTGTTTCCTTCCTGGATAACTACTACGGCTCCGTAAACGAGAACAATTACAAGGACTATCTGTCTGATGACGTACACCTGAACGCTGCCGGCTGCACTAAGGTGGCAGACCATTTTGTCTACAAGGTCATTCAGGACAATTATGCCGAATACAACGTCTCATCCATGGCTGTCGCGCAGGGCAGCTGAAGGGAGAAGCATGTACATACCATGTGAGCTTTACTCCGAGCGGCTCGTCCTTCGTCCTTTTCGCGACGAGGACGCAGAGGCTCTTTATCTGCTGGCCAGGGATCCGTCCGTCGGTCCTGCTGCCGGCTGGCCTGTTCACACAGACCCGGAGAACTCTCTGCAGATCATCCGCAGCGCCTTATCCGATCGTGAAACCTATGCCATTGTTCGGAGAGAGGATCAGTCGCTCCTGGGCAGCATCAGCCTGAAGAACATGCAGGATGAGGACTACCTGGATGCCGACAGGCACGCAGAGCTTGGCTACTGGCTGGGCGTCCCCTATTGGGGGCACGGCTACATGCAGGAGGCCGGTCGGCGTATGCTGCAGCGCGCCTTCGATGAGCTGCAGCTGGACTATCTTACCTGCGGATATTACGAGGGGAACGAACGATCCTGCCGCGTGCAGAAGGCACTCGGCTTTGTCTATGACCACAGGGCCGAGAACACGCCGGTACCGCTCCTTCACGATGTCCGGACCGAAATATGGCAGGTCCTGCTGAAATCCATGTACCTGCAGAATCTCACCCGCTGGAAAAACCGTATTCACTACCAGCAGTCCCGTTACCGAATATACCGGAAAGAACCGGACGGAACCATTTCCGCCGAAATTGAATTTCCGGAAATCACGCGGGGTGATTACCGAATCACGCGCCTTTATGTTGCGCCCAAGCTGGAGGGACAGGGCATCCGCGACGATCTCCTCCTGGCGGCTCTGACGCAAATTCGCATGCGGGGCGGCGTCGTTTCCTCCGGGGATCCCGAGATCCAGCGCCGGATCGATGCACACGAAAAAGGGTAACCAGAAAGATATGAATATTCAGGAAGCCAAAGAAGAAATTATCCGCACAGTAAAAGCCTACACCAGCAAAAATGCTGCCGGTGAATATGTCATTCCGGCGGAAAAACAGCGTCCGCTCCTTCTCATCGGACCGCCCGGCATCGGAAAGACAGCCATCATGGAACAGGCGGCCGCCGCCTGCGGCGTCAATCTCGTTTCCTACACCATAACGCACCATACGCGTCAAAGCGCCATCGGTCTCCCCTTTCTCAAGGAGCACACCTACGGCGGCCGCAAAACCACCGTCACCGAATATTCCATGAGTGAAATCATTGCCGCCGTCTACGATCAGATTGAGAAAAGCAGGATTTCAGAGGGAATCCTGTTCCTGGATGAGATCAACTGTGTTTCCGAGACTCTTGCGCCTACCATGCTGCAGTTTCTCCAATATAAGACCTTCGGAACACATCGCCTTCCGGATGGCTTTATCATTGTCACAGCCGGCAATCCTCCGCAGTACAATAAATCCGTACGGGATTTTGACATCGTAACCCTGGATCGAATCCGGAAGATCACCATTGAAGAGGATCTTGAGGCCTGGCGCAGCTACGCCAGCGAGAATGGTGTTCACGGCTCCGTCATGGCCTATCTGGCAATACGAAAGGACCACTTTTACTCCATTCGAACCGATGTGGAGAATCGTTATTTTGTCACAGCAAGAGGCTGGGAGGATCTCTCGCGCATCATGAAGGTGTATGAGGCCAATTCGCTCCCCGTTACAGAGAATCTTATCGGCGAATACCTTCAGGATCCCGAGATATCGCAGGATTTTGCCTCCTACTATGAGCTGTACAACAAATACCGGAACGTCTACTGCATTCCGGAAATCCTGGACGGGCATATCCGCGAGGAATCGCTTTCTGTCAAGAATGCGCCCTTCGATGAAAAGCTCTCCCTCATTAGTCTCGTAACCGATGCCCTGCGCGGAGAATTCCGGGACTACGTGGAAGCCAGGGAAGTTCAGCAGCTTCTGCTAGCCAAGCTTCAGGAGCTCGTTTCCCAGCTAAAGCTCGGGCAAAATGCCCCAGCGGCGCTGTCCCTCTTGATTCAAGACGAGCGCACCTTTCTGGAGGAGAAAACAAATGCCCGCCTGCTCACGCGCGCGCAGGAGCACGTCCATCGCCTTCTTCTCATGGAATTGTCTGCGCTGCAGGCCGAGCTGGCACAAAAAGGAGCCGGGGACAGCCATGCGGATTTCTCCCTTTGCAAGTCATGGTTTGATCAAAAGGAAGCGCTGCGGCAGCAGCGGATTGCGCAGACCGGTGACCACGTAACACATGCGTTTTCGTTTCTGGCAAGATGCTTTGGCGAGGGGCAGGAGATGGTGCTGTTCCTGACACAGCTCTCCTCCGATGCGCATGCTCTTTCCTTTGTCAATGAATGCGGAAATGATGCGTACTTTAAATACAATCGCCTCCTTCTTCTGGATGAGCGTCGTCAAAGTCTGGTGCAGGAGGTACTGACTATCAGAAAGGAACTGTAGTCCTATGCTGCTGATTCAACACGGTCTTGTTATCGATCCTAAATCCGGTCTTGAAGAGCACCTCGATGTGCTTCTGGCCGATGACGGAACCATTGCTGCTCTCCTCCCGCCGGATTCTGCGTCTGCAGAAGATGTGCTGGATGCTTCCGGCTGCATCGTTGCGCCGGGGCTTGTGGACACGCACTCTCATTTCCGGGATCCCGGCTTCACCTATAAGGAAGACCTGCATACCGGGTCTCTTGCCGCCGCTGCCGGCGGATACACCTCCATTGTACTGATGGCGAACACAAAGCCCGCGGTGGACTCTCCCGCGGTTCTCACGGACATTCTCACCAGAGGCCGTGAAGAAAAGATCCATCTCTACAGTGCCGCCAATGTCACAAAAGATATGGCAGGCCAGGAAGTGAATGATCTGGATGCGCTGGCCGCTGCCGGTGCCGTTGTTTTCACCGATGACGGCAAGCCGATTCTCGAGGAAGCGGTGTTCACCGAGGCGCTTTCTCACGCAAATCGTCTGGGCATTCCGGTAAGTCTTCACGAGGAGGACCCCTCCTATATTCACGAAAACGGCATCAATGCCGGCGGCCCTGCCGCAGAGCACCTTGGCATCCAGGGATCAGACCGCCAGGCAGAGATTTCCATGATTGCACGCGACACCGGAATTGCCGCATCCCTTGGTGCACGGCTCCTCATTCAGCATATCAGTACCAAGGAGGGTGTAGAGCTGGTCCGCCAGGCCCGGAAATCCAATCCGCTGATCCACGCAGAGGCCACACCGCATCACTTTTCCCTGACGGAGGAGGCCGTGCTCCGGACCGGAAGCCAGGCCAAGGTCAATCCGCCTCTTCGGACAGAGGAAGACCGACTCGCCATCATTCAGGGACTGCAGGACGGAACCATCGATATCATCGCCACCGACCACGCGCCGCACAGCGATGAGGAAAAGGCTACCCAGCCCCTCTGGAAGGCCCCCAGCGGCATGCTCGGCCTGGAAACGGCGCTCTCCCTTGCACTCCGTGAGCTGGTGGAGCCCGGATACCTCACCATACGGCAGATGCTGGCGCTTCTTACGTGCAACCCTGCAGACTACTACGGCTTGCCGGCAGGAAGACTGCAGAAGGGGGGTGCCGCAGATCTTGTGATTTTCGATCCGAAGGCAAGCCGAACCGTTACAGGAGATTTTCATTCCAAATCGCACAACTCACCGTTTATCGGCATGACACTTCCCGGTGTTGTTCGCTGGACCATTGCAAGCGGAAAGGTTGTCTACCAGGGTACATGATATGAACATCCGTAAAGCCTCCGTTTCCGAAACGGATCGATCCAACTTCTACCACAAGCTCTGGAGCCTGATGATTCCTATCACGCTTCAGAATCTGATGCTGGCTCTGGTTGCTGTAGGAGATGCCTTTATGCTCGGCGGACTGGACCAGAATTATATGTCCGCCGTTTCCCTTGCCACGCAGGTTCAGTTTATTCAAAATATGTTCCTATCCTCCGGCACTGCCGGCCTTAGCATTCTCGGCGCCCAGTACTGGGGTAAAGGGAACGTGCGGACCGTGGACGACATTTTCTGTCTGGCACTGCGCATCTGCGGTCTTGTTTCCCTTGCATTCTGCCTTGCATGCCTGTTCCTTCCTGAGCTTTTAATGCGGTTCTTCACAAATGAGACGGTGCTCATAGCGCTTGGCTCGGAATACCTGCGCATCGCCGCCTTTTCGTACCTGCTCACAGGAATTTCACAGTGCTACCTCGTGGTAATGAAAATCAGCGACCATGCAAGGACAACAGCACTTGTCAGTTCCGCCACCGTCTGCCTCAACATCGTATTGAATGCCGTTCTGATTTACGGTCTTTTCGGCTTTCCCTCGCTGGGTGTGCGCGGAGCTGCAGCGGCAACGCTGATCTCCCGCATTATTGAGCTTGCCGCCTCAGTCAGCATCTCCTTCCGGCCCGGATACCTTCATCCGAGCCTCCGGCAGCTCTTCCGCAGAAACGCACAGCTTAGCCAGGATTTCCGCAAATGTGTCACCCCGCTTCTGGGCGCTTCATTGGTATGGGGAATCGGATTTACCTCCTATTCCTCCTTCATGGGACATCTTGGTACGGATGCTGCGGCCGCCAATTCCGTCGCCGCTGTGGTGCGTGATGTGATCTGCTGTGCAAGTGCGGGCATTTCCGGCGCTGCCGGTATCATTGTCGGCAATGAGCTGGGGGCAGGAAACCTGGAGCGGGGAAAGCTCTGCGGAATTCGGCTGTTAAAGATTTCGCTTCTCTGCGGTATTGTTATGCAGCTTCTGATGTGCGCCGCCGCCCCGCTTATTCTGCGCTTTGTAAAGCTGACACCGACGGCTGCCGGATATCTGAAGGGGATGTTCTTCGTTATAGCGGTCTACATGATCGGCCGGGCCATCAATGACGTCACCATCAACGGTATTTTCGGTGCCGGCGGCGACACGCTGTTTGATATGTACAGTCTGGTGGTCTGCATGTGGCTGATCGCCATACCTCTTGCCGTTGCAGGGACCTATTTCTTCCACTGGCCGGTGGTCCTTATTTATGCCTGCACCTGCATCGACGAGGTCGGAAAGCTCCCTTGGGTTCTGTACCATTTTCGCAAATACCGCTGGGTCAAGGATCTAACCAGATAACCGAAGCCGCCGGACAAGAATTTCAAACCTCGTGATATGGATCATCCTTTCTTTTTCGAATGATACGGGAAGGGATGATCCATTGTTTTTCCTATTACTGCGCCTATAATGAACAGTATTGATATAGTTATCCTCGATGTGGGTGAACAAAGGAGGTTCTATGAGCTTTAAGAATTCGAAGGTTGCAATTGTAGGTGTTGGCAACGTCGGTGCAACGACGGCATATACCATTGTCAACCAGGGACTTTGTGAGGAAATCGTTCTCATCGATGTGAATAAGGATAAGGCCTATGCAGAGGCGCTTGACATGGAACATTCCATCTATTTCATGAATCGCAACATCCATGTAAAGGCCGGCGATTATTCCGACTGCACCGATGCCGATATTGTTATCATCACAGCCTCTGCTCCCATGCCCAAGGACTCGCACAACCGTCTGGAAATGCTGCAGCCCAGCATCCGAATCATGAAGAGCATTGTGGAGTCCGTCATGAAGAGCGGCTTCAACGGCATCTTCCTTGTTGTTTCCAATCCGGTGGACATTATGACGTATTACGTCTGGCGCCTGTCCGGTCTTCCGAAGAACCGTGTAATCGGCAGCGGAACCACGCTGGATACCGCTCGCCTTTGCTGCGAGCTTTCGAGCATGTATTCCCTGGACGCCAAGAGCGTAGAGGCCTTTGTCTGCGGCGAGCACGGCGACAGTGAGTTCGTCTCCTGGAGCTCTGCGACCATCGGCGGCAAGCAGCTGGACGATGTCATGGAGGACAATGCAGACCGCACCATGAATAAAACAAAGGACGACCTTCTGAAGGAAACTGCGCAGGCCGGCTGGGATATTTTCAACCGCAAGGGCAATACCTGCTACGGTATCGCCGCTTCAACGACAGCCATTGCCAAATCCATTTTGTTTAACGAGAACCGGATCTATCCGGTGTCGGTTTGCCTAAACGGTCAGTACGGCCTGGAGGGCGTATTCCTGAGCCTGCCGACCATCATTGACAAAACGGGGGCCCGCGAAATTGTTGCCATTAAGCTAAAGGAGGATGAAGAGGCTGCTCTCAAAAAATCCGCCTCGGTTCTCCTTCCCTTCTACAAAGAGCTGCTGTAAGCCGTTTTATCTCCTTCCAGTTCTGTGATAAAAAGGTCCCGAACCGGGTACTACTCCGGACCGGGACCTTTTACGTGTATCGTTTCAGACAGAATGCACACGCAGGGCGCGCATAGCGTTTAGAACTGCAAGAATCATCACTCCGACATCTGCGAAGATAGCGGCCCACATGTCGGCAATACCAAACGCCCCCAGTGCAAGGCAGGCGAACTTGATTACAAGGGCAAAAACGATGTTCTGATATACAATGCCGATGCACTTGCGGGAAATCCGAATGGCCTTTGCGATCTTCATCGGATCGTCATCCATCAGTACCACGTCGGCCGCCTCTATGGCAGCATCCGAGCCCATGGCGCCCATGGCGATCCCGATATCCGCTCTGGTCAGAACCGGTGCATCGTTGATGCCGTCTCCCACAAAGGCTAGCTTTTCCTTGTCGCCTTCCCCCGCAAGAAGCTCTTCTACCTTTGCAACCTTATCTGCAGGCAAAAGCTCACTGCATACCGTATGGATGCCGAGTTCGCCTGCCACCTGTTCCGCCACAGCCCTCGCATCTCCGGTCAGCATCACCGTCTGCCGGACTCCTGCATGCCGCAGCGATGCAATGGCCTCCTTGGCGTGCGGCTTTACAACATCCGATATCACAATATGTCCTACGTACCGGCCATCCAGCGCCACATACAGAATGGTTCCGATGCCGGAGCATGCCTCGCAGGATACTCCCTCCAGCTCCATCAGACGGCGGTTCCCAACAGCCACCTTGTGTCCATCCACCTGTGCACGAACGCCCTTTCCGCTGATCTCCTCTATATTGGTCACACGGCTTCGGTCAATTTCCCTTCCATAGGCCTTCTGAAGGCTCTTGCTGATCGGATGCGAGGACGCACATTCTGCCATCGCCGCGTATGCAATCAGCTCCTCTTCCGGAATTTCACTATGATGGATACCGGTCACCTCAAAAACGCCCTCTGTAAGCGTCCCTGTTTTATCAAAAACAACGCAGCGCACCTGCGAGAGAAGCTCCAGATAATTGGAGCCTTTGATCAGGATTCCCTCCTTGCTGGCTCCGCCAAGTCCTGCAAAAAAGCTCAGCGGAATGGAAATCACCAGCGCGCAGGGGCAGGAAATGACAAGGAATGTCAGCGCTCGATAGATCCAGGTTCCCCAGTCTCCGGACATTCCCAATAGAAGACGAATCACCGGAGGCAGCACAGCCAGCGCCAGTGCGCCATAGCAAACCGCAGGTGTATAAATCCTTGCAAACCGGGATATAAACGCTTCTGATCTTGATTTATGAGAGCTGGAATCCTCCACCAACTCCAGAATTTTGGAAACCGTCGATTCTCCGAATTCCCTGGTCGTCTGCACCTTCAGAACACCCGTCATGTTGATGCAGCCGCTGATGATCTCATCACCGCTCTTTACATCCCTCGGCAGGCTTTCTCCCGTCAATGCACTGGTGTTCAACGTTGAGGTTCCCTCCAGAACGACGCCGTCAATCGGCACCTTCTCTCCCGGCTGCACAACAATGACTGTGCCCGTTGCCACTTCATCCGGATCCACCTTCTCCAGCGTGCCGTTATTCTCCACATTTGCATAATCCGGACGAATATCCATCAGCGCGCTGATATTTCTGCGGCTTTTCCCGACCGCATAACCCTGGAACAGTTCGCCGATCTGATAGAAAAGCATAACCGCAATGGCTTCGTTGTAATCGCCGCTCCTCTCATAGATTGCCAGGGCAAATGCCCCGATCGTCGCCACCGCCATCAGGAAATTCTCATCAAACATACGGCGATTTCGAATTCCTTTCCCGGCCTTCTGCAGGATGTCATATCCAATGACGAGGTAGGCTGCAAGATACAGTATCAGCCTCACAATTCCTGTCACCGGCAGTAAATTCCACGCAACCAGCATCACTGCCGCCAGCAGGATTCGCTTCAGCATTTTCTTTTGTTTTTTATTCATTCCATCTCTCCCCGGCTCCGCCCCAACGATTAAGCATTTGTTTAATCGTTGGGGCAAATAAAACGCTCCGTCCGCCTCAGCCTTCGGAGCGTCCCTTTCATCTGTCTGACCATGAACAGCAGGGACCTATACACATCCGTTCACCCATTGTCCATAACTAAACAGTTCGTAACCTACAATTCGATCTCACAATCAGGCTCTACCTTCTTGCACGCCTTCAGAACATCATTCATCACAGCCTTCGTATCTGCGCCCTCGGCAAATTCAACAATCATCTTCTGTGTCATGAAGTTTACCGTCGCATTGGCAACGCCCGCTGTCTTCTTCGTCTCTTCCTCCATCAGATTGGCACAGTTTGCACAGTCAACCTCAATCTTGTAGGTCTTTTTCATATCTGCTCCCTTCATCAATCGTTCAATGATTAAGTAATTGTTTAATCGTTATATTTGCAGTATAATCCTCGCTATAATCGTTTGTCAATCACTTCCGCACCGGAGTTTCATGCGGAGCTGCAGCTATTGTATTGGAGGTAACTATATGGATTCCTACGTACTTCCCCATCCGCACGGAGAACCCGTAAATGTTCCGAAAATCAAGGAAGAAGTCACACGCATTGAAGATTTTCAGGCCATTGCTGATGTCTTTAAACAGCTTGGTGACCCCAACCGGGTCCGCATTTTCTGGATTTTGTGTCACTGCGAGGAATGTGTCCTGGATCTTGCCTCCATGCTGGACATGTCCAGTCCTGCTGTTTCCCACCATCTGCGTCCCCTTCGCAACAGCGGCCTTGTAACCAGTCACCGTGAGGGGAAGGAGGTTTATTACCGCGCTGCTGATACGCAGCAGGCCCGGCTTCTTCATCAGATGATTGAGCAGGTAATGCAGATTACGTGTCCGTACTAGGGAACGGCTGAATTTGCCTGCAAGGCAACAGCTTCCCCCAAAAAGCAGTTTGCTATAGATTGTATCTATAGCAAACTGCTGATTATGCATATTATCCAATAGCGATTTTCCCCTCTATAATAACCCGCATCGACAGTAACCAACATCAATGTGACTATGAAAAGAGGATGAATCCCATGAGTAAATCGCTTGACACACCCTTTCGTTATGATTTCGTCGGCAGCTTTCTTCGTCCGGATGAGCTAAAAAAAGCAAGACGTCAGTTTGAAACCGGCTCCATAGACGCCCTGGCTCTGAAGGAAGTGGAGGATCGCTGCATTCTGGACCTGATTGCCAAGCAGAAAAAAGCAGGATACCACGTCCTGACCGACGGAGAGTTCCGCCGCGCCACCTGGCATCTGGATTTTATGTGGGGGTTTTCCGGCATCGATCATAAGCCAACCCAAACAGGTCTTCCCTTCCAGGGCGAAGCGGCCATGATTGACGATACCTTCCTGACAGGAAAGGTGGCCTACAAGGGAACGCATCCGTTTCTTGATCATTTCAAATTTGTTCAGGCCCAGGAGGATGAGGACACCGTTGCAAAGCTGACCATTCCGGCTCCTGCCCAGTTCCTGGAGCAGTTTGATATGCCCTTTGCAAGAGCTAATGTTGCAGAATTTTATGAAAGCATCTCCGCCTTTGAGGCCGATATCATAGCAGCTTATCTGGATTTTATACAGGATCTGTATGATGCCGGCTGCCGCAATCTCCAGCTCGACGACTGCTCCTGGGGGCTTCTTGTAGATCCCAGACGCCACGACTTTTTCGGCACAGATGACGCCGGAATCGATGTCATCCGCGAGCGCTATCTGGACATTAACAATGCAGTAATTGACAAGGCTCCGAAGGATCTTGTGATCAACACCCATGTCTGCCGCGGCAACTTCCATTCAACCTATGCTGCAAGCGGCGGATATGACGGCATTGCGCGCTATCTGTTTTCCAAAGAACACGTAAATGCCTACTATCTGGAATATGACAACGAGCGTTCCGGCGGCTTTGCTCCTCTTAAGGAGATCACCGGAGATAAAAAGGTGGTGCTCGGCCTGATTACAACCAAATCCCCTGTTCTCGAGGACAAGGAAAAGGTTATTGCCAGAATCCGCGAGGCAGCCAATTATATCGATCTGGATCGTCTGTACCTGTCTCCGCAGTGCGGATTTGCCTCCTGTGAAATCGGCAATAAGCTCTCCGAGGAGGAAGAGTGGGCGAAGCTTGCTCTGGTAAAGGAAATCGCGGAAGAGGTCTGGGGATAATTTTTCTGAGATTATTGGGGAACTTGGGGTATACTAAGATACAACCAACTGTTTTCACAGAACTATACCGCAAGGAGATCCCATGCACTTTTCCATTTCAAAATTACACGCCACAGGCATGAAACGGGCAGCGGCAGCTCTTGCCGCTGCTCTTGTATTGTCTGTCACTGCCGCCGGCAGCTGCTCCATACCATCTTATGCCGCCGAATCCGTATACCAGAGCAGTGCGTCTACGCAGCTTATTTCCGATTCGGTTGCCGGCAGCACCTTTGCCATTCTCATCAATGGCTCCACCGGCCAGGTGGTTGCCCAAAAGAACGGTGACGCCTACATGTTCCCGGCATCCATGACGAAGGTCATGACGCTTCTGGTGGCCGCGGAGCACGTAAAAAACCTCACTGACACCGTAACCATAACGCAGGACATCCTGGACTACTGCATTGCCCATGACTGCAGCTCGGTTGGCTTTGCTGCAGGCGAAACAGTAACTGTAATGGACCTTCTCTGGGGCACCATTCTTCCGTCCGGCGCGGATGCCGCGCTGGCGCTCGGCAGATACGTTGCCGGATCCGACGACGCCTTTGTGCAGCTGATGAACCAGAAGGCTGCCAGCCTTGGCCTTAAGAACACCAACTTCACCAACTGTGTCGGTCTGTACGATGCCGGGCATTTTACAACCTGCAACGATATGGCTGTCATCATGAATGCAGCAGCTGCCAATCAGCTGGCACTGACGGTACTTGCAACGCCGCAATATACTACGATTCCTACTTCGGTCCATCCTTCGGGCATCACGGTGAAAAACCTGTTCCTTTCCCGTATCGGGCCGCTTAGCAAGCCGGGAATTGTTCTTGGTGCCAAGACAGGCTACATCAACCAGTCCAAGTACTGCGCGGTCAGCTATTTTATTTCATCCAAGGGTGTTCCCTATATCTGCGTTACCGGTATGGCCTCCTCGTCCATGAACGCCGTGATGGACCATCAAAAGATCTATTCAGCCTATGTCAGATGATAACTATTCACCGCCATATCCTCATACTGTCTGGTATAAAGCTCGTAGTAATACCCTTTGCTGCGCATGAGCTCACTGTGCGTTCCCTGCTCCACGATCTTTCCGTCGCGAACAACAAGAATTACATCCGCATCCACCACAGTAGAAAGACGGTGTGCTATCACAAAGGACGTACGGCCTCGAATGACCGTCTGAATAGCATCCTGAATCAGCTTCTCTGTCAGTGTATCAATGGAAGCCGTCGCTTCGTCGAGAACCAGAATCCGCGGATTCGCAAGCAGCGCCCGTGCAAAGCACAAAAGCTGCTTTTCACCGGTTGAGAGAAGATCGCCACCTTCTCCAACCTCTGCATCCAGGCCGTTTTCCATTTTCTGAACAACGTAATCGGCACTGACAAGTCGCAGCGACTCCCAGATTTCTTCATCCGTAGCATCCGGCTTTCCATATCGCAGATTATCTCTCACCGTCCCGGAGAACAGGTGCGGTGCCTGCAGGACATATCCAATGCTGCTGTGCAGCCACAGCTGAGAGCGTTCCCTGGCATCCCTTCCGTCAATTAAAACCTGCCCCTTCGTCGGCTCGAAAAACCGGCAGACGAGATTAACCAGCGTCGACTTGCCAGCCCCCGTTTCGCCCACAATGGCAACACTCGTTCCCATCGGCACCTTCAGATTGAAATGCTCCAGAACCAGCTCCTCTCCGTCCGGGTACCGGAAGGAAACATCACGAAATTCCACATCCCCCAAGAGCGGCTCCCAATTCTCCTTCTTCGGCTGAAAGGTATCTCCGTATCGCGCTGTCACCTCGGGTCCGTCCGCCACATCGGACTTCGTGTGCAGAAGGCGCATAAGCCGTTCAATGTTCACCTGAATGGCAATGAATGCAGAAATGGTCTGGACCAGGTTCTGAATCGGCTCCATCATATTCAGTGCATACGAGATGAAAACAGACAGCGTGCCCAGCATAATGACGCCGTCCATCGTAATCTTCCCGCCCTTCCACAGGACCAGCGCAAGCGCCATGGCGCTCATAAACGTAATCAGTGAGTTGAACAGCGCTGCATTGTGCGTTGTTTGCACAGAGCTTCGTTTCATTTTCTCCGTGTCCAGCTCAAAATCCTTCTGCATACGCTGTTCAATGCCCATGGTCTTGATGGTTCTGGCACCGGCAATTCCCTCATTGTAATTCCCGGTAATCGCTGAATTAATCTCACGGATGCGCCGGTTTAGCTGAACAAGACGTTTCTGAAAAAAAACGATAAAAAGCACCGCCACCGGCAGAAGCGCCAGCAAATAAAAAGTCAGTCGTGCGTTGACTGTCAGCATGACGCAGAACACGCACACAATGTAGGAGCCGTGCCAGACCAGATCCATCATCCGCCAGGCAACCAGCTCTCCGATCTTCCCCGCATCACTGATGACCCTGGCGTGAATGTATCCTACATTGTTCTGGTTAAAATATGAAAAAGACAATGTCTGCAAATGATGAAACGCGGCATTTCTAAGGTCCCGGTCCACCATCATCTCAATCCGCCCGCACTGATAGGTACTGACAAAATTGTCAATAACCTGCAGCAGCAGAATACATCCGTAGGCAAGCACAAAGTACAAGAGCCCGTCCAGGTTATTCTCTGCAATAAAATGATTCAGCGCATAGCTGTTGAACAGCGGGTAGACAGAGTCCGCCAATGAGCTCAATATGCCCAACACAATGTTCAAAAGCAAAATCTTCCGATATGGCCGCAAAAAGGGCCACAGCTGCGGAATCCCCCAGAAGGGAAGCGATATGTTCTTTTCGTCATGTGATTCCATAGGATATGTCTTCTCCTATACTTCATGTGTATCTGTTCAGCACCTGCCACATTTCAACGTGAATTGACTGCTTGCAGGCAAATTCACGATTGAAATTGGCAGGCGGCCAAGGCGCGAAGCGCCTCTGGCCAGCCACATCGAGGTTTTCCGAAGGAAAATCGAGATGGGTGCTGAATAATTGCCTTCAGGCAATCTCACTTTGCTGCACCTGCAGCTCATAGATTCGCCGGTAGATTCCCTCCTGCTCCAGGAGCTCTTCATGGGTTCCTATCTGCGCAATTTTACCTCTGTCCAGGACAATGATCTGATCCGCGTGCATCAACGTAGTAATACGGTGTGCAATGAGCAGCACCGTCGCATCCCCGCTGTTTGTCTGCAGTGCCTGTCGAATCTGGCCGTCTGTTTTTGCATCCACTGCCGAGAGAGAATCATCAAACACCATAATATCCGGCTCACGTACCAGCATCTGTGCAATGGCCGTCCGCTGCTTCTGTCCGCCGGAGAGCGTAACGCCTCTTTCTCCCACGAACGTATCATACCCCTTGGCAAAATGGCGAATCGCCCCGTCCAAGCTGGCAATGCGTGCCGCCTTCTGCACCTCCTCCAGATGTGCATGGCTTCCGGCCTCCTCCTGCGTCTCCTTTGCAATGGCAATATTCTCCTCCAGCGTCCTGGAGAACAGGAACGGCTCCTGCAGCACCATTCCAATGTGCTGCCGCAGCCATGACCGATTCATATCTCGGATGTCTGTTCCGCCGATGGTAATAGAGCCCCCCTCTTCGGGCAACTCATACAGCCGGTCCAAAAGATACATAAGTGTCGATTTCCCAGAGCCGGTTCCGCCCAGAATGCCAACGGTGGATCCCGCCTTTATCGTAAAGGAAACATCGTCCAGTACCTTCCTCCTGTCCGGTCCATAGCGAAATGTGACGTGAGAAAACACAATATCCCGGTTCATCGGCGGTTTTGCAGCAGACCTCGAATCCGTCTCCGTCTCCGCATTCATGATGTATCGAATCCGGTCGATCGAAATTCCTGCCTTTGATAAATCAGCAATCACTCTTCCCAGCGAACGAACCGGCCATGTCAGCATGGAATTGTAGTAAATAAACGCGATGTACTGCCCTGCCGAAAGCTGTCCTCTGACGCACAGCACGGCACCTGCTGCCGTTACCGTCATCACCTGCAGCCCGGATATCAGATCACTCGAGCTCCAGAACGCAGAGAGCAAACGCATGAGCCGAATCCACATGGCCGTGTAATTCCTGTTCTGCGTCTCAAATCGCTCCTTTTCATAGCTTTCCCGCCCGAAAGCCCGCACCACGCGAACACCCGTCAGATTTTCCTGTGCGATGGAGGAAAGCTTTCCCTCCTCCTCGTCGGCATGGCGAAAGGCATCTCCGATTTTGGAATGGAAGAAAAATGAATAGCCCACTATCACCGGAAAGAAGGCTGCAGAAACCGCTGTCAGCCCCCCATGAACACGTGCCATGGAATACAGAGCCAGCGTCATCAGAATCACAATACGAAACAGGCTTGTCAGCTGATCTGCCACAAAGTTCTTAATTGTCTCCACGTCAGACGTGCAGCGCTGAATTATATCTCCCGTATGATTCTGGCTGTACCAGGAAAACGGCAACGCCTCGATATGGGCAAACAGCTGATCCCGCATACGCTTTACCAGGGTTTCTGCGCCAATGGAGTTCGTCAGCCGATTGCAGTAGCGCAGCAAATTCGCCAGCAGTGCCGTCATAACAACCAGTCCTGCAATCACCCAGAGGTGCTCCCGCAAATAGTCCGCTCCTCCCAGCTTTTCAAACAGAATCTGAATGCTTCCTCCGGTTCCGGATGATGACGGATCAATGACACAGTCCACGGTGTAGCTGATAATCTTCGGACTGACAAGGTCCAGCATAGAGGTCAGGCACGCCGCCGCAATGCTCAGACCAAACCACCTGCGGCTTCCCTTCAGAAAGAACCAAAGCATGCTCCCCTTTGTCGGAAACGCCGGCTTTCTTCCCTGTTCCATTCTTTATTCTTCCTCCTTATACTGCTCTTCATGCTCTGTGCAGTAATAGCGCCGCCCGCTTTCATCCGATACAACGTAGGTTCCCTTTTTAAGGCAATTGGAAACGCTGCAGTAATGCGGCAGCCGTTCATCGTCCGTATCGTTATAGAAGGCCATATTTCCCTTTTCAGCCAGCTGCACGCGAAGGCGTCTGCGGAATCCCTCCTTCACTGCATCAATGGTTTCCTGTCTGGTAACCGTTGTCCACGTCCTTGACTCATCCAAGGATACCGCAGCAAGGTCGTCGTCGCGATTTTTTGTCTTTTCTGATTTCGATGAGGTATCCTCCGCTTCGGAATCTTTATTCTTCGAGGATGTGTCTGCCTGCTCTTCGTCGCCTTCTTCGCTCTGCTCCAGCGTCTCATCCGACGCATCGTCCTCGGCCTCCGCCACCTTGGCTTCCTCCTCGGCGTCCTGCGCATCCCGCAGTTCTTCCTCATCCCGGGTTGCCTTATAAACCTTCCTGGTTTTCAGCGTCTTATAATCCCCGGAAAACTGTGCCTCCAGAAGGAGCGCTCCGCTGCTGTCTGCCGTATCAGAGCCATAGTAGGTAAAGTACCATGTATCCGCATCTCTTACCTGTTCCAGCGTGTAGTCGTAGGAGGCCGCACCAAACCAGGCACTGCTCGGATCTCCGACGCAGATGGACTCCTGCATCTTCACTGAAACGCCTTCGTCGAGCTTCCCGGGAACAATCACCGAATGCACCCACAGATACACAGCGATGCTGTCCGTCTTCTTTCCAGTAATATCTGTATACGAGCAGCGATATACGCGGTCCACCGCTGCATTCAGAACCTCCAGAATTTCCTTGGCATCCTCATAGTCCCCGACCTTGGCAAAGAGCTCCTTGGCCGTCTCAAAATCATAGGTCAAGAGCGCGTTGCGTGCCATATTGTATCGCACCTTCTGCAGCTGCTCATACGAATCCTTATAAGCCTCTGTCTGGGCAAATCCAGCCTCCGCATCCGTCAGTTTCCCGATGCTCTGCAGTGCCAAAGAGCGTTCATAGACCGCCTGGTCCAGAAGCTCACCGGCCGATCCGTATTCCCCGCCGTCATAATCGCCCAGCTCCTCCAGCAGTGCAATCGCTCCGCTGTAATCCTGATCCGCAATCATCGATGACGCCTGCACGAGCTTCGTATTCTGAACCTGGTCCGCACTGTCTTTGTAATCGCCAAGCTCCTGGAATACCTGCACAGCTTCTTCGCAGTCCCCCTGCTCCCGCAAATAGATTCCCTTCTCATACTGTGTCATGGGGATTCTGCTCTGCGCATCCGAAAATCCGCCCAGCTGCGCCAGTTTTCCGGAAAGATCATACTGCTCTGCAATAGCCGAAAATTCCAAAACAGCCTCATCATACTGGTTGGCGCTTAGCTTCTCCTCCGCAGACCTGTATGAATGCATCGGAATAAACAAATAAAGAGTCAGGTATCCAAGTCCGGCCATCACCAACAGAATGATAACAACAGCAATGATTGTTTTTCCTTTTTTCATCGGCACCTTCCTGTTCCTGTCCATCATGCATTTCGAATATCAAAATCGAGATGAGTGCCGGACAATTACACAGTTCCGTAACTATCAGTAGCGTACACAAATCCCCTGGCAGCAACTCACAAAGGATCGCCTGCTGCGATCCCTTGCACATGAATTACTGTCAGGGGAATACTTTTGTTTTCTATCGTTATCCGAGCGTCAGAGAGCTCCAGGAATCACTGGGAACCAGCGTAATATAGGTCTTACCTGTGTTCAACGTGATCTCGTTTCCGTTTGCATCGTAATACTTGGTCATGCCGCCCTCACTGGACTTGCTCCAGGTAATGGGAATGGCTTTTCCGTTGGTGCAGTAATAGCCCGGCTGTCCGGACTGGATGCAATTGTAAATGAGATACCCATGCTCGTCATACTGCGTGAAGCTGCAGTCCTGAATCAAGACATTTTTAAAGGTTACCGTTGCTCCGTTTCCGCCATCCTGACAGATTGCTCCGAATTCATAATAATCGTAGGTCTGCGTCTCCTCGTTATATTTAAGCTGCGACTTGGTATTATTGAAGGGCAGGCTGATCGCCGTTGCATCCACTGCGTCTGAGGCGTCTGCAAACGTAATCGGGTCTCCCTGATATTCCGCAAACTGGAAATGATCCCCGCTCTGCTTGCGGTCATCGTAGCTTCTGGAAAAGCTGGAGTTCGAGAAATTCTTATCCAGATCGCCGGAGAGACAGAATTCCGTGAACTCCGTTGCCTTCCCGTTGTCCACGCGGGAAAATGTTCCGGAAAAGTGATACGGATACCGTCCAAGATATTCATCAATATAATACGGACCGCCGTCATGGCACAAAACCGCATCCCATTCCTGTCCCAGCAAAATATTGGTCGGGCGAATGGATCGAATGCTGCCGGCTTTTTCAATCGCTCCCCAGTCCTTAAAAAGACACATCAGACGTGTGATTCGATCATTGGCCGTGGAATTCATCAGCTCATACATCACATCACAGTCTGAAATCCCAAAGTGCGGAAGTGCACGGGAATCGTTGTCGATCATGATGGCAATGGGCCGCTGCTCCTGAATATCCTTGCTGATGGGTTCCCCCGTCAGCTCACTGTAATACATATCATCCGGAAGGACATACGCCGTCGTTTCCTCTTCCGGCTCAGCCTCTGCCTCCTGAACCGCCCCCTGTCCAAGATCCTCCGGATATGCACCCTCCGGGATCTGCTCAAAGCCGTGGGCCACAACGCCCTCACTGTCACTGCCTCCGCAGGCGGCCAGGGTTCCTGCCATGCAGACAGCCAGAATACCTGCTAAAAATCTATTCTTCATACGTTTCTTCCATTCCATTTCAGCATTTGTCTTACTCACTGTACTGCTCATTTTAGTACAGTTGTTGTGGTTTCGCCACAAAAAGGTATATGCATTTCAGAAAGATTGGTATATAATAGCTTTTGTTGACGCGCAGTATTGTGCTAACGAGAATGGGACGGTAGCTCAGCCGGGAGAGCGTTCGCCTCACACGCGAGAGGTCACGGGTTCGAGCCCCGTCCGTCCCACTTCGGCAAAGCCTGTATCAATCGGTACTTCTTTTTAGAAGCTCCTGTTGATGCAGGTTTTTTAGTTTCTGTGTATCTGTTCAGCACCTGTCCTATTTCAACGTGAACCCGTAGGCACCGGGTTCACGTTGAAATAGGACAGGTGCCGGGCATATACAAAAGCCGGGACTTCAAGGTATGTCCCTTGAAGTCCCGGCATCTACTCTACATCGTTTCCTCGCGAATCCAGACGCTCATCTCCGATTCCCCGCGGTTTGCCCATGCGTAGTACGGGATATACGTAAGCTTCTGCGGCTGAATCTCGTAGCCAAGCCCTCTTTGATACAGTGGAGCTTTCTGCTTCGGCAGCATTTTCCGCGTTCCCATCCCGGTTATGACGCCAATCCCGCCCAGGATCTGACTCTGCACATACTCCAGCTCTGCCTTCGGATCCTGCGACAGAAGGTGAAGATGCTCGCCGTTATCCGCTGCCTCAAGGCAATACACAACCGGTCCTCTGGCAACAGCCACCTTCCCGATATCCTCCGACACCAAAGGATTTGCTCTCCACCGCTGAATCTCCATCGGGAGCTCCAATGTGATCTCAAGCGCTCCTGTTCCAGGCTCCAGATAAAGATAGCCGTCCTCCGGCAGCTGAGCGCACGGATTTCCGTTAACAGAAGCCGTATAACTCTCTGCCCAGCCGGGGATACGCACGCCAATGCGTTTAATGTCCTCTTCGCTTCCCTCGCTGATCTGAATGGTGATCCTTCCGTCCTTGGGATAGTCCGCGCTCAGCGAAACGCTCCTGCCTCCAACGGTCACGGAGGACTCCATGAACAGGTTCACCAGCACGGTGTCCTGCTTCACCGTGTAAATATAATCCTCAATCGAGGTTAAAAGCCTTGCCAGATTCGGCGGGCAGCAGGCACAGCCAAGCCACGCCGGACGAACGCACTTCACATGGCTCTTGTTCGGATCCATCTTCGACTTGAGCGGATCCGTCTCCAGAGGATTGACATAGAAGAAATGCTTGCCATCCAGTGCCATTCCGGCCAGGACGGTGTTGTATAGCGCACGCTCCATTACATCTGCGTATTCCCCGCAGGGATCACACAGCAGCATCTGCCGTGCAAAAAACACAAGCCCGATAGAAGCACAGGTTTCACAATACATCGTATCGTTGGGCAGATCGTAATCCAGTGTAAATGCCTCTCCCCGATAGGTAGAGCCAATGCCGCCCGTAATATACATCCGTTTATCAACGATGTTGCGCCACAGACGGCGGCATGCAGCCAGCATCTTCTCGTTGCCCGTTCTCGCTGCAATGGCGGCCATGCCCGTGCACAGATAGACCACACGCACCGCATGTCCATCTGCCGTTGTCCGCTCCACCGGCGGAACATCTGCCTGGTAGTAGGAAGGCGGCAATGCGTCCATTCCGACGATCACCGGCTCCTTGTTTCCTTCCGTTGCCACCTGCTTGGCAAAAAATTCCGGGTCCTTTCCGCGAATCTCAATAAAATAGTCGGCGAGCTTCAGGTAGCGCGGCTCACCCGTCGCCTCATATAGACGAACGAGTCCGATCTCAACCTCTTCATGGCCATCGCTTCCGTGGATCTTGCCGTCCTCCGGTCCAAAGCTGCGGTCAATACAGTCCGCCAGCTTTACGGCCGTCTGCAGCACCTTTTCGTTCCCGGTTGCGGCATGATAGGCAACCGCCGCCTCCATGAAATGTCCTGCGCAGTATAGCTCATGGCTCTCCCGCAGTCGTTTATAGCGCCGCTCCGGTGCCTTAATGGTAAAATACGTATCCAGATAGCCGTCCGGCTCCTGCGCTGCTGCGATCAGATCCACCACATCATCAGCAAGACTCTGGAGCTGCTCATCCGGTTCGTTGTTCAGCGAATAAGCGACAGCCTCCAGCCATTTATACACATCGCTGTCCTGGAAGACCCATCCATAATGCTCCCCCTCTGCACGCCCTGCAGCGATTCGGAAATTCTCTACCGCGTGGCTCTTGGCATTCGGAATGGAATCATCGTTTCGTTCCCGCTCAATGTTGATGTCAATGGCGTCACTTAAAACCGCCCACTGATAGGGAATCATTTCCTTCCTGACCAGCTTTTGATAATTCCTCCAGAACTGATCTGTCAGCTTTACCTTGTGATTCATTTGTTACGTGACCTCACCTGGCCGGGGCAACCGTTTTTTTGACAGGGTCCTGCGTCCAGGTCCCTATGAGCTGCTTCTCAATGGCACCAATTGTCGAGGCATCCCCCTCCGCGTAGATAATCCGGCCGGATTCCATATAGATTTCTCTACAGGTATCCTCCACAACTTCTACCTCTGCCTGATAATTGGGGCCTGTATACTCGCTGCCGTCCATCTGATCAGCCACAGAGTCATAATAGCCCTGCGCCTCCTTCTGATCCGTGAACCGCACATAGCAAACGGAAACCAATCCATCCTCAGTGGTTGCAATATAGGCATCGGACAGATTCCTGTAGCCTCCTGCCGTCTTCACCGTCTCTGCCGTATCCTGCACCTGGAGGCCGTTATCCTCGCAGATCTTCCGGAATTCCTTGCCGGACGCCAGGAATTTCATGGAGCTGCATCCTGTCAGCGCCAGCATAAAGGTTCCCAGCAAGGCAATCCTTATCCGGTTCATTTTTCTTTCTTTTCTTCTCACAACAAAGGGGCCTCCTTTCTCTAAAGAATGGACACCCCTTCATTATAATCAAATTATTGTAACTATTCAGCCCCCCATCTCGATTTTCCTTCAGAAAACCTCGATTTGGTCGGCCAAAGGCACTTCGCGCCTCGGCCGCGCCGATTTCTTCCGGCCATACGGCACAGACTCTCCGATTTGCCTTGCGCTGCCGCGCAGCACGCATCGTCCCTGCACCAATATAACACCCTGGCGGCTTTCCTTTCCGCCGATCCGGCGCAGCATCTGTCTGGTCGCCTGCGCAACCATTTCCTTGCGGTTAATATCGTAGGTTGTCAGAAATGGCTCTCCGCGGCCGATCTCCTCATAATTGTCAAATCCAACCAAAGAGATATCCTCCGGAACGCTCAGATTCATCCGTCCGAGCTCCCGCAGCAGCAGCTGTCCGCTCCGATCACTGCTGCAGAAAAAGGCCGTAGGCATTTCCCGCTGCGGCAGCGTCAATCCGCTCTCATACAGCTCCCCGGTCACCGGATCTCGGTCATTGACAATCCATCCCGGCTCGTACGAGAGTCCGCGCTCCATGAGTGCCTTCATGCCGCCAAGATAGCGGTCGTCAATACTGTCTGTAGTAAGAAGTGTTCCGACAAAGCCAATGCGCCGGTGCCCCAGATTCAGCAGGTGCTCCACCATCTGGTAGCTGCCGCGAAAATTATTGGATACAACGCAGTCATAAGCATCTGACGGAGAAACTGTATCAATAAAGGACACCGCAATATCTGCTGCCGCCTCCAGCTGCTGCGTATATGCGCGCTCCATGGATCCAAGAATGAACAGCCCGTCCAGATGCTTCTCCGTCAAAAGGCCGGGTAAGTCGCCTGCTTGCTCTGCCTCCTCTGAAACAATCTCCAAAAGGCAAAAGCACCCTTTTCCGGACAAAAGCATGGAAAGATCCCGATACAGCGTCCAATACATGGACATACGATCCGTAAGATAACGGGCCGCTGTCACAACGCCAATCGTATAATCCAATCCGGCGCCGTCCACATCTTTATTGCGGAGGTACCCCATCTCCTTTGCTGCCTTGCAAATCAGATCCCTGGTGTTCTCTCCGACTCCCTTCTGACCGCTCAGTGCCTTGGACACAGTCACAATACTGACTCCCACCTTTGCGGCAATGTCCTCCAGCGTAACACTCTTTGACATAGCTATCTCTCTATACCGCAATTTGCCTGCGGCTGCACAATTTCGTATCTGTTCAGCACCTGCCATATTTCAACGTGAACCCTCTGCTTGCAGGCAAATTCACGATTGAAATTGGCAGGCGGCCAAGGCGCGAAGCGCCTCTGGCCAGCCACATCGAGGTTTTCCGAAGGAAAATCGAGATGGGGGCTGAATAGTTACACAATTTCTTCCGTTTGCCGGACGCTCTCCCGTTCCACCAAAATGCTGTCCACATAGATGGCTCTCGTCCTTTGCTGCTGCGAATTCCCCTGCTGTAGCATTTGCACAGCGTTTTCTGCCATACGTTCCATATCCACATGGAATGTGGTCAGGTTCTGCCGCAGCGTATCTCCGCCCATGTAATCATCATAGGATGCCAGCGAAAGGTCCTCCGGCACACAAATTCCCCTTGCCAGCAGTCCCTCCATCAGGATTGCCGCTCCGAAGTCACTGCTGCAGGCAAAGGCCGTCGGCAGCGTTTCGGGAAGGCTTACGCCTGTTTCATTCTCGTTCTCCGGATTGCGGTCAGCGATAATCCATTCCGGATGAACCGGCAGCGCATTATCATCCATACACTTCATGTAGCCATAAAATCGGTCCCGAATGTTGCGGGAGGTCTGCGGTGTCCCCAAAAATCCAATGGCACGGTGCCCATGATCAATCAGGTACTGCGTTGCGCGGTACATCCCGGTGCAATTGTTGGACAGCACTGCGCTGCAGTTGTAATCCGGATCGCGGAAATCCAGCAAAACGGTCCGGTCCTGTGCCTTCTGCATCAGCCGGTCCAGATACGGCTTATGCAGCTTGCCGATGACAATCAGCTGATCTGCCTTTCCGGATTCCAGACAGCGCGGCATCGCCGGCTTATCCGCATCTTCTTCCTCTTCCGACAGAATTTCAAGTGTGGAATACATGCCGTTTTGCGAGAGGCAGAATGCCACCTTCTGATACATTTCCCAGTAGAAGGACAGCCCCACCCGGATATATCTGCTTGACACCAGAATTCCGATGGTCTCCTGCTGCTTCTTTTTGCGTTCATAGCGAGATAAATCGTAGCCGCACTCTCTTGCAGTCTCAAAGATCCTGCTGCGCAGCTCCTCGCTGACGCCCTTTCTGCCTGCCAGCGCATTCGACACGGTCACTGTGCTGACACCGGCTTGTTCCGCAATATCACTTAACCTGACAGATTTCCTGAACATACCGTACTCCCTCCGCCTCATCGCGCTGACTGATCCGGCGCATCAGAACGCGGATGGCTTCCTGTGCCATTCCCTCTTTGTCCGGAAGGACACTTTCCTGCGTTCCCGCATCCTCCCGGCAGCCAATGACCCGTTTTCCCTTTCCCTCCAGAAAGGCGGCATCCTCTTCTGAAAAGACAAAAAACGTCTCGCATTCCGCCTCCTGTGCCTCCCGCGCGGAATGAAATACATTCCGGCGCTCGTCAACCGGCATCTCATAAAACTCCGATAAACCGCACCACAGGCCGTATTCGTAGTCGCGCAGCTCCTTCTCCGGATCACAAATCACCATGCCGGGGCGCGGCTCACCTTCCCGGTACAGGCGGTCAACGGCATCAAAAATGCCATGGTATGCATCCGACACAATATAGTCTCCCGGAATATAAATATTCCAGCTTCCGATCACGGCAAAAGGCAGCGCGTACTGGTCCCTTAGCCGGACAATATCCTCTGTGCTCCACACGCCCACCAGCAGGATTCCTTCTGTTTCGCTCAGCATCCGATCAATACTGACCGTGCTGCCGCTCTCCTTGAGGATCCGTTCCGCTGCCGCTGTATACTGTGCCCACTTCCCGCCGGTACGCATCGAGGAACGATTGGTCAAAATGGCGATCCTTCTGGATACCATTGGCTCTGCAGCACGCTCCTCTGGTTTATGCTGATATCCCATTTCCGCTGCCATGTCGCAAATGGTTTTGCGCAGCTCCGGGCTCACCCCGGCCCGTCCGGACAACGCATTCGAGACGCTGACTACGCTGACGCCGGCAGCATCTGCAATTGTTCTTAAGCTAACGTTTTTCCTAGGTCTCATGACGTTTCCATAGTGAGTCTAAAAAATGTATCAATGCTAGTATATCCACATTAAAGAGCTTTTGCCACTCCCTTTTCCCTCTTGATAATGCAGCACGGCATCCCCCGATGTCCCGGAGGATGCCGTGCTGCATTATCCATAATTCTTCGTAACTATTCTTCTATCCGTTTCACTTCACATTCTCTGCGTGAAACTCATCCTGGTTAAAGCCCAGAATCAATGCAAAAATGTTCGGGAGGAAGATCAGTCCCAGTGTAAAGCCTATGCCATGACCGAACGCTCGTGAGAGTCTGCTCAGCCGCACAATCCGAATGATAAACCCAACCACCGGTATCAGCTCCAGCAAAAAGAACCAGCCGCTGCTGAAAACCATCTTATACATCGTATAGGAGCTGTACAGCGGGATAATTGATTTCCACCCCGGCTCCCCCGCCTTCTGAAAGATCTTCCAATACGCTACGATGAGCAGAATCGCAAGCACTGCTGTAAACACTTTGGACGCTGTGCTCATTTCCGCTTCATTGAGAATGATGCTGACATCTGTCATAGCAATACCCTCCTCTTGTTAGTGAATGACGAATCTATGATCAGAGTACTCCATCTCCAGATGCGCTGCAACTAGTGGCTGATAATTATATCAGATGTCAGACAGGACGGGTTCACACAAAAGTCACTGCATCGGCACGGTTACATCGCACCAGCCGGCTGCGTCCACAGCGTGCTCCAGCTCATTCAGTGTCAGCGCAACCGACGTAAAGGAGGAGCCTCCTGCCGGGTGAACCACTTCAAAGCGCTTCATCGATTCATCCAGCCAGATCGGCACACCAGCATTCACCGCAAACGGGCAGACGCCGCCCGGCTCATGACCGATGAGCTCATTTACCAGGTCCCTGGGAATCATATGCGGCTTTGTATGAAACTGCGCCTTGAATTTGGAGCTGTTCACCCGCACATCTCCGGCCATCACAATCAGAACCGGCTTGTCCTCCACCACAAAGGACAGCGTTTTGGCAATCTCCGCCTCCGTGCAGCCGATGCGAAGGGCGGCGTGCTCCACGGTGTCAATGGTCTCCTGATGAACCGTAATGTGATCCTCGAGTCCCTTCTCCTTCAAATAATCCCTTACTCTCTCTGCTGACACGGCTGACTTCCTTTCTTCCTTCTACAAAAATACAGGCAACTATTCAGAGTCCATTCGCCAAGGTTTCGAGCAAGCTCGAGCTTTGACTCATTACTCCAGGCTCACACCATCCGCCAGAAGCTCCTCCTCCGTCTCATGCTTCCTTCCCCATCCTGTCAGAATAGCAATCCAGAAGACAACCGCCAGTGCGATGGAGTGAAAATTAAATGCCACAAACGAAACAGAGCTGTAGTTTTCTCCGACAACGCCCGCCGCCAGCGCAATGGCGACCAGATTCAGGCAGGCCGGGTTGGTCGGAACCAGATAGCCGACGCCGCATCCAAGCCCGTCCAGAATGTTGGCGCACCGAGCTCTGTCAATTCGAAACGGCCGCAGGAATTTACGAATAATCGGGCCGCAGAATGTGATGGCAGAGGTGCCGCTGCTGATGGCGACCGAGACAATGCTGACCATCGCGCCCGCTGCAATCTCAGCGCTGCGATCGGAACCGGCATGCTTTTTCATTACGTTCAGGATCATATCCAGCACACCTGCGTGGCTGATCAGGCTAACCATGATGAAGATAAAGAACAAAAATACAATCGAACCCACCATCCCGTTAAAGGCAGACGGCAACAGTCCATCGTCCGCATTGATCAGTCCTGCCATATCCGTGTAGCCATAAAGAAACAGCATAATAATTCCTACAAGCTCACTGGTGAGGAGTGCCGTGAATACGCTCTCCTTCCGCAGCATCAGAATAATGGCAAGCGCAGGAACCAGCAAAAAGGCCAGGCTGGACAGATAGTCCCCATTCACATCTGCAGCACTCGTTACCGCGCCGGAGCTCGATGCCATCCCGACAATCCCATAGCATACAACTGCGATGGCACCGGCAATCAAGGAATATTTCAGTCTGGAGCGAACCACCTTCATGGTGTCCACCTCCTGCGTCAGAGAGGATGCAATCGTCGTATCGGAGATCGGAGCCAGATTATCGCCAAAGCATCCGCCGGCCAGAATGGCACCGCAGACCAGATTCACATCGCACCCCATTCCGACTGCCAGCGGCAGGAGAATCGGACCGGTTGCGTTGATCGCCGTAGCAGCACTTCCCGTAGAGGTTGAGAGCACCGTTGCGATCAGAAAGCACACCGCCGGCACAAGCCCAATCGGCAGACTTGCCCGGGAGAGCAGATACAACAGCGCATCCACAAGATGGGAGGCTGCGAGTATTTTGGACATGACACCGGCCATCAGGAAGCAGGCCACCATAAAGGCCATAATATGATCCTGCAGTCCTGCTGTCACTGCATTGGTGAACTCCTTCTTGTCCTTATACACAAGAAAGCCTGCTACCAGGGCAAAAAATCCTGCTGCCCAGAAATTCCTGGTGGAACGATAACCAAAGCCTACCATTACAACCATGCTGCCAATCATTACCAGCAGCGGCAGGACAGCCCCGAGCTTCCCAAGATAGGTCTGTGCATACCGTTCCTGCTGCCCGGCGTCCGCCTGCGTGTTCGTTACTGTCTGTTTGTTCGTCATAATCCCTTCCTCCGGATTGTACATATCGTTGCGATGGCTTACTATAGCACCTAATCCATACTAAATCAATATGTTATGGTGGAATTAATTGACAACTGCTGGTATCATAGACACGGATCGTGCGTTATAATCCAAGCACTTACAGTAGAAAAACAGGAGAATATGCGCTATGACAAAAATGAAAGAATCCATCTTCCGCGACGTGTTCCGTACTCCCACCGCCGAGGACTACATCGATGAAGCCGAAAAGGCGGTTGTCTACATCAACACACGCCGGCGGGAAACTGAGCACGGACTGGTATGGTCCTTGGAGGATGCGAAGACCTATCTGACCAACTACTATGATGAAATCTGCATGTACGCCGGCAGTGCAGGCATCGCGCACTACCTTCTGGAGCTGTACCGCGCCGTCGGAAAGGATGACTACCTTGCGGATGCGAAGGAGGCGGCGCGCTACATCATCTGGCGCTGGGATAACCAGCGTGAGCTGGCAAAGTGCTTCTCCAAATACGCCTTTACCACCGGCTATGGCGGCGTTGCCGTTTTTCTGGATGAGCTGTATGAGCTGACAGGAAATGAAGAATACAAGCGGGTGATTTGTGAAATCGCAGAGGCCGCCATTCGTGATGCACAAGCGTCTCCGGACGGCGAGGGCTTTTTCTGGAGCTCCTATCCGGGCGTTGTCGGCGACGGAAGCGTGCTGCTCCTGCTGCTGCGGCTCGGAAAAGAATTTCAGCGTCCGGATTGGACCGCTTTTGCCCTGCAGGCCGGACGCCGCTATCTGAACAAGGCGCGTGCCTATGCCGGAGGCGGACGGTATTATCTCGGCGTCGATCCGACCTATTTTGGCGCCGGCGAGGAATACATTGATCCCAATTTCCCCATGGGTGCCTGCGGCATCGGCTTTTTGCTGCTGCGCCTGTACGAGGCGAGCGGCGACAAGGCCTTTCTGGATGCTGTTGACGGCATCCACGACTTCGTAAAAGCGGTTGCACTTCAAAATGATGAGCAAACCGCCGCGCTCCTGCCGCACGGCCTACCCACCAAACCGGATGTCTATTATCTTAGCTATTGCCACGGGCCGGTCGGAACCGCGCGTTTTTATCATGAGCTCTACTCCGTCACCCGGGATCCTGAGGCAAAGCTCTGGGAGGAAAAGCTCTTAAACGGCATCATTCAAACCGGTGCGCCGGAGCTCCACTCCAACGGCTACTGGTATATTCTGTGCCTGTGCTGCGGAACCGCCGGCATGGTCAACACCTTCCTCGGAAAATGGGCCGCCGAGGGCGACGAGCAGTACTATGACTGGGCCCGCCGTGCAGCGCGTGTTCTCCTTGGCCAGGGTCAGCGCTTCCAGGCAGAAGACGGACAGGTCGGCACCCTCTGGAATCAGGCCTTTGCCTACGTCGCGCAGAATCAGGTGACTGCCAACATCGGTATGTACGACGGCGCCGCCGGTATCGGCTGGGCGCTGCTGCAGTTCGGTCTGGCTGCAAGAGGAGATTTTCATGCTGCCAGAGCGCTGGATGATCCGTACCCGGACCGGCGCTGACAGGCAGGAGTGTATCGGCCATATTAGGATCAAATGAAAGGAAAAATCCGCGTATGCATTTTGTCTGCATACGCGGATTTTTTCTTTTTGCAGATCAGCTGATCTGCCAGCGGACGTGGCTTCCTTCCTCGTCCCTGGTCACAATCAGCTGATCCTCCAGCTCCTGCTTGAGCTCTGTCACATGCGAAATGATGCCCACAAGGCGGGACCCTCCCGCCATCTGCTCCAGCACCCGTACAGCCTGGCTTCTTGCATGATCGTCCAGGGAGCCAAAGCCCTCGTCGATGAACATCATCTCCAGATGAATGGATGCAGACGCTTCCTGAATCTGATCCGCCATGCCCAGCGCCAGCGACAGTGCTGCCATGAAGGATTCTCCTCCGGAGAGCGTCCGTATTTCCCGTTCCTTGCCCGTCACTTCGGAATATACCATGAGATCCAGGCCGCGGTTTTTGCCCTCGCCTGCCTGCTCTGCGCTCACCATCCGAAGTGCAAACTGCCCCGCCGACATCTCCTGAAAGCGGCGATTGGCCGCCCGCAGAATTCGTTCCAGGTAATAGCGCTGAACAAAGGTTTCGATGTCCATGCGCGCTCCCTTCACCTTTCCGCCGAGACGGTTGCACAGACCATCCAGCCTTCCGTACTCCTGCATTCTCTGCGCCCGCTCCTCCATCTGGGGTGCCAATGCCTCCCAAACGTTCTGATCGGTCTGCCGTGCCTTTTGCAGATCATCCAGCCGTTCCTTCTCCAGCTGCATGCGCTTCTGAGAATCCTCTGCTTCTCTCTCCAGGAGCGCTATCTCCGGTTTAGGGCGATCCCCGATGGTTTTGAGTGCGCCCTCCCTTGCGCCTTCCGATCTGGCAAGACAGCTCCTCCATGTATCCAGCCTTTTCTGCAGCTTCTCAGCGTCTGCCTTCGAATAGGTTTGCGCCAGCTGCTCTCTCTCTGCTTCAGAGATCCCGGATTCACGCTGCGCCTTTTCATATTCCGCTTGTCTTGCCTGCCGGCTCTCCTCCAGCTGAGGAACCACTTCCTCCAGATTCTCCAGCTGCGCCTTGTATTCACTTGCCTTTTTCTGCAGTGTGAGAAGTCCGCTCTTTACCTCCTGAAGCGTTTGCTCCGCCTCCGCTTCCTTTTCCGACACCAGCAGTCCGAGCTCTTTGGCTGTTTGCAGCTTTGGGGCTTCGTCCCTCTCTAAAAGTCCTTCCCCGACAAGCTTCTCCTGCAGCGCCTCCCTTGACGCCTCCAGCGCCTCCGACAGCTCCTCTGCCAGCTGCACGGCCGCCGCTGCTGCCGCTGCCGCCTTTTCCTGCTTCTGATTCCAGGAAAGAGCTGCCTGCGCTGCCTCTTCAACCTTTTCCCTGGTCAGCTCAGCATGCTCCGGCAGCAGCTGACACGGCGCCGGGTGCTCCAGAGAACCGCACACCGGGCAAGGCTCCCCCGGCTTTAATATTCTGGCCAAAATACCGGCCTGCCCATCCAGAAATGCCTTTTGCAGCTGCTCCGATGCCGTACGCGCCTTCTGATACTGACTGCTGGCTTCCAGATATTCCCTCTGAAGACGCTCTGCTTCCTTCCTTTTTTTCGCACAGTCCTTCTCCTGGAGGACCGCCGCCTCTGCCTGTGTCTTCAACGCCAGAAGGAGCTCCTTTTGCCGCGAGGCCTTCTCCTCCAGGAGCTGCCCCTTCACGGTCCGTTCCTCAATCTCGGGCAGAATGGCCTTCAGCTTCTTCTGATTTTCTTTACCCTTTTCCAGCTGCAGGCATACATCCTGCAGACGCAGATATCTTGACTGCACCTCCCCCGCCGCCTGCAGCCTTGTAAGCGTTCCGGCAAGCGACTCCATTTCCTCTCGCGACTCTTCGCAGGCTGCCAGGTCTCTTTGTGCCTTCTCCAGCTGCTCATAGCCTGCCAGCAGCGCCTTTGCCGCAGTAAGCGCATCCCGCTTCGCATCGCGCTTTATTGCAGCCTCGCGATAATCCGCTGCCGCCTTGGTCTCCTCCTCCTGCAGATGGCCGCACACCTTCTGCAGCAGGACAAGAAGGCGCTCCATGTCCGTAACACTTAGCTTGTCCGAGGATAGAATCCGGTCACGAACCTGCAGGAGTTCCTGTTCGTTTTCTTCTTTCTCCTGGCCGTCCTGTCGCACAGGCACGGCAATGTGCGCCGCTTCCGTCTGACACACCGTTCGGATCCGTCCGATTTCTGTGAGCTTCTCCTTCCGGCGCGACGCCAGCTCATCCACTATATTCTGAAAGCGCTCCGTCCCGAACAGCTTCCGGAATATTTCCTTCTTCCGGTTGGAATCGGCCCGCAGAAGCTCCATGAACTCACCCTGTGCGATCATGGCAACCTGCATGAACTGCGTCTTGGAAAGGCCGACAAGCTCTTCGATTTTCTCGTCGGTCTCCTTCTGGTTGGAGGAAAACTCCCGTCCGTCCGGCAGGAACAAGGATACGCGCTCTCCCTCCTCCTTGGTGCCGCTGCCGCGTTTAAGTGGGCGAAGGTGCCTCGGGGATCTCCGAACGGTGTATTCCTCTTTCCGGCCGCGCCGCTCCTCCGAGAACGAAAGCTCCACCCACGGCTCTGTGTCCAGACTGCAGAACTGGCTCTGGAGCTCTGCTCCGTCCTTTTTATTCATCCCGGAGCTGGCTTCCCCATAAAGGGCAAAGACAATGGCATCGAAAATCGTTGTTTTGCCCGCACCGGTATCTCCGGTGATCAGAAACAGGTTCTGAACCGGAACTGTGAAATCAATTTCCGTCTTCTTCCCATAAGAGCCAAAGGCCTGCATCGTCAGTCGTATCGGTCTCATACGCCGCTCTCCTGTACACTGTGAATGACATCCTGCAAAAGCGCCTGTTCCTCTTCATCCAGGTCCTTTAAGAATTCCATGCAGAGCTCATAAGTCCCCAGCTCATTCTGCAGCGGCGGGAGTGACTGATAATCCGCCCCTCGCACGGTCTTTCTGCGAACCTCCAGGAGATTCGGGAAGGCTGCGCGCAGCCGGTCCTGCATGTCCAGCACATCCAGGTCCACACGATCCGTCAGGATTGCTGTCACATAATTCTCCGAGGCCTGCTGCAAAACCTCCTCCAGGGTTCCCTCCACAACCTGAACCTCATGGAGCGGCCGCAAAGGAAGCGGTGTTACGGTAAGCTCGCCCTTTGCCCCCAGCTCTACCTCCAGAACCGCCTTCTGCTGCCCGGCCTCACTGACCGATGCCGCAATGGGTGTGCCGCAGTAGCGGTACTGCTCACAGCCCACCTTCATCGGCTTATGGATATGCCCCAGTGCCGCATAATCAAAGGGCTCCAGGGCATCGGCATACACCACATCGATGTTGCCCACCGTACGCACCTCCGAATCCATGCGCTCCGCCTGTGCCGGGTCCTGACCCTTTGGCAGATAGAACTGGTGGCTCACCAGGACATTCCGTTCGCCGGCATCCTCCGCTTCTCCCACATGCTCCCTGGCCAGAAGACGATGAATCGCCGCATCATACGACAGGGCATTCCCGTTCTCATCGGATCCTGTAATCTCCCGCACCATGGACGGCTTTACGAACGGCAGGAGGTAGAAATGCACCTTTCCGTAGGCATCCTCCAGCGTCACCCTCTCAATCCGTTCCTCCGGTCTCTGCGGCGGAAGTCCGATCATATGAATGTGCTGGCGCTGCAGTACACTTCGGAACACATTGACCCTGCTGCCGCTGTCGTGGTTGCCGCTGATCATCATCAGCTCCGCCTCCGGCACGGCACGCACCAGCTCCGACACGAAATGGTCGAATACCTCCGCAGCCTCTGCCGACGGCACCGCCTTGTCATAGATATCCCCTGCAATCACGACAGCATCCGGCTTCCTTACTGCCGCAAGCTCTGTAATCTCATGCAGAATATACTCCTGATCCTGCCGGAGATCGCGGTTTAGCAGCTTCAGACCAATATGCAGATCGGACAAGTGAAAGATACGCATGAAGTGTTACCTCCCCCTGAAACAACGGAAGGGAACACAAAGCTTCTCCGTGTCCCCTTCGTTCCGAATAGTTACCGTTATTGAACTTCATGAAAAAAACGAACTGTCAAGCAGTCCGGATGAGACAGGCACTGAAACAATCGATGCCCCTGCCGCATACGGTGCGATGGAATAGATGTCGAAAATAACGACCACCGCATCATCCGTCAGATACCAGTTGACCGATGAATAGCTCTCGCCATCCTCTGTCTGGCCCTGGGAATCCGCAGCCGGTGCTCCGTTTGCTCCGTAGAAGTATTCTCCTACGGTCGTTTCATAATCGTCAAAATACATGGCACCGGTTTCATCGCTGTTCTGGTATCTCTGCTGCAGCTCTGCCAGCACGTACTGATACACACCGTCATAATCGGTCGTCACATCCTTCAGCGAAAGAGCCTCTCCGGTCTGTGCATCATAGTTGCGTCCGTTAAAGGTTGTCATCGGATGTGCGCCGCCGAACTGCTCATAATTGCAGCGAAGGTAGCTGATAAGCTTTGTATCCGCACGCTTGAGGATGATCGTACTCTCCAGTGCGTACTCCATCGTCTCCGATTCCGAGGATGTATCCGTTGAGTCATCGTCTCCCATGTCCATGAACATTCCTGCCGCGCTCTCCTTCGCAAGCTCGCTTGCCTCATCGGTATCGGCCTTCAGCGCTGTGTTCAGAGCATCGTATCCGGAGTCCTTCACCTGAAGTCCATCCAGCTTCAGGCTGCAGGTCGCGGTTGCCGATCCGGTATCATACATCGAATCATCCGTGCTCTTCTGCGTCTGAAGCACGGTATTCGTGTTCTCAGAATACAGCGCGGTATAGGGATCATCCGCATCAGCCTCGGTATATGTGGCACCGGACTGTGCGGCCGCGTCAGAGGAAGCGTCTGCCGCATTTGCCTCCGATGAAGCGCTTCCTGCTGCCCCAACTGTATCCTCCGTCTGCGCGGAGTTTCCTTCCGCCAAGCCTGTCCAGCCGGTCTGTGTCGATGCTGTCTCTGCGGACGACTCTGCAGTGGACGCGCACCCCGCCATGCTAAGTGCCAGTGCCGCAGAGGCAATGATGGCCGTCAGTCTTGCAGATACGTGTCTTTGATCTTTTCTGCCTTTATTCTTCATCTCTATTCTCCTTTATTTCAACGTGTTGTCTGTACTAGTTCTATTAATACAGTACACTATGCCACCGCAAATTGGAAGCGGTTTCCAAAGATCTGTACAGTTACTTTCGATGTTATGCCGGACAAGCGACAGGGTGGCGGATGGATGTCTGGGTTCGGGGCCTTCCGAGGACCTCGGTGCTTGCGAGCGTCTTATGCGAGCTTAGCACCGCTAGGCCGCAGGGGAGCGTTTTTGGCCGAGTGGCCGCAAGGCCATCTCGTAGCTGACGAAGTCAGCGTGGCGTCCCCGAACCAGACACCTCCGCCAGGACCCGTCGCTTGCTGAGCTGTTTCAGATCCCCTGATACCGCATACTCAGATACAGCGAAAAGCTCAGGAGCCCCAGCGTCTGCAGAATCTGCAGGATGACAGAGGACCAGACAATGGCAACGCTCCAGCTAAGAAACGTGTAGGTCCCCATCTGCATGAAGGTCGCAGACGCAATGAAGAGGATCATCAGGCAGATGGCCGCAATCTTCAGAATCCGATCGGACAAAAAGATGCCGGTGATGAAAATTCCAAGAGATATCGCAATCAGCATTCCGACGTATTTAAACGCATGCGTATTGTTATACAGGTTTCGGAACATCGCCATGGACTTCGAATCAGCCAGATTAAACAGCTGGAAAAGATCTGCGATGAAGCTGCGGTAAATGTCTGTAAAGATCACATCCACCACCTTCACGCCGACCAGAATAACCGCCCACAGCTGCATCAGCTGCAGAATCGTACGGCCCGAAAGAACGGTGGCACCTGGCTGGGCATTATTTTTCTGATCTGCGGCATTCATCGCTCTTTGACGAAGGGAATGAAGGCCCGCGTCAGCCTTGCCCTCGGCAATCAGCCTTCGATAGTCCCGCAGAAGCGTCCAGTAGGAAAATCCGAACAGGCAGGCAATCATCACGACCTGCACCGCAGACAGCAGCATCTGTGCCCTCCAGTAGCGTTCGTCCAGCATATCCGGATTGGCCAGCCCTACGCGGTTAATACGAATACGCAGCAATCCGTTGGCCCCCGCAAAGAGCAGATTGACCACAGCTACATTCAGCATGGTCCAGGATAAAAGGTATTTGCGCAGCGAGGCGCGGTACCCCCTATGGATTTCCTGCAGGAAATGTATCATAAACCCCTCTTTAAATTCAGACGTAACTATTCAGACAAACACGGCCTGTATCAGTATCATATATAAAATCGTCCCCGCCGCCATGGAAAGCATCATATTCTTTTTCCACAGAAAGCTTCCGGCCGTTACAGCAACGGCAACTCCCTCCGGGATCCCGAAGGTCCCGCCCGGCGCGAAGGACACGTTCCGGAGGCAGTAAACGATCAGAAGTCCGAACACAGCCGGTGCAAGGTATTTGCCGAGGTAGGTGATATAGTCCGGCGTCTTCTTTCCCGCCGGGAAGAGAATGTACGGAAGGTATCTTGTCAGAAGCGTCGCAGCTACGGCAGCTCCGATGGTCACAGCCTGCTGAAGCAGTGTCATTTCACTCATGCACGCTCTCCTTTTCCCGGTGCTCGAACAGCGGCCGCAGAAGCGTCAGGGCGGCCAGAATCGTCAGCATTGCCGGAATGATGAAGTGCTCCGGTCCGAATAACAGAAGGCAGATAAGCGAGCCTGCAATTCCAATGCCGGCACTGATGTGTCCCTGCGCCGTATCCTTCAGCCACTGGTTCATGAAGATGGTCACGAACATCGCCGTCATGACAAAATCCAGCCCGCTGGTATTAAAGGTGATCAGCGAGCCAAAGACTGCGCCGAGTGCCGTACCGGCAATCCAGTACAGCTGATCCAGCAGCGATACCCCAAAATAAAACCACCCCCGGTCCACATTCTCCGGAACAGCCGCCGAGTAATTCACTGCAAAGGTTTCATCGGTTGTTGCGTAGATCAGATAGAATTTCTTCCAACCGGTTCCCTTGTAGCGGTCCAGCATTGAGATTCCGTAAAACAGGTGCCTTGCACCCACCATCAGTGCCGTTGCAAAGCACGCCATCGGATGGAAGGAGGACATCAGAATGGATACCAGCAGGAACTCCATGGAGCCGGTGTACACAATGATCGCCGTCAGAACCGGATATATGATCGGAAAGCCGCTGGTTACCATCAATATGCCGTAGGTAATCCCCAGGAAAACATACCCGGCCAGCACCGGGATTGTCTGGGGAAGCGCCGTGCGAAACGCTGCGGCCGCTTTCCCCTTTCCTTCTGTACTCACCGGAATAGCCGCCCTGTCACTGCCGGCCGACACGAAATTATTATTACTCAAGCGTTTCCCCCGCTTTCTTCCGATCCTCACGGATCAGAATCCGCATGGCCTCAACCGCCACCTGAACGGCTCCATCCACGTCATGCACAATGTGGTTCTCCATGCCGCGCTTTACACGCTCCTGGTTGCCCATGACCAGAAAATCCGCTCCGGCACGCACGCCGCGTGTACTCGCCACAATAAACAGCGCTGCCGACTCCATCTCCGAAGCCTTGCAGCCCAGCTTCATCCATGCGTCCCAGTTCTCCAGGAGCTTGCCGGCCACCGGCATGGTCTCCGGATCGTGCTGGCCGTAGAAGGAATCCTTGCTCTGTACCACACCGGCATGATAGGTTTTCCCAAGGTTCTTCGCCGCCTGCACCAGCGCACTCGCCACAGTAAGATCCGCAACCGCCGGGAACGCAATCGGCGCGTATTCTCTGGAGGTTCCCTCTGCCCGAATGGCACCCGTTGCCACCACAATATCACCGCCCTGCACATCCAGGGCCATGCCGCCGCACGTTCCTATGCGGATGAAGGTATCCGCTCCGCAGTTCGCCAGCTCTTCCATGGCAATGGATGCTGACGGTCCGCCTATCCCTGTGGACGTGACCGACACCCTTTCGCCTTCCAGCTTCCCCGTGTATGTTATGAACTCCCGGTTGTCCGCAACAAACTCCGCATCCTCCAGATAGGATGCAATCTTCGCGCACCGTTTGGGATCCCCCGGCAAAATTACATATCTGCCGACATCTCCTCTTCGAATCTGCAGATGGTACTGCAGTCCCTCTTCTCCCGAATAATTCTGCATGTGTATTCCTCTTTCTCAGCAGCTGTTTTTTACTGCCTTCCTTTTGCTCATGCGGCATTCGCACCAACCGTCTGCAGGCAAATTCACGATGAAAATTGGCAGTCGGCCAAGGTGCGAAATGGCAGGCGGACACGGCTATTCTACACCATACAGCAGCAGCCGCTCCAGATAAATCAGATATAAACAAAGCGGCAGCCTTGTTTTGCCTATGCAAAGCAAAGCTGCCGCTGTATGAATATGGGGTTAGAATTTGGAGAGATCACTTCCCAAGCGAGATTCCCTCTCTCTCGAGAATCTGCCGCACGGCCTC
>CAVGIV010000016.1:0-41052 GCA_963629395.1 Paludibacteraceae bacterium | reverse complement strand
ATCTGCAGGACGTCACTGCCAGCGTTGTTCGTCCGGTAAAGGAGCTCAAAGGCATTCAGAAAGTCACCCTGCAGCCCGGTGAGAAGCAAACCGTCTCGTTTGACATCACTCCGGATATGCTCGCCTTCACGCGCGCGGACGGCACCTATGGCTGGGAGCCCGGGCTCTTCCGTGTCATGATAGGAAACTCCAGTGCTGTGTCTGCATTTGCCGAATTTAGATTGGTGTAATAAATCTGGAGCGCTGCCATTGCAATCACAGGCAGCCTGAACCGTTAAAATGGCCTCCATACGATTCCTTTCTCTAACATTAAATCGCATGGAGGTCATTCATCATTTACCACTATGCCTTTACAACCAGCGTCTCATATCCTGCAAGCACCTTTTCGCCCTGCAGTGTTTCTCCTGTATACAGATTTTTCATCGGTTTTTTGATCTGAATCGACTTTTCCTCTCTGCTGTAATTCAGGATAAACATATAGCGCACGCCATCCTTTTCACGCACGGACAGCTCGCATTCCTCCGGAAGCTCCAGCTGATCCGCATACGGAGCGAGCACCTTCAGCTTGCGGAAAAAGGTCTCCGCAGTATCTCTCGTAAAGGCTCCGCCAAAATACAGAACGCGTCCCTTCCCAACGGTGTGCTCCGTCAGTGCGGGAACTCCCTGATAATAGCTGTTGGAATAAGTTCCCAGTATTTTAGTTCCGGCATACGGTGCCAGCTCGTCGTTAAAGACGGCTGCCTCCAGCTGATCGCCATCCCAGTCCACATAGATTGGCGCTTCTTCTCCTGCCACCAGTGTAAACTCTGCAACCTCTGTGCCGGCCAGCTTGGCTGCCAGTCCGGGGAGCTCCTCCTGTACAATTTGCCCGCTGGCTTTTTTCAATCCTGCCCGGCAGCCGAATACCAGCGTTCCGCCCTGCTCCACGTACTCCTTGAGCACTTCCACCTGCTTATTATCCAGAATCACCGCATGCGGATAGAACAGTACGGAATACTTTTTCAGTTCCTCTGCCGTTGTATTCTCACGCAGATACACAAAATCCACCGGTGTATGTGTCATCTGAGACGCTGTATACAAGCCCATTCTGCTCGCATTCTCCACTGCGCCATGCCATACATCCAATTCTGCATCAAATTTATTGTCGTATGTTTCCAGAATGCCGACCTTCGCCTCGTACTGAGCCCCTGCGAGCTCCGAAATCTGCTTGAACTTCTCGTGAATATCTGCAATCTCCCGGATTCGGCGATTTTCACGGCTGCTGTAATCCAGAATGCCATGCCAGTATATTTCCGTGCCCATCGTGCAGGTTCTCCAGCGGAAATAGCTGATATAATCCGCACCGTGTGCGATGCTCTGCATGGTCCACAACGTAATCTGTCCTGGTCTGGGTGTCGGCGCCTCCATTGCCGTGTTCCATCCGTTTGCGCCGGACTGCTGCTCCATGATGCCATAGATACCATGCAGTGAGCGAACCTCGTCCAGGTTCATGCTCCACATGCGATCCTTGAGCTCATTCTTTTCAATGAAATGTGAGTTCAAGCCATACGCCATGTTCGGATAGGAATCGTAGGTCATGAAATCCAGACTTTCTTCCGTCATACGGTGATTATCCAGATCGCCGAACAATCCGTTTGTTGTAATAAAATCTCCCGGCTTCAAGTATTTGCGCAGAATATCGCTCTGAAGCTTGGCCCAGCGGCACGCACTGTCCGAAACAAACCGCTTATAATCCAGCACCTCATGAGGATTGGTGCTGTTGCTCAAGGTTGTCCGCGGCACATATACCTCGCCCCAGGCCGTATAGGTCTGGTTCCAGAAGGCTGTTCCCCAGGCAGAATTCAGATTTTCGATGGTCCCGTATTTGGCCTTCAAAAATTCGCGGAATGCCAGCGTGTCGCTTTCTGAATAAAATTCATTCATCTCGCAGTTGATCTCATTATCCAGCTGCCAGCCAATGATCGCCGGGTGCCCTGCATAGTGCTCTCCCATGCGTTCTACCAGATTTCTCGTGAACCGCTGGTAGATATGCGAGTTGTAATTGTAATGCCTTCTGGCTCCGTGCCGGTAAAGCACACCGTCCTGTCTCGCATTCAAAACCTCCGGATACTTATCCGTCATCCAGGCCGGCGGTGTTGCCGTGGGCGTGCAGAAAATCACCTTCATCCCCTTCTCTTTGCAAAGATCCAGGAATGTATCAAAGAATTCCCATGTATACTCGCCCTCTTTGGGCTCGAACTTATTCCAGGAAAACTCCGCAATACGGATTACCTCAATTCCGGTTTTCAGCATCCGGTCAAGGTCTCCGGCCCACATGCTGCTGTCCCAATGCTCCGGATAATAATCCGTTCCCATGATGATACGATCGCCATTCAAAAGATAGCTCATTGTTTGTTTCCCCTTTCTTTTATTCCTTTACCGCTCCTGCTGTCAGTCCGGACATAAAATACTTGGACGCACACAGGAAGGCCACGAGCAGCGGCAGTACCGCACAGGTACTTGCCAGCATCATTGCTCCATAATCGGTTCCTCTGTCACTCACCATCGACCGCAGCATCAAGGGCAGGGTCTGCAGCTTCGGACTCTTTAGAATCATCATCGGCTGCATAAAGTCATTCCAGACATTTACAAAGTTCATAATACCAAGCGACGCATATGCCGGCAGCAAGATCGGAGCAACGATTCTGAAAAACACGGTCCATTCGGAGCAGCCATCAATTCTGGCCGCCTCTACCAGGGAGGCCGGAACGTTATTTTTACAATACTGACGCATCCAGTAAATACCAAACGCATTTGCACAGTTTGGAATGATCAGTGCTCGCATGGTATCTACCCAATGGAACTTACTCATCATGATATACCAGGGAATGATTCCTGCTGTAGACGGGATCATCATTGTCCCCAAAAGTATTGCGAACAAAACCGATCGTCCCGGGAAGTTGTATACAGCGAACGCATACCCAGCAATTGAGCAGAAGAATAGAACCAGTGCTACATAAGAAAACGATATGATGCAGCTGTTCTTGAATGCCCGCAGGAAATCAATGGCATCATTCATGTTGATGAAGTTTGTTTGCAGGTTGCTGCCGAAGGTCAAATACGGCGGGAAGGTATAAATCTCCTGTGTTGTTCTCGTTGACATTACAAACATATCGTAAAACGGAAAGAGCATAATGATCGCAACGATGATCAATACCGCATACAGCGCGATGGTTTTCCCCTTCGGTGCAAATCTGGCTATTAAAATCAGCGCAATCGCAATTGCTGCTATTATCAGGAGTAATCTCATGGTTATCTTCCCCCTTTCTTAGCCAGTCTGGCTTCCTTGCGCATTTCCTTCCGCTGATGCTGAACCGCCCGGTCTGCAATCAGATCCGGATCCTTTTTGTCCTCGGTTGCCTTATTCACACAGGTGGAGATAATAACGATCATAATTGTGATGATGTAGGCAACAGCTGATGCATAGCCGTACAGGTTTCCGCCCTGCGGTGCCTTTGACAGCAGGTAGGTCATTAGCGTTAAACCGCCGTTGTTCACACCGCCCTGCCAGTTCTGTCCTGTCAGAATGAATGGCTCGGTGAACAGGTTGAACATTCCGATTGTCGACTGAATAACCGTGAAAATAATAATCGGCTTCAAAAGAGGAATGCAGATCCGGAACAGAATCTGTGTCTGGCTGGCGCCATCAATCTGTGCCGCCTCATAGATGTCATTGTTAATTCCCTGCATGCCGGCCAGATATATAACCATGTTCCAGCCAATCCACTTCCAGGCGAACATGATAATGACAGCTACCTTGATAAGAGACCCGTCTCCGCCGAGCCAGTTTATTTTTTCACCGCCCAGCAATGTCACAAACCAGTTGATAACGCCGTAGTTGTTGCCGAACATCATCTGAAAGACGATCGATATTGCAACTGAACTCGTGACCATCGGCATAAAATAAATGGTCTTAAAGATATTCTCACCCTTTACAAGCTTGGAATTCAAAATAAAAGCCAATGTCAGGCCGCCCAGCAGAATCGGAATATGTGCAATGATTCCAATGACAAGCGTGTTTTTCAACGCCTTCCAGAACAGGACGTCTTTGAAGATGTTGATGTAGTTTTCCAATCCGATAAAGTGCATGGACGAGAGGCCGTCCCACCGGAAAAAGCTGAGATAAAAGCCATATGCAATCGGGAATAACCCAAAGATTGCAAAAAGGATAAAGAACGGCGCGATATATACGTACGCCACCTTGTATTCTTTCCAGATTCTTTTTATGCCCATCCGTTCTTCCCTCCTGATTTAAAAAACGGAGACCGGGCTGTATGCCCAGCCTCCGCGAGGACGATCTTTGCTGTTTTTAACAGCCTTTTCTTCTGTTAGTTTCCGTTCCAGACGCCGGCATCCTTCAGAGTCTGAATCTGCTGCTCCTTCAGTTCCTTCGTAGCAGTCTCCACATTCTGTGCAAAGAGATCACGGATCTCCTCTGCACTCTTTCCTTCCTGAAGTCCCTGGTTAACCGACGTGAAGATCTGACCTTCTGCGGTAACATCCATCTGTGTGGTGTATACCGGCGTAAGCTCCTTTGCAAGCGTTGCCCAAAGCTCTCTTGTCTTCTGTCCGCCAAAATACGGATCTTCATAGGAATAAAGGGATGTATCGTCATATGCAGGTGTATATGCCGGGAAGTAATCCACAGCCTCAAACATCGCATTCTGCCCATCTACCGTTGCAAGCATATAGGAAACAAATGCCCACGCTGCGTCCTTGTTCTGGCTCTGCTCCGGAATTACCAGGAACGATCCGCCCCAGTTCTTTGCGCCAATTCCAGCGGGAAGATTTGCCACTGCCCAGTGTCCGGCTCCATCCGGATCGATATCCTTTTTCAGGAAGCCGCCGAACCAGCATCCGTTCGGTACGCAGGCAATGGAGCCATCGGCATATGCTGCGTACGCCTCTGTGGACCACATATCCACGTTCATATCGAGGCCTTCCTCACGCATCTTGATGATCGTGTTCAGGCAGTCAATATCTCCGTCTCTCTCCACCTGGAGCTCCAGATTTTCGTTGTAGTAATCTCTGTTCTGGAACAAGAGCTGATACAGGTAAGAGCCATCCGCAATAAACCAGTGGTTGCCGTCCAGTGCATGAACCGCTTCTGCCGCCTTCAGCACGCCGTCCCAGGTGCTCAGAAGCTCATCTACCTCCGCCGGATCCGTCGGAAGTCCTGCCTGTTCAAAGATATCCGTCCGGTAGAACAACGTCGTCGGTCCAACATCCCAGGGAATCAGCCGCATTGCCGTTCCGTCATCCGAAACGCACTGATCCCACTTAAAGGATACGAAATCATTGGCCAGATTCTGAGCTCCGTACTGATTCAGATCCGCAAGTGCCGTAGAGTTCCGGTACTGCGCCACATATGCACCCTCAACCATTGCCACATCCGGCGCGCCGGACCCTGCAGCCAGTGATGTCTGCAGATTCTGGTGGTGTGCGGTCGTATCCGTAAACTGAAGCTCTACATTGATGTTCGGATATTTTTCATTGAAGCCTGCCATTGCGGCTTCAAATGCATCATCGCCGGACGGCCATCCGCCTACCACAATATCTGCAGAAATGCTGGAATCAACCTCCACCAGTTCCCCGGATGCCTGCGTTGTTCCTGATGTATCCGCACTGCTGCTCTCTGATGCTGCAGATGCTGTTGTATCGGAAGATCCGGAATCTCCGCCGCATCCAGCCAGCAGAGATACCGACATTGCTGATGCTGCCGCTAAAGCCAATATCCTTTTTGCTTTCATATCAAATACACCCTCCTTTGTTATGCCGATCTCATTCGACACGCTTTCAACTCATACAGTTTTTACAGAGGCGCCTTCTGCAACCTGTATGCTTTGTTTTGAACAATACCGAATCTTCTTTCCGTCAATGCGATCCATCAACAGCCTGGCTAGATTTTCTCCCATTTCCTTGGGATTCGGTGTGATGCTGGTAATCTCCGGTGTCATGGTCTTTCGGCGAATGGTTCCGTCGAAGCTCAATATGGAAATATCCTCCGGAATTTTCTTCCCTTCTGCCTCCAGATGAGAAACAAATCCGATCGCAAATTCGTCGTTAAAGCAAATCACTGCACTTGCATCCAGATCTCTTTCAAGAAAAACCTCTCCTGCTGCCTTTCCCTTTTCAAGAAAGCGTTCATTTTGTATGACTCTTCGAATGGTTCGTTCTGCGTCCGAAAGCTCATCCTGTTCCTGATCTTGTGGCTCGCAGATAAAAAAATCCTGTATTCTGTTCCCAAGAGTCAATTCCATTGCAGACTTCCAGACATTTGTCCTTCCATCGCTGTGGTTGAACGGATACGCAGAAGCGTAGGCGATTTTCTTATGTCCGCATTTTCTCAAATAAGAAATTGCGAGCTCCATGCTCTCGTATAAGTCCCACTCCACCATCGGAACTGCAGCCGCCATTCTCTGCGCGCTCCCAAAGCTCGCACTCACAACCGGCAAACGATAATTCTTTCCGTAGACCGAAACGTACTCCGCTGCAAAGAATTCGTTTTGAAGAATGATTCCGTCTGTAATCATCCCTTTTATGTTGCCGAACTCCATATCCCCATTAATCAGAACAACATAGTCTTGTTCTCTTGCGGCCTCCAGCATTCCAAAGTACATGTCCATGTTGAATGCATTCGTCAGATCCTTGCAGTAGAAAATAATCTGTCTTGTCCGCTTCTGCTGCAGGGACATGGCAACCGGATTCGGTACATATCCCAGCTCCTCTGCTATAGCCAGGATCTTCTGCCTTTTTTCCTTGTCAACATATCCGCTGTTGTTCAATGCTCTGGAGACAACGGATACCGATACGCCCGCCTGCTCAGCAACTTCTTTTCTTGTAACCTTTGTTTTCACCTTTTACACATTTTGTATATATGGTTCCCAGTCCAGTTAATTTTGTTTGTGCATTTATTTTGTAACTTATGCCGAAATTTTACCCCCCCCCCGCACTTTGTCCATATCTTTATATGTGGTCTTGTGTCCACATTCTTAGGTTTTATTGATTATGCCCGCAGCGTTGCTTTTCACTTGATGCGTTTAAGATTTCTGTGCGAAAATGTATCTGTTACTGTCAAAATCACGAACAGCGGCTGCGTGAATGTGTAGCTTGCTCGCGCAGACATTGGACGGATTAGCATACATGTGTAAATAGGACGACAACCCGGTTTACGAATGTATGCATCAGCTGCAGGAGTATCTCACTATGTCTTCTCTCTTATTAATGGTAATTTACCTGATCTTCATCAGCCTCGGCCTTCCGGATTCGCTTCTGGGCTCCGGCTGGCCCAGGATGCAGCTGGCCTTCGGCGTCCCGTCATCCTATGCAGGATTTGTATCGATGACCATCTCCTTCATGACCATAATCTCTGCCTTGCTCAGTCCGCGCATGATCAGCCGGATTCACACGAAGTGGATCTGTGTTGTGTCCATCGGGCTGACCATTCTGGGACTGCTCGGATTTTCCTTCTGCACGCAGTACTGGATGCTGTTTCTTTTTGCCGTGCCGTACGGCCTGGGAGCCGGAGCCATCGATGCCGCGATCAATCATTACGTTGCCAGCCATTATTCCGGCTCCGTCATGAATTTTCTGCACTGCTTCTATGGTGTAGGCGCCGTAATCAGTCCGTGCATTATGTCCCTCGCGCTTAAATACGCCAGATGGAACGAAGGCTATCGATGGACTGCCTTCCTGCAGATTGGAATTCTGGCCGTGGTGATTCTGTCTTTGCCGCTCTGGAGGCAGAAAAGTGCAGAAGCCGCAGAGGACGAGGAAGGAAGTGCCGGAATCCGGGAAACGCTGAAGGTCGCCGGCGTCCTGCCGACGCTGGTTGCCTTTTTCGCCTATTGTGCCGGCGAGTCCACCTGCTTTCTGTGGACGCCCAGCTATTTTGCAGGAACAAAGGAGGGCATACCCGATGAGCAAATCGCCGCGTTTGGATCGCTGATCTTCGGCGGACTTATGTTCGGGAGACTCCTCTCCGGATTTGTTTCCAACCGCCTAGGAGACAAGCAGCTGATCCGCATTGGCGGAGCGATTGAATTCATCGGCATTATTCTGGTGCTCATACCGACCGGGAATTACTGGGTGGCTGCAGGAGGCTTTGCCTTGATCGGAACCGGGATGGGACCGATTTATCCAGCCATCCAGCATATGGCGCCGTCTAATTTCGGCAGAAAATACAGCGCAGCCGTCATCGGGCTCCAGATGGCATCGGCCTATGTCGGCAGCACCTTTATGCCGATGATTTTCGGCCAGCTGCAGCAGCGGATCGGAATCGGATTCATGCCGCTCTATCTGCTGGTGTTCCTCTTGATGACCATCATCCTGCTGGAGGCGGCATATAAGATGTGCAACCTCTCGACAAATTCACATTGACCTCGAGTCCGCTCCAGGTGCTAAACTATTCACATTCAGATGTTTCTGGTACATAAGGAAGGGGGCTATATGGAAGAGCTGTTTCCGGAAGTGAAAAAGGTATTTGGCTTTGGCTGCATGCGTTTGCCGATGAAGGACGGGGAGGTTGATCTGGAGGAGTTTTCGCAGATGACCGAGCTGTTTCTGCAGAAGGGGTTTAACTATTTTGACACCGCACATGGGTATCTGGACGGGCGGTCCGAGTGTGCGATTCGCGAGGTTCTCACAAGCCGGCACAAGCGGGAGGAATACATCCTGACGAACAAGCTGACCTCCGGCTTTTTTGAGAAAGAGGAGGATATCCGGCCATTTTTTGAGAATCAGCTGCGCTGGTGCGGGGTGGATTATTTTGACTTCTACCTGATGCACGCCCAGAGCGCCTCCAACTATGATAAATACAAGCAGTGTCACGCCTACGAAACCGCATTTGCACTGAAAAAGGAAGGAAAGGTTCGTCACGTAGGTCTTTCGTTCCACGACAAGCCGGAAATGCTCGACCGGATTCTGACGGATTTCCCAGAGGTGGAGATTGTGCAGATTCAGTTCAACTACCTGGATTATGCGGATTCATCGGTGGAATCCAAGGCCGTTTATGAGGTGGCGAGAAAGCACGGGAAGCCCGTGATCGTAATGGAGCCGGTAAAGGGCGGAAGTCTCGTGAATATCCCCCAGGAAGCGCAGAAGATTTACGATGATCTGAATGCAGAAATGGGCACGCACTACTCCAATGCCAGCTATGCCATCCGCTTTGCGGCCGGCTTCCCCGGCATGCGCATGGTGCTGTCCGGTATGAGCAATATGCAGCAGCTCGAGGACAACCTGTCCTTTATGGAGAACTTTGAGCCGCTGAGCTCCCGCGAGCAGGAGGCCGTTACCGGCGTCATGCGCGTCTTCGGCTCTCTGGATATGATCCCCTGCACGGCCTGTCACTACTGCGTGGAGGAGAATCACTGTCCAAAGCACCTGCGGATTCCGGATCTGTTCGCGTGCCTGAACAAGAAGCGGATCTTCAACAACTGGAATATGGACTACTATTACAACAACGTCCTGACCGTCAACGACGGAAAGGCCAGCGACTGCATTGGGTGCGGCGGCTGCGAACGCGTCTGTCCGCAGCATCTGGAGATTCGCAGACTCCTGGGTGAGGTGGCAAAGGAGTTTGAGAAGAGCCGCGATGCCGCAGACTGAATGACTTTTACACTCTAAGGCTGGAAGGATGCATAGGACCGCAGTACCTGATACAGTTCTTTCTGTGCATCCTTTCGAGGCTCTACCACGATGGTATTCCCATCTTCCTCCTCTTCAAATGTGGTCTTGCCGTCCTCCGCTACTGTCACGCGGCCTCGTACCGGATCTTCAAAATAAGGCGCAGCGGAAGGATTCAGTGCATACGTCACTACAATAGGATCCCACCAGTAAGACCCCACATCCCCCGGTGCCTCTTCCACATTCCACTGGCTGTAAGTCAGATAAAGAAGCGAATTCGGCTGGTCCGCGTAGTCACTTAGCACATCGTCGCTTATGCAGGGAAAATCCATACCTGCCTCCAGAGGGACCAGCACCAGATCCTCCGGCCAGTTCTCCAATATATCCTTCGCCAGCGGAATGTCTCCCAATACGTTGTATTCTGTTTCCAGATATTCTCCGGGCTTGTCACGCAGTTCTACCTTCTCAAAGCACCCTGCCATGAGATAAAGGGCCTTCACCTTCTGCTTAACCAGCTCCCGGCCGGAAAGCGGAGAAATGTCATCCGGTTCTGAGTCCAGCAGATCGCCGATATTTGTAGCCATCCCAACGCAGATGATAACTGCGCTATCATCCGGCAGCTTAGCCAGAGTCTCCCTGTATAACTGCCATCCTGTTGGGCGGCTGGAAATATCTACGCCAGTGCCCTCCAAAAGAGGCGTTCCGTCATCATTCATTTCATCTGCCAGCTTGTAATAGGGTATCATTTCAAAAAGATCCTTCTCCCCTTCTACAAAGCCCAGCGGAATGTCATCGGCTTTGTAATAGTGCATGGCGCGATCCAGGAAAATATGGCAGCCCTCATTTTCTGCGCTGGACATCACTGCCTCCACCTGACATTCCCCCTTTGCCTGCAGGGCAAAAAGCGCCTGCATAGCAAGCAGATCGTCGGTGCAATTCCCTATATCCGTATCAAAAATGACATGAACGACGTTCTCTGCATCGGCGTTCTCCCCTGCAGCAGCGTCCTCCTCTGCAATTTCATGCGTCTGTGCAGCGGTCTCCTCCTCTGCGGGCTTTTTCGAATTAGCATTGTAAGCAATATAGCCCACGGCAAAGACCGCACATATGATAAAAAGCAGTGCTATGCCTTTCAAAGATGGTTTCTTCTTCATACCGTTCTCCTCTCTCTTCAGAGCCCATTTTATACAAATTTGCTTGACTCTGAAAATTTACCAAAAAACAGTCTGAGAGTCCATTCCGAACCCCCAGACTGTTTTCTGCGGCCATCCGCGTATTTCAGGTGATTTTCACCGTAATACATCTGTTCATCACCTGCCACATTTCAACGTGAAGCCTCTGCTAGCAGGCAATTTCACAATATCGTAACTATGTCAGATGCTGTCAGCGATATCGATGTTGACGCCTTCCAGGCCAACCCATGCGCCGTCCTTTGCCTCTGCGGATTCCGGATGCGCGATCAGCCACTTGTTGGTCATGCGCAGAAGCTTGTCCTCGCTGCTCTTCCCTGCTGTCTCGCAGGTTCCTACGTTGGTGCCCTGCGGCAGTGCAACCAGAACCTTAAAGCCCTTGGCTGCATCCGTATGACAGGGCGCATAGTGAAGGGATGTAGCGTACACCTCTACCATAACGCCGGCCGGCACCTTGAACGCCTTGATGGTGGCTGTATCCAGCTTGCCCTCTGCAGTGATATCGCTCTCAAGACCGAGGAGCAGGACGAAATCCTCCGTACCGAGATTAAACTCGCTGCTGCGGTGATACTCTACGCAGTTAAGCTTCGTATTGTGCCCGTTGCACCAGCCGAACTGTGTCGGAATGCCGCCGAACAGGGTCGGTGCCAGTGCCTTCGCAGCCTCCAGATTCTGAAGTGCAGGCTCCTCTGCCACATAATCCGTTCCCTCCGGAAGCGGTGTATGCTCCTTCAGTGCCTCAACGATCGGCTCTACATTGACGCCCGCCACCACGCGGCCGTAGGGTGCAAATTCCGGATCCGTAACCTGATAAATCTTCATATTAAAATCCTCCTAAGCGACTGATTATGTTCGGCGCCTTCTCTTTGGTCAACGGCGCCTTCCTATCCGTACATTCTACCACGTACCAGTGCTCCTCCGCACCGTCCAAAAATGGTAACTATTCAGAGCCAAATGTGTTTCATTAAAGCGTCATTCATGATGAACATGAATCTCGGGTATAGCCACATTTTCGTAGGTAATGGATCCTTCCTCCGTCTCCTCTTTTTCCTCAGCCGGTACTTCCTCTCCGCGATCCACATGTACCTCCGGCACTGCCAGGTTTTCGCTCTCCACCTGGTAATGCGCAGGCTTGTTGATTTTGTGAGCTTTCCCTTTTTTAAATAACCCCTCAAGTATTTCAGAAATCATATCTTCCTTTCTTGCCTCACAGCAGATTGATAAAGAACGTAATGATCAGGCTGTTCAGGAAATCCGCAAATAGACTTCCCACCAGCGGAATCAGAAGATACGCCTTCACGGAAGGCGCATACTTATCGCACAAAACCTGCATATTGGCCATGGCATTGGGTGTTGCGCCCATTCCAAAGCCGCAGACCCCTGCGCTGATCACCGCTGCATCGTAATCTCTGCCCATGAGATTAAAAATAACAAAATATGCATAAATAAACATCAGCACGGTCTGCCCTGCCAGCAGGACGATGAGCGGCAATGCCAGCTCTGCCAGCTGCCACAGCTTCAGAGTGATCATGGCGATGCCCAGGAACAAGGACAGGCTGATGCCGCCGAGGTCATTGATTTCGCCCATATAGATCGTAAAGTGCCCGGAATACTCCCCGATATTGCGAATAAAGGCCGCTGCGATCATCGCACCGATATAGATCGGGAAGGTCATGCCCGTCATCGACAGCAGGTAGGAAACAATCGTTCCTATGCCCATTGCCAAAATCAGCTGGAAGGTCGCCGCCGGATACATTGAGGTGTGGCGGGTGTGCTTTTTTTCCTCCTCCACCAGCAGCGAGTCATCCTCCGGAATGGCTGTTGCCAGAAGATTCTTCTTTTCGATCAGGTGACGTCCCAAAGGGCCGCCCATCATACTGCCGGCAATCAGTCCGTAGGTAGCGGCTGCCGTGCATACCGTTGTGGCACCAGTCACACCAAAGTCCTCCAGCACCGGGCCAAAGGCGCCGGCCGTTCCATGTCCGCCTACCATGGGTATGGAGCCGGTGCACATGCCCACCAGCACATCAATATGCAAAATTTCGGAAAGACCCACGGCCAGGAAATTCTGTGCGATAATCAGTATGATGACCAGACCCAAAAAGCCGATCAGGGCCTTTCCGCCGCTCTTTAGCACCTTCAGATTCGCCTGGAATCCTACCGATGTAAAGAAAAGGACCATGCATACTTCCTTCAATGTATCATCAAAGGAGATCTCTGCAGCGCCGGTCTCATAAAGGATGCAGGTCAGAATCGCAAATAAGACACCGCCTACCACAGGAGCCGGTATGCAAAATCGCTCCAGAAAATTAACACGCTTACGAAGGAATGCTCCCAGCATCAGAACCACCACCGCCATGGCAATGGTCTGATACATATCCAGTGTAATACTCATAAACCGTAAACTCCTCTTCCTTCTTTATCAATTCGTCTCCACCTGTATGCCCTTACTCTCGTAATAGGCCGCAGCACCCTTATGAAAGGGAATCGTAACACCCTTTACCCCCTCTTCCTCGTTTGCAGCCAGATCGACGGGAATAGAAAGCTGAAGGGCCTGGTTATTTTCATAGAGCAGCCTTGTCAGGTACTCCACTGTTTCCTCAGGGACACTGTCGCTTGCCAGCAGCAACGCCTGTACGCCCACGGTAGATACCGGCTCGTCCTGTCCCTTGTAGGTTCCTGCCGGAATCTCATAGGTTACATAGGATGCGTCCACGCTCTTTAATCGCTGGGCAGCGCTGCCCTCCACCGGCAGCAGTGCGATATCCAGCTGCTGGGAAAGCTCCCGGATCACGGTCGTCTCTACACCTGATGTAAGGAAAAAGGCATCAATCTCACCATTTTTCAATCCCATTGCAGCCTCTGTATAGTTCAGATTTACTGTCTCTACGAGGTTTTCATCCAGGCCATAGGCACGCAGAATCTCGATCGCATTTTTCTCCGAGCCGGATTCGCTTTCACCGATGCTGACCGTTTTCCCCTGCAAATCTTCAATGGACTTTATGCCGTCTGTGGCTCTCACCACCACCTGGCAAGCCTCGGTATAAAGTGCCGCTACAGCCCCATATTTCTGCTCCAGGTTCGCATCTGCAAACGTATCTGTTCCATTCCACGCTTCCTCGGTCAGATCCGCCTGTGCCAGCGTCAGCTGGATATAGCCCTGAGAAAGGAGCCGTAAACTGGCCGCCGAACCGGCTGTCTCCTTGACCTCGATCTGATAGGCTTCATCATCCGTTCCGATAAGCTTAACATAGGCGTCTCCGAATTCACGGTAGGTACCACCCAAGCCTGCCACGCCCAGCCGAAGTTTATTATCTCGGCCGCAGCCTGTTAGCAGCAATGCCGCTGCGCACATGATGCATAGTAATTTTTTCACTGTCGCTTTTCCTTTCCTCTTATCTCTTGGACACTTTTTTAAATCTGTAGAAAACTCTCATAAATGATAGCATGTTTCCCCTTTCGCTATGGTATCATGTCTCTTATGAAAACAAAAAATGACCAACAGCCATATAATCAATCAAAAGCAACATCCACAGCAGTCTCCAGGAATACCGGAAAATGGTTCAAGCTGGACAACGCTGCCATCATCGTCCCGTGCTCAGCCCACGGCTTCGATACCCGTGTATTCCGCATTGTCTGTGAGCTGAAGGAGGATGTCGATCCGGTGCTGCTCCAGCAGGCACTGGAGGAAACCGTGGTCGAATTCCCGCATTTCAACAGCGCACTCCGGAAGGGCCTGTTCTGGTACTATCTGGACGGACTGGACGAGACAGCCGTTGTCACGCCGGACAATGCGCCGCCGCTCGCGCCCCTTTATTTTCCGGGACTTCGAAATCTCCTGTACCGAATCACCTACCACGGCGCCCGGATCAATCTGGAGATGTTCCATGTACTGGCCGACGGAACCGGCGCCTTCGTCTTCTTCCGCAAGATGATCACGCGCTACCTTTCTCTGGCTCACCACGTGGACGTCACGGATGCCGCGTCGGACAGCTCCTCTTCCACAGAGAAGACAACCGATGCCTTCGCACACTATTATCAGAAGATGAAGAGCTCCCAGCTCAAGCAGATGACCAGCGTGAAGGCCTATCAGCTTCACGGCGAAATGGATGACAACCAGCGCAACCATCTGGTCGAGGGTATTATTTCGGCCAAGGCCTTTGTGGATATGGCGCATCAGTACAAGACGACGGTTGGCATCCTTCTGACCTCCATCTACATCGCCGCCGTTATTGACGGCATGACGGTCCGGGATCGGAAGCGTCCCGTTGTCATCAGTGTACCGGTGAATCTGCGCCAGTTTTTCCCTTCGGATACGGCACGCAATTTCTTCGGCGTGATTAACATCACATACGATGCCAGAGATTTTGACGGCTCCTTGGAGAGCATCATCGACAAGGTCAAGCAGTCCTTCGGCGATCAGCTGACGCCGGACAAGGTTGCTGCCACGATGAACTCCTACACGAAGATTGTCGGCAACTATATTGTCAAGGTTCTCCCGCTGTTCATTAAGGAACCGGGACTCACCTATTTCCTCTCCAGGGCCCACAGCGGCGTAACCGCAACGCTGTCCAACCTTGAGCGCATTCGCATGGCTCCGGAGATCGAGGACTACATCGACCACTTTGCCGCCTTCATGACGGCGCCGGCTACGCAGGTGACCATTGCCACCTACAAGGATAAGCTCTGCATCGGCTCTGCCGGCGGTTATGTCAATCACGATGTCATGCTCCGCTTCTATCGGCGTCTGACCGCCATGGGCTTGTCTGTGGAGCTTTCCACGAATGACTACGATGCCATGCCGGTGAACTAAAAAAGATCAAAGAAAGGCTGTAACCTCATGCAGTATTGTCCGAAATGCAAAATATCGATCCGCGGCCATAAGGCCTGCTGCCCGCTTTGCCAGGGCAAGCTTCAGGGTGAGCCGGAGGGCGAGCCCTTCCCGGTTCTGGCGAGGCCGAAGGTCAGCAATTTTACCTTTTTCCGAATCTGCACCTTTGTGCTGGTTATTCTGGTGCTGTCCATGGGACTTGTTAAATATCTGATCGGCCCCCAGCCCTGGATTACCATCCTGAACCTTTCGGCGTTTCTGGCCTGGGCGGACCTTCTGGTCATTTCCTGGTTCCGGAACAATTTCATGAAGACCATTGTCGTACAGATTTATCTTGTGATGCTGGTAACCGTTATTCTGGACGCTAAAACCGGCATGCACGGCTGGTCCGTTTCCTGGGTCCTCCCCATCGCCTTTCTGGCAATCGCGGCAGCCACAACCTTTATCGGTCACTCGTCAAGGCTCCCGCTGGAGAGCTATGTCATGTATCTGTTCTGGAATGTGGTTCTGTCCTTTTTGCAGCTGATCGCCATCGGCATCGGCAAGAATCCTTTTCCCATTCCGGCGGTTGTCAGCATGTTCCTCCTGCTGATTCTGGGAGCTGCAGTCGTTATTTTCCGGTTTAAGGATCTCAAAAATGCCGCCGGGAAGTGGTTCAGTCTTTCCTAAAATGCCGCAAAAGGAGGCTGATATGGAGACTTCAAATCAACATGATCTGGCTGAGAGACTGCAGGAAAAGCGGCAGCTCCGTCGCCGGGAGGTACGCCAGCGCGCTGAAAAGCTTGCCGCCAATGTGGGAAGCCTTGCCGAGAATTCCATTGGCACGGTGATCGAGCATCACCAGGAGGCGCCCATCCTAAGCGGCGAACCTTCTGCGCATGTCTGGTACCAGATTCCCCTCCCGGATGCGATTTCCGGCGACGGCTCTGAATTCCACTGCTATCTTAAAAAAGGAGCCACCGACCATCTGGTTATTTTCCTTTCGGGCGGCGGCGTCGCCTGGAACGACTTTACCGCCGCAAGGCCGGTGACCGGTGCCCGGGTTGCCGCCGGCGAGCCGAACTATTACTGGAATAATCTGCGTCCCTTTACGCAGATCATGAACATCAACATCGGCATCACCGAGGCGGATTCCGCACACAACCCCTTCCGCGACTGGAACTTTCTGGTCATCCCCTATACCACAGGGGACTTTCATGTCGGAAACCGGGACGTTCCGTACACCGATGAGGAGGGCAAGCCGCAGATCCTTCACTGCCACGGCGAGGCAAACGTAACGGCCGCGCTGACGGTCTGCAAATCCTTCTTCCCCCATCCGGATCAGCTGCTGATCGCCGGTGATTCCGCCGGTGCCTTTGCGGTTCCGGCTGTCTCCGGACGAATTGCGGATGACTGGTATCCCGATATACAAAAGATCACGCTCTTCTCGGACAGTGCACTCCTTCTAAACCGCGACTGGCGCACCATCGCAAGGGAGTTCTGGGGCGCAGCGCCGTCCGTGTGGCAGGCGCTGGAAACGCCGAATATCTGCTACGACTGGTATCATGCGCTCCTTACCTCGCACCCGGGACGTTTTCATGTTCTGTACGCGACCTCTACGCATGATTACCTGCTCTCTGCTTTTTACAACGACATGACCAATAAGGTTTACAAAACCAACGCCGGTGTCCGCAGTGCCTATTACCGGCAGACGAGGAACATGGCAAGATGGCTGCGGGACCTGGCGCCGGATACCGTATTTTTCATCAACAACTGGGTAAATCCCCTGTTCACAAAGGCACAGATGGGAACCATTCATACCGCTGTCCGGCAGCCGTACTTCTATGTTCCAAACCACGGCGGTGTCAGCATGGCCACCTGGCTCGGCGATGCCGTAAGCGGCAGGCGATACGATGTCGGCACGGAGCTGCTGCACATGTGACCTTATTGCCGTTCATACACCGAAGACTGCAAGGGAAATGCTGAATAGTTCAGCATTTCCCTTGCAATATATTTACGGGAGTGGTAAAAAGGGTAGCGACATTGTATACAATGATACGTATTGTGGCGTCACCCAACGCACCGAACATCAGAAAGGGAGGAATCGATGAAAACATACGCGGAAATGTCCAAAGAAGAGCTCCTGAAGGAAAAGGAAGCACTGGAGCAGCAGTTTAAGGATGTAGAAGCCAAGGGGCTGGATCTGAACATGGCCAGAGGAAAGCCGTCCAAGGCACAGCTCGAGCTCTCCAACGGACTGATGGATGTGCTCAATTCCGACAGCTACTTCAATGACGAAACCGGCACAGACTGCCGCAACTATGGCGTCAGCGATGGCATTCCCGAGGCAAAGCGCCTGATGGGCGATATGTCCGAGGTGGACCCGGACGACATGATCATCTTCGGCAACTCCTCCCTGAACATTATGTTTGATACCGTTGCACGCTCCTATTCGCACGGTGTCTGCGGCAATACGCCCTGGTGCAAGCTGGACAACTGGAAGTTCCTCTGCCCGGTTCCCGGATACGATCGTCATTTCAAGATCACGGAGTTTTTCGGTGCGGAAATGATCAACATCCCTATGACGCCCGAAGGCCCGGATATGGACCTTGTAGAGCAGTATGTCAACAATGATCCGTCCGTAAAGGGTATCTGGTGCGTTCCCAAGTACTCGAACCCGCAGGGCTACAGCTACTCGGATGAAACCGTGCGCCGCTTTGCTGCGCTGACGCCGGCAGCTCCGGATTTCCGCATTTACTGGGACAACGCCTATTCCATCCATCATCTGTATGACGATCCTGCACACCAGGATGTCATCCTTGAGCTTCTGGATGAGTGCCGCGCTGCCGGACACCCCGACATCGTTTATAAGTTCATCTCCACCTCGAAGGTGACCTTCCCGGGCTCCGGACTGGCTGCACTGGCTGCTTCCAAGACGAACCTCGATGACGTTCGCAAATATATGTCTGCCCAGACCATCGGCCATGATAAGCTGAATCAGCTTCGCCACGTGCGTTTCTTCGGCAATATGGCGAACATGCATGCACACATGTCCCGACACGCCGACATTCTTCGCCCGAAGTTCGAGGCGGTGGAAAGCACCTTTGAGCAGGAGCTGGGCGGCCTTGGCATCGGTGAGTGGACCAAGCCCAACGGCGGCTACTTCATCGCTTTTGATTCCATGGACGGCTGTGCAAAGGCCATTGTTGCCAAATGTGCCGAGGCCGGTGTAAAGCTTACCCCCGCCGGCGCCACCTTCCCTTACGGCAAGGATCCCCGCGACCGCAACATCCGCATCGCCCCCTCCTTCCCGCCGCTGGATGAGCTGAAGCAGGCAACCAAGGTGTTCACGCTGGCTGTAAAGCTCGTCAGCATCGATAAGCTGCTGGAGAACAAGTAATCGGAGCCGTAACTTCTCAGCGGCCATTCGCAGAGGAATCTTTTATATGAAAATTGTTGTACTGGATGGCTACGTAGAAAACCCCGGTGATCTCTCCTGGGGTCCCCTGGAGGCCCTGGGGGAGACCGTCATTTATGATCGAACCTCCACCGTTGAATCACCGCTGATCGCCGAGCGCATCGGCGATGCGGAGATTGCGGTGATTAACAAGACGCCCATATCAAGAGATACCATTGCTGCCTGCCCGAATCTGAAATTCATTGCCGTTCTGGCGACCGGCTACAATGTCGTAGACTGTGCTGCTGCCAGGGAGCGCGGCATTTTGGTGGCCAATGTGCCCGCCTACGGAACGCAGATTGTGGCGCAGTACGCCGTCGGCATGCTGCTGGAGTTATGCTCGCACTATGCGGCACATGACGAAGCGGTGAAAAGCGGCCGCTGGGAACACAACATCGACTGGTGCTTCTGGGACTATCCGATGATCGAGCTGTGCGGCAAGACCGCCGGCATTATCGGTCTTGGCAAAATAGGTCAGGCCACCGCCAGGATTCTCGGTGCGATGGATATGCGTGTTCTGGCCTACAGCAGAACCGAAACAGAGGCCGGAAAAAAGGTTGCGGAATATGTGGATCTGGATACTCTGCTGCGGGAATCGGATGTGATCTTCCTGCACTGTCCTCTTTTCCCTGAGACGGCCGGCATGATCAACAAGGACAGCATTGCGAAAATGAAGGACGGCGTTATCCTCATCAACAACGGACGCGGCCCTCTGATTGTTGAGCAGGACCTTGCAGATGCGCTGAACAGCGGCAAGGTATATGCCGCCGGTCTGGATGTTGTCTCTACAGAGCCGATCCGCGGAGATAATCCGCTTCTGACGGCGAAGAACTGCATGATTACGCCGCACATCTCCTGGGCAGCCAGGGCGGCAAGACAGCGGATTCTTGATATCACGGTCGACAACATCAAGGCTTTCTTAAGCGGCGCACCTGTTCACGTAGTTAGTTGCTAAGAAGCTTTCTGCTTCACAATGCAAATCCGTCCATGGAAAACCTTTAATCAGCGTTTCCCTAACAGATGGCGAAAAAGAAACACACCTTCGCGGATGAACGAAGGTGTGTTTCTTTTTCGCTTGAATTATTCAGAGCCCCTCCGAGCTATTCTCGAACAATTTCTTCCTGCACATACGGCTTCATGGAATCATCCACCAGGAGCTCGCCGTCTACCACGACATTCTGTCCGTTCCGGATATAGACGCAGGGCACCTCATGCGGATAGCACCCGCGTTCGGACGGTCGTTCATCCAGGCAATCCGGCTTGTGTCCGCTCTGCAGCTTCCACTTCAGATGCATATCCTTCAGAGAGATATTCTCCACCGGCGAGTACTCCTCTCCGGCAATGACAATGGCACCCTCACACTCCATGCGGACATTGTCCACATAAATGTCGCTGATTTTCCCCGGCAGGCGCTCGACGCCCTCCCGCTTCGTTGCGGAAATGAAAATCGCATCGCCCTTTCCCCACCAGTAGTGAACGCCGGTATGGCGCGTCGTGCAGTCGGCATATCGTCTTGTATTGCCCATCACGTGATGGAAGCCGATGTCATGAATCTGTCCGCCGTCTCTGGACCAGATCCCGATCCCCCTCGTGCAGTCCTCCAGGACACAGTCCGAGAGAATGACATGATGAATATCTCCCCAGGTTTCCGTTCCGATCTTCAATGCACAGGACCTGGATTTCATCACGCAGTTGGAGATCAGAATGTTCTGCGCGGCGCCGTACTTCCGGGTCATCGGTGCAGTTGTCTTGATCACCACCGAATCATCTCCGCCGCGAATGATGCAGCCGCGAATGATGACATTCTTGCAGCAGTCCGGATCAATACCGTCGTTGTTGGGGCCCCGCTCTTCGTTTAAAATCCGGATGTTCTCGATCAGCACATCCTGACAGCCGGCCATATGCAGGGTCCAATAGGCCGCATCGTAAAAGGTCACATTCTGCACCGTCAGATTCCGTATGTCTTCCAGAAAGCTCATCCGCGGCCGGAAGCCCCGTACATTCAGCGGGCATTCATGATACCCGTCATCCGAATCGTCATCGTAGAAGCTAAGGCGCCCCTGTCCGTCGATCACGCCGGTTCCGGAGATGGTAATATTCTCCTCATGCCGTGCCAGTAGAAAGCAGCCCCCCTCCCAGCCGGTATCCTCGTTGTCATCCTCGAAGCCATTGGAGAAATCCGCCATATCCTCCGGCTCCATGCTGGAAATCAGCCGCGCGCCCTGCTCCAGGTGCAGGTCCACGTTGGAGCGCAGGATCAGCGTACCGGACAGAAACTGTCCGGACGGGATCACAACCCGGCCGCCGGTTTTGGTGCAGTCATCGATTGCCGCCTGAATTGCCTCCGTACACTTGGTTGTTCCGTCTGATACTGCGCCATACCGCAAAATGTTGTATTCCATGGTGCTCCCCTCATTCATACGCCGCCTTGGCAAGGATCTCCCCGCTTAGATCCGTTCGGATGCGAAGTCCTCTTTCCCCGCAGAAGATCTCCCTGCCGTCAATGAATGCCGCAGCTCTCTCTCCATCATTTTCCATCCGGTAACGGTGTCCGTTCCAGCGCTGCTCATAGCTTCCGTTCGCGCCTCTGCAGGACCCCCACAGAATCTGATCCCTGTGGATGTGAACGCCGTACATTCGGCTGCAGTATTCCATCACCGCCAGCATCGCCGGTCCATACGCATCCTGTCCGCTGTTCCCATCCGGATCTACACCGGAGGGCTTCATTGTAAACGGATCGTATTGCTGCACAAAGTGGCACGCCTCTCCGATCGCTTCGAACAGCTTCCGGCCCAGCACCGGCAGCAGCTTATAGTATCCATAGTGCTCCAGCGCATGGATGGCCCGCTGGTAGGTCAGCGCCTCGCACTGTCCGCTCCAGTCATTGGAGGGCTCATTGACGAAAATCGGATCATTGGCCGCCACGGACGGCAGCGGCATTTTCGTCCAGAACTCCTCCGGATTAAGGAGGTGACGCTGCACGAACTGCTCTGCCTGGTCCGGATCACAGCTGTGCCAGTACATGCAGCGAAGCGTGTTGTGAATCAGCGCCGGCATCTGCCGGTGGTTCTTGTCCCTGTCGAAGAAGGCTCCCTTCTCGGAATCCCAAAGATAGCTCTTAAGGGCAGCCTTTACGCTTTGTGCCTCTTTCATATGGGCGGCAGACAGCTCTGTTTGGCCCTGGATCCGGGCAATCTCCGCCATGGTTTCCCGCGCGGAATAGGAGTAGCTCATGACATCCATCGACGCCATTGGAACCACACTGCAGCCCTCCGGCGGCACTTCCTCCTCCCACGGGTCCGGTGCATCCTCATAGCGGCGAGCCTTATCCTCACCGGTATCGTATTTGCACCAGGATTCGAGGCACCCATCGCCGTCCGAATCCCGGACCGCCCACAGGTACGCATCGAACCCTCGCAGCGTCTCATACAGCTGCTGCAGGTAATGCGGGTCCTTGCCGGTCAGATAATACATATCCAGCGCCGGTCCCGGAAAGCAGAACCCCTGAAACTTATTGAACTGCGGAACCACCTTCCCGTCGATCACAGCGATGCTGCCGGGAATTCTGCCGTCAGCACGCTGATAATCCATGAACATGGTCTGATTGTGAAGGCCTGCTGCCAGATTTCGCTTGGCATACATCTCACCGCCCATGGGCTGGGTCTCCAGCCAGATTTTCTCGTAGCCTCCGCCCTCCACCAGGACCGTGGTATCGCCGAAAAGCCGTACATTCCCCTTGCACTTCTCCTCCGCGCAGTCCATCAGCTTCTGCACAAGCGCGTCGTCGGTCTGAAATGCAACACCCGTCTCCATGTCCATTCCCATCGCCTCAATTCCTCTTATCGGTTCAGATATAACGATTCAGATCAGCCCTTCAGTCCGCTTCCGCTGATGCCCTGCACCAGATACCGGTTGAAAATAAGGAAGATCAAAAATACCGGGATCAGTGACAGCGTAGACATAGCGAACATTGCACCGTAGTCCGTGACCGAAGCCGAATCTGCGAACAGCTTGATGGCAATCGATACCGGATAGGAGGCCGGTCTGGACAGATACAGAAGCGGTCCCATATAGTCATCCCACTTCCAGTAGAACTGGATGATGATGGTCGTGATGATGGACGGCTTCAACAGCGGCAGAATGATCTGAGAGTAAATACGGTACTTGGAGCAGCCATCGATTTTGGCAGCTTCATCCAGATCTCTGGGAATTCCCTGCATGAACTGCATCATCTGATAAATGAAGAACGCCTGTCCGCAGAAATACGGGAGAATCAGCGGAACATAGCCGGGCACGAGGCCGAGCCGGTAATAAATCAGATACTGCGGAATCATGATGACCTGTCCCGGCAGCATCATCGTCGCCAGCATCGCAGTGAACCACAGCTTTCTCCCCTTCCAGTTAATGCGTGTAAAGGAATACGCAATGAGCGAGGAAGAAATCACGCAGCCAAGGGTTGCCGTTATCGTAATCAGGAAGGAGTTCTTGAAGAAGGTGGCAAAGGTTGTGCCGCCGAAGCCGGCCCAGCCCCTTGTGTAGTTGTCCAGATGCCACTCGGTCGGAATCAGGCTCAGTGTTCCACGCAGAATCTGTGCATTGTCCTTGAAGGATCCGCTGATCATCCAGAGCACCGGATAGATCATAATGAAGCCGAACAATATTACCAGCACGTGGTAGATGGTTTTTATAAAGGCTCGTTTTGCTTTCATTGTTATTCTCCTGCCGCACCCTTTCTTAGTTGTCTGCCTCGTTAAATACCCAGTGCTTCGAGGTCTTGAAGATGATCAGCGTAATTATCGACATAACCACCAGCATGATCCAGCTCATAGCGCATGCATAGCCCATCTTGTTGTACTTAAAGGCCTGATTGTAAACATTCAGTGCGTACAGCATGGTGGAATTGTTGGGACCGCCTGCCGTAATGACGAAGGCCTGCGTGAAGGACATAAAGGAGGAAATCGTCTGCATAACCAGGTTGTAAAGAATAATGGGGGAAAGCATCGGCAGCGTAATGCGGAAAAATTTCTGCCTTCCGTTGGCTCCGTCGATTTCCGCCGCCTCATACAGGGATACATTGATCTCCTTCAGGCCTGCCGCGAAAATGATCATGGATGAGCCGAACTGCCATACCGCCATGAGAATCAGCGGGTAAATGGCCAGCTTTTCGCTTCCGAACCAGTTGATCTTATCCAGTCCCATGTTGTCCAGAATGGAATTGAACAGTCCCTTTCTGGCGAACAGCTGCTTCCAGACCAGTGCAACCGCCACCGAGCCTCCCACCAGCGAAGGCAGATAATACAGGGAACGGTACACCGTAACCATCTTGCTCGGCCGTGTGAGCACAAACGCCACCAGCAGCGCGAACGCCAGCTTCAGCGGAACCGAAACAACCACGTACTGCAGCGTCTTGACGATTGATTTTCCGAATACCTCATCCTGAAACAGGTTGATGAAATTCTCAAAGCCGATGTATTCTGCTGTCTTTGACCCCAGGGAGAAGTCCGTGAAGGCATAATTCAAAGACATGACAATCGGAATCAGCGAAAACATGACAAAGCCGAAGATAAAAGGCAATGCAAAAACATGTCCCACCGTATTCTCATTGTTGACGAACCTGTAAAACCCGCCTTTTCTGGCTGTCACAGCGTTTCCGTTCATCCCATTCTCCATTCCGCACGTCTCTTCTATGATGTGCACCTGTCATCACTTGTTGTTCCCGTGCTGTTATTGTGCAAAAATCCCGCCCTGCGCAATTGTTCAGGGCGGGACTGTTCATCTCCGGCATAGCCGGTCATATCACTTGCTGTCTTTTGGAAGGCTGCAGCTCTTCGTGCTCCCTTCCGCTCGCCATTGATGTCAGAGGCCGCTTTCTTGTTCAAACGGCGGCCTGGATTTTACTTGAAGATAGCAGCTGCATCGTCGTAGGTCTTCTGAGCAGCCTCTTCTGCGGTAAGCTCTCCGCTTGCCACCTGCTGAATGTAGTTCAGGTAGTTGTCCTGTACCTCATTCTGTCCGTCAGGAGAAAGTACGTTGTACTCTTCCGGCATCGGCTCCTGGGAGATCTTGTCCACATACTCATACATGATCTTCTGTCCCTCGGTAGCGTTCTCGGAAAGAGCAGCGCGAACGTCCTCATTGGCAGGAATTCCTCTCTCAGCCTGAAGGATGTTGTTGCAGTCAACATCGTTCTCAAACCAGCTGATGAATGCTGCAGCGGCTTCCTTCTGCTCGGAATCCTGTGATACGCAGAGCATCTGAGAAGACTGGATGGTTGCACCCGGGTTTCCGTCAGAGGTTACTCTCGGAAGGTGTACCAGAGCCAGTGTTCTGCCCTGCTCCTGGCAAGCATTGTAGATGGTCGGGAACTGGTTAACAGCAACCCAGGTCATAGCTGCCTCTCCGGTTACCAGGAAGTCGTTCTCGATATTGGTTACCTCAGCAGCTGCGCCGGCATCCGGGTAAGAGCCCTTCTTAATCATGTCTGCACGCATCTGAATGTACGGTGCCAGCATCTGAGGATCGTCAAATCCCATGCCGTCCAGTGCAACATTGAAGAAGCTGTACTGGCCAAGCTCTCCGGACTGCGGGATGTATGTGGAGCACCCTGCGATGAAGTCAGATGTCAGGAATGTGGAGGATCCGAAGATTCCAAGCTTCTCTGTGATCTGATCCGCTGCAGCCTGATAATCCTCCCATGTCCATGTGTCGGTCGGAAGTGCTACCCCAGCCTCCTCGAACATCTCCGGATCGTATGCAATGCCGTAGGTGTTGATGCCGTTCGTAAGGCCGAGCTGAACACCATCGGTTGTCTGCGTAGTCTTCAGGTTGGATTCAGAGATCTTGCTGACATCTACAACACCGGATTCAATGAACTCATCCAGCGGATAAATCTTGTCCATGTACATCGGGAAGTTGCCGCCGAGCTGGAATACATCCCATACCTCATCCGAAGCAACCAGTGTGTTCAGCTTGGTGAAGTAGTCATCAAAGGAATAGAACTCATACTCAAATGTAATGTTGGGGTGCAGCTGCTCGTACAGCTCAATCGCAGCGATGGTCTTATCGTGGCGATCCTGAGAGCCCCACCATGCCATGCGAAGCGTGATGGCCTCTCCGTCTGCTGCAGCCGTGTCAGCAGCTGCGGCTTCCTCAGTAGAAGCCTCTGTTGTTGTCTCTGCTGCATCAGCAGCCGTGGTGTCTGCCTCTGCCGAGCTGGAGCTTCCGCATCCTGCCAGCATTCCTGCTGCCATAGCAGAAACAAGCAATAAACTGATCATTTTCTTCTTCATCATTACCCTCCGTAATAATTTCTTCGGCAACTGTCACAGCGGCCGCCCTCCCATTGCATTTCCTCTTCGGCGGTCGTTTTGTGAGCCGCAGCTCTTTGTTAACCGTGAACAAAGTATATATAAACGCCCATTGGAAAAATACTGTAAAAAATAGTAAAACCATCGCATACCGCTTATTTTTCTAGGTCTATAGATAAATAAAAATTAAGCATTTCATGTTTATTGTGCACTTTTCCTTAACCTCGTGAGGCATATTTGTGAATAACCACTCTGATCCGCTGCAGCTGGCATACCGCTCCTTCGATGAAAAACGAATGGCGTCCGTGGACTTCTACATTGAAGCGCAGACACGAACACCATCCTTCTACATGCCCTATGAACACACCCACTCGGTGCTCGAATTCTATTACCTTCGAACCGGACACTGCCTTTACATCATTAACGGTGCTTATGTCCGCCTCGATGCCGGAGACATTGTTCTGGTTGCCCCCGGTGTGCACCACAGCACCAGCTACACCGGAACGACCCCCTCCGAGCGCATTGCCGTCTACATCAATACCGATGCCCTCCCTCCGCATCTGGCCGACCAGGTTCCGGAGCTATTCCGCATGCTCCAGACCTCCGACAAGCGGATCACCGATAAAGCCGGCCGCCCCATCATCGAAGAACTACTGCGCCGCATCGCCAAGGAGCAGTTCTCGCCCAGCCCCAGCTCCAATGTCCTGCTGTCTCTGTATGTCAGTGAACTGCTGATTCAAACACTGAATCACTCTACAAGAGCGAAGGATCTCTTCATTTCCATGAAGGACATGCAGTCCGACATCGAGCAGGCGCTGCAGATCATTGACACGCGCTTTTCTCAGCCGCTGTCACTGGACACCATCGCCTCCGAGCTCAAGCTGAATCCGGTCTATTTTTCACATAAATTCAAAACAACGACCGGCCACACCTTCAAGGAATATCTGAACAATGTACGGATCCGCAATGCCACCCATCAGCTCCTTGTCAGCGACGACACCATCACCAAGGTGGCGCTGGACAGCGGATTTTCCAGCAGCAACTACTTTAAGGACCTGTTCCGCAAGTACATGGGGTGCTCTCCCCGCGAATACCGCAAGCAGGCCACCGTCTCCAGCAAGTTCGGCAGCGGAACCGCGCAGTGACTTCATCCGCAGATATCCCGTAATTCTCTTTTCCGAGTACACGCAAAAGGAAATGTCTCTCGCAAAGCTGTCTGTGATTCAAGCAATGCGGATATTTCATGTCTTACCCCTGCGCATCCTCCGACGCACTCGCCGCCTGATCACGATCCTCCAGATTGAGATGGTATCTCTCCAGAATGCGGTTATACATCCGGCTGTTTATATACGCCGGGAGTGCCGGCACCACCAGCAGAATCAGTTTGAAAGCAAACACCCCCACCAGAATAAACCCGGCCATCACCATGACTCCTGCCAGAATCGGCAGGAAATTCTGCACCAGCATGCCGCCCGCCATCTTCACAATGGCAAACGGTGTGTTATCCACCCGCGCAAGGAGCGGAAAGACAAAGGACAAAAGACACAGATACAACGCGCCCACAACAACGGCAAAGACCAGTACCGCCGATGCCAGATTTGTCCCGCCTGTCAATCCGTACATAAGGTCGATTCCGAGAATGATTCCCACAGCAAGAAATCCGAGCCAGATTGCCGTAGCCTCCTTCCAGTTCTGCCGGAAGCTGTGAAAATACTGCTGCCACAGCTTCCCCTCCTGATTGGATGCCATTTTCAGCGTCACGTAGTACAGAGCCGTTGTAGATGCACCGATCGTCACAACGGGAATCGAGCACACCAGCCACAGCACCGAAAGGACAAAGAAATCCCACAGATTTCCGATGAATTTCCAGATTGGATTATCGATATTGAAAAAATTAGGCATAGCCGTTACACCTCCTCGTGCGGTAGGATATAGATCATAGCACGTTTTGCCACTGAAAGGAGTTTCCCGTGAAGCTTACCGACATCAATATTCGCGATCCCTTTGTTCTGCTCCATGACGGCACCTATTACATGACCGGCACCCGCGCCGCCACCACCTGGACGCCGCACGCCGATGGCTTTGACGGGTATTACAGTAAGGACCTCGAAAACTGGGAGGGCCCCGTGGAGCTGTTTCATAAGCCGGAGGATTTCTGGGCCGACAAGTGCTATTGGGCGCCGGAGATTCATTTTTACAAGGGCGCCTTTTACATTCTCGCCACCTTCGCCAATTCCGAGGACAACAAAAAGGGAACCCTGATTCTGAAATCAGAGTCCCCGCTGGGGCCGTATCACATTCATTCCGACGGCAAGATTACACCGGAGCCGTGGCAGTGCCTCGACGGAACCCTTTACGTCGATAAGTCCGGTGCTCCGTGGATGGTATTCAGTCACGAATGGGTGGATCTTGGAAACGGACAGATCTGCGCCGTTCCTCTTTCCGACGATTTAACACGCCGAATCGGCACACCGCGGATGCTCCTGCAGGCCTCCGATGCCTCCTGGGGGCGTCCTATCACCAACCGGCAGTGGGACGGTCCCATCTATGTCACCGACGGTCCGTTCCTGTGGCGCAGCAAGTCCGGAGAACTCCTCATGCTGTGGGCGACCTTTGGCCCGAAGGGCTATGCAGAGGCGATTGCCCGCTCCGACAACGGCGAAATCACCGGCCGCTGGACGGTGGATTCCAGTCCTCTCTTCGATGAGGATGGCGGACACGGCATGCTGTTCGACACCAAAGAGGGACAGACCAAGCTCGTCCTGCATCAGCCCAACACGCATCTGCAGGAGCACCCGGTATTCTTTGATATCGAGCTATAGTTTCGCTTTCTTAAACAGCAGCGGCAGCACAGATGAACCCGTGCTGCCGCTGCTGTTTGCTCATAGAGCTCAACCGCTCTGTTACCTCAAAGTGCCTTCTCGATGGCCTCCAGAAGCTCTGCGAAGGTCTCATAGGCCGGAAGCTCCGGGTGATCCTTCTTAATCTGCTCCGTGGAGCGGAAAAGGAAGCCCGCCTTGCTGGCGCCGATCATGCCGAGATCATTGAAGGAATCGCCACTGGCGATGGTTTCAAAGCCAATGGACTGCAGCGCCTTTACCGTCGTCAGCTTGGAATTCTCTATCCGCATCCGGAATCCGGTGATCTCTCCGTCCGCTGCGACCTCCAGCTCATTGCAGAAAATGGTAGGATACCCCAGCTTGGCCATCAACGGGCCTGCGAACTGCGAGAAGGTATCGCTGATAATGATAACCTGCGTTTCCTTCCGGAGTGTATCCAGAAACTCCTTCGCACCGGGCAGCGGATCGATCCGCGCAATGGTCTCCTGAATCTCCTTCAGACCAAGGCCGTGCTCCTTCAGGATACCGATTCTCCAGTTCATCAGCTTCTCATAATCCGGTTCGTCCCGCGTGGTTCTCTTCAGCTCCGGAATTCCCGAAGCCTCTGCGAACGCAATCCAGATCTCCGGCACCAATACTCCCTCTAAATCCAGGCATACAATGTTCATGGTCACCTCTCTACTTTCAAAATTCACAACAAACATCAGTCAAGACCGCAGGCACAGCCTTACTGTCCCTGTGCTTCAATGATCATACCACAGGATCTTACCTGTGACCTTTCCTTCTTTCGTACACTACAGCTCGATCACATCCAGATCTTCCGGAATGACCAGATTGCCGCTGTAATACTCCCTGCCTTCCGCTGTATACAGCTCGCGCCGATTCAGAATGTTGCGGTCCTCTGTATGATACAGGATCAGATTCGGCACCTGCAGCCCCGCAGCCAGCTTCGCCGCATCCATGACGGTGGAGTGATGTTTTTTATACGGCTGGAAGATATCCGCCTGGCCATAGAGGCAAAATGCCTCATGCAGCAGCCACTCAGCGCCCTCCGCATACTCCTTCTCACATTCGTTATATGGCTCATCCCCGCAACAGGTCAGCTTCTTTCCTTTCTCATATTCCATGGTGAAACCGAACTGCTTCGCCTTCGTCGAGCCGATGTCAAAAAAGGTCACCTTCCGCCCAAGGATCTCCTTGCTCTCACCGTCCTTCACCTCCACAAGGTGCAGCCGGCTGTCCAGGAAAGCGCATTCCTTCTCCGTCAGAAGCTTCTCTGCCATCTCCCTCAGCAGTGCAATCACCTCATCGTGGCCGTAGATGGTTGCCTCTCCTTCGTATTTTCCCCGCTGCATGTTCTGCAGCACCATCCGCAGCATCCAGATCATCCCCATCAGATGATCAAGGTGGCGATGGGTCAGGAACATCACCCGAATGTCCTTCCAGTTAATCCCAGCTGCCTTCAGCTGGTGGAGCAGGCCGTTGCCGCCGCCTCCGTCCACCAGAAAATAGCGATCCTCCTGCGGACGCATCTCGTCCTCCAGCACAAAACAGGTGTTGTAGCATTCTGTCACCACCGCATTGCCGGTTCCCAGCATTGTAAGCTTCATAAATAACACCTCCCTTTTCCCGAATCATTATCGTCTAATCGCCAATTATTTATCACAATTTGGACGAGTTTATGAAATTCTGCGGTAACTATCGCGGGGGCAAAAGACCTTTTGACCCCAACATCACAGTATGTAGAAAACGCCTTCGCGTCAAGATTGATATGAGTGCCAAGGGCCTTTGGAATAAAGATTGCACAAGCGATTCGTTTGCTGTTTAATGAAGGCAGAAAAACTTTCATGAAAACCATTTTTCAGAAAGGAAGGTCTTATGAACAAAGATTTACAAGACAAATTAAAACAGTTAGCGGCGACTCCTGAAATTTATGAGAAAATGACGGAGCTTAATAAGGATGGCAACGTATCAAGCGCCCAAATTATCGATTTCTGGAAGGCGCAGGGCGTAGAACTGACGGAAGAGGATTTGAAGGTCCCCACTCAGAATCTGTCCGATGATGAGCTGGATGCGGTTGTCGGCGGAGGTGGCTGCGGCTGCTGCGTTACCGGCGGAGGCTGGGGTGATCTATTGCGTTGTGCTTGCTTGCTTGCCGGGGGCGGCGGTATTCTTGCTTACAACCGTGACGGAGAACTTGACACATCTGCCACCTCACCATATGGTGCGTGTGTTTGTCCCGCTGCCGGGGCCGGAGCTACCAACTGGGGATCTGTACTGCCTCACGTTTTAAAGCCAGATGAATACGTCAAATACTAGTACATCGTTTGCAAAATAACTGGCCTAATAACGCAGAACTTTTTTTGAGGATTTTTGACACGTGCAATCAGGAAAAGGACAAGTTGGCCAGGCCAGTTATTTAAAAATCGATGTATCAGCCTATCTAACTTGTCCTTTCTTCACTTTGTAAAGCTCCGCATCGGCCTTCTCCATAAGCTGCGCCCAGGTGTCAATCTCACTCGTGTATTTTGCTGCTCCGATTGAAACGCTCAAATTATACGGAAGCTCATATTCTTCCAGGTTCTGATTGATTTTGGAAATCAGCTTTGAACAGTCCTCATTCTTTTTAGTCATATGCAGAAGCACAAACTCATCACCGCCGTATCTGCATATAAAATCGCCCCGATCGGAGCTAGCCTTTTTCAGCGTGTCCGCAATTCTCACCAAGGCATGATCTCCTTCCAGATGACCATAGGTATCGTTGATCCCCTTGAACTTGTTCACATCCATAATAAGCAGCCAAAAATCGTGCCTCTCATCCGCCGCTTCCATTCCACTCATAATCTTCTGATCCAGCAGCATGCGGTTGTTTAACCCTGTCAGTGGATCATTTAAGACCTGCTGCCCCTGCAGTGTGATATACACATTCAGCAGCGAGAGGAGCGTTCCGATAAAAATGACTGACATGTTCGGATTCAAGAGCTGCACCACACCTGCAATTATCGGGAATATTGCAAATGAAGCAATTCCAAGGCTCCTCTCCTTTGCCTGTCGGTTAGCGGTTTTTCTTGCCAAAACCAGCACGATAATGACCGACGTCAAAATATAGCTGTAGGCAAGGATAAGCTGCAGCGCATATCCCGGCTGCCTTACATATTGCCCCTCATCTGTTATATAGAAGAGAAGATGTGTTTTGCCCGTTGTAATGGTAAGCACTGCCAGTATGATAATCGGGATGAGCGATACCACGATCCCCCTTGGCGTAGAAATGTAATGCCTGTCCAGGAAATTTTCCGAAAATCTCAGCCATGACCAGCCCGCAAGCGCAGAACAGCACACATTTATACCGTTCATTATGTATCCGAAAATAATCCCGTTAAACGGCAGGCAGAAATAACTGATATAGTTGTTATTAAAGATCCATATAACATCACTAATAACGAAAATAATATTCACAACTAATACTTCCAGAAAACGCACCTGGTTTGTTTTTCTGAAATTAGAATGCACGGTTTGGTAAGCTAAGCAAGCTAGCACCATGATACATATTAAGTCGATTTCGAGATAGTATTTTGCCAACATCATAATGGTATTGTTATATCATAAAACCTGATCCTTCGGAGATTGGTTTTTACATTCTCAGGCGCATCAGTCGATTCCGGCTTCGCGTCAAGATTGATATGAGTGCTAAGGGCCCTTTGGAATAAAGATTGCACAAGCGATTCGTTTGCTGTTTAATGAAGGCAGAAAAACTTTCATGAAAACCATTTTTCAGAAAGGAAGGTCTTATGAACAAAGATTTACAAGACAAATTAAAACAGTTAGCGGCGACTCCTGAAATTTATGAGAAAATGACGGAGCTTAATAAGGATGGCAACGTATCAAGCGCCCAAATTATCGATTTCTGGAAGGCGCAGGGCGTAGAACTGACGGAAGAGGATTTGAAGGTCCCCACTCAGAATCTGTCCGATGATGAGCTGGATGCGGTTGTTGGCGGAGGCGGCTGCGGCTGCTGCGTTACCGGCGGAGGCTGGGGTGATGAATTGTATTGCGGGTGCGTGCTTGCCGGGGCCGGCGGTATTTATTATTACGACAGCAACGGCAGCCTTACCACTAAAATAAGCCACAAATATGGTGGGTGTGTTTGTCCCGCAGCCGGGGCCGGAGCTACCAACTGGGGATCTGAAACGCCTCACGCTTTAAATCCAGATGAACTCTACAAATAACTGGCTTAGGACCGATTGTCATCCCATTCTAAGCCTTATGGTATTATTGTTCAGCCTTCAGCTGGTGGAGCAGGCCGTTGCCGCCGCCTCCGTCCACCAGAAAATAGCGATCCTCCTGCGGACGCATCTCGTCCTCCAGCACAAAACAGGTGTTGTAGCATTCTGTCACCACCGCATTGCCGGTTCCCAACATCGTAAGTTTCATAAATAACAACCGCTTTTTGTATCCATCACTCTCCTAAGAAAGGTTGGAAGAGCCCAGTCTTTTCAAAATTTCCGTATCCGCCGGACAGAAATCATACTTCGAAATCTCGGCAGGGGTAATCCATCGGATATCGACATGCTCCAACTTCTGCGGAACCCCTTCAGCAATCTCAGCATTAAAGAGAGTAAGGTGTATTGTAATATCAGGGTATTCGTGAATAACCTCCATAAAAACCGGACCGACACGAAGTTTTACGGCAAGTTCCTCCCGGCATTCGCGAATCAGCGCCTGTTCCTTCGTCTCTCCGGGTTCGACTTTGCCACCGACAAATTCCCAGAGAAGCCCCCTTGCCTTATGCGCAGGGCGCCGGCAAATCATGAATTTATCATTGTCCCATATAAGAGCAGCAACCACATCTGTCATTGTGTTTCTCCTTCACTTTATAAGACCGAAGTCATATTGCAGATAATCCGGAAGTTCGAATTCCATATGGATGTCAAACAGCAGTGTTCCTTTTGGATTCTCCGTCTTTCTTGGGTTCTTCATAACGCCTTCACCAACATACGTAAACGGCATTACAATCCCATTCTCAGACTCGACCTTCCGAATGAACACATACGCTCGTTTACTGTTAATAAGCTCCGCCTGCTGCTTCTCATTGAGCCCCGCCTCACATTCCCACTGGAAAAGGTCTGGCTGAAGGAACTTGTCCTTGTAATTCAGGTGCTCCTGCACACCTGCATCCTTCTTGATGGACGCAAAAATAACGACATCGCCGCCATACACATAGGTGCCCTTCATGGTATATTCGGGATTTTGCAAAAGCTTCAGCTGCACCTGATCCATGCGATAGCTTTGCCAGAGCTTGAAGCCCGTCTCATTGCCGTAATCGGCACCGTAGCGGGTAAGACCGAATTCCAGCAAATCTTCAATATATTCCATAAACTGATCATCCAGCGTAACATTCGCAAGGACACAGTTTTCACCGTCAACTGCTAAAAAAGGTTTTTTTCCATTTTTCTCCTTCAGAATATATTTCAAAGCATGCTCCAGCTGGTCATGCGTATAATCCGCGATTGTCTCCGACAGTCGTTTCTCTATCTCGGCCAGCCGGGTAATACCATGAATCACGCTGTCAAAAATCAGATGCTCATGCTGCCGCACAAGCGGAAGCATAGCGGAGAGGTAATCCGCAAAGGCAATCTGTCTTTCTGTAAATACGGGAAGGAGCTTTGCATCCTCATCATTGTTCCCTAAAATTCCGTGAAGGAAATTATAGTAGGAAACGCATTTCTTTCCTCCGATTTTGACACTCATGAAACGTAATAAATCAGGCGCGCAGTCGTTGTTGAGATAGTCCATATGCCTTGGGTAGGATTCTGCGCCAATGTATTTTCGAAAATTATAATAATCCTGTTTGAGATACCCAAGGCTGTTGAAGTTTTCGCGCTCAATGAAACCGATGATTTCTTCTTTACTCAAATCATCAATGTGAATCTTCACGCCATAATCGGCGAGACCAATTGCCTTGAAATCATCCTGAACAAGAGACTTCATCAATCGCTTTTCAAGCACGAAATTCTCTGCAAGCGACGAAAGCGCGAAGGCAATCTGTACGCTTCTTTTATAGCTGTTTCCTATAAAATCCAGCACCGTGACATACTGCTTGTTGTCATATTTACGGAGGCCTCGTCCGAGCTGCTGTATGAATATTGTGGAGGATTCCGTCGGGCGAAGGAACAGTACCATGTTGACGCCAGGAATATCAACACCCTCGTTGAGAATATCCACGGTAAACAGAATCTCAAGCTCTTTTTCATCGCTCTGCAGGTCGTTATAGGCACGGATCCGCTCCCCGACATCGTTTCTCCCCGTAAGATATGACGTTTTATAATGCGCACTCATCATCTCGCACATCAGGCGAGCATGGGTAACATTTCGGCAGAAGGCAAGCGCCTTCAATTTTCCCTGCGGACGATGCTTTTCAATTTCCCGGGTGATAAATTCACCGTGCTCCGCCGTTGCCAGCTGAGCCACCATTTTACGCTCCTCACTTTTCGTGAGGCCGTAGTTGATCAACGCATCGCGGATTCCGTAATAGTGAAACGGCACCACAAGATCGTTAATAATGGCATCACGCAGTCGAAGCTCATAAGGGACGTTTTTATCGAACAGGTCAAAAACATCCTTGTTATCCATACGTTCAGGCGTTGCAGTGAGCCCCAGCAGGAACTCCGGTTCAAAATAGCCGATTATCTTTCGATACGTTTCCGCCGTCGCATGATGGCATTCATCCACAATGATGTAGTCAAACAAATCTCTCGGAAAAAGCTCGAGAGATTTTGCCATCGTAAGGTTGGTAGCGAATACAAAATCCGCATCCATTTCTTTACTCTGACCGCTGAATAGACCGTAGCTGACCGAATTACCAAATACGTCCTGAAAAGTCTCCAACGATTTTTTTAGAATTGAACCCTCGTGAACAATATATAAAAGTCGCTTGGGTGAAAAGTTCAATGCATCAAAAGCGGCAAGATACGTTTTCCCCGAGCCTGCCGCCGCAACCACCAGCGCACGAGCTGTGCCAACAGCACGATACCGGTTCAGCTCCTTCAGTGCCTTACGCTGCATAAAATTCGGCTTGATGCTCGCCGTGTGCAGATCGTAGTCCATATCCCAACGCTCGATGGCATAATTAAGCTTATTGGAATAGAGATTGATAATCTCCGAGTTTAACAGATGAGTGTGCTCCCACTTGTCCTCAAACTCGCGCATCGCATCATCAAACAGCGACGACGATTTTTCCGCTGACACTGCAATGTCCCACTCCACATTTTTAAGAAGCGCATAGCGAGTGATATTGGATGAGCCGATAATCACCTCACATCGGTCGGTGTATTCAAAAAGATATCCCTTTGAATGATATCCCAGCGTCGCATATCCGCTGTCGTGAAAACACTCATGGTCAAGATGACAGGCGAAATTCCTGCATCTGCTCTGCAGCGCCCAAAAGCTTTTTAACGACTCTATGTCCGTGAAGTTCTGATAGGTCGATGTGATAACTCGTCCAACCGCGCCGCGCTCGACAGCTGCCTCGATATCCTTATACAGTAGAATAAGACCCGCCTTTTTAATAAAGCTAACTGAGAAGTGGAATGCTGTGCATCGACGCAGGCTATCCTTTATTTTTTCAAGGAATGTAATCTCCGTATAGTTTGTCAAAAACTGATTCGGCATACACTTCTCCCCTTCTGCAGCGATCGCTTCTTCATTTCTGTCTGCTTTCTTTGGTATTCCTCCGTCCCAGTTCTTAGTCACCATCCGCCCTCGAACAGACCACCGCCAAAAGGAGGGTTCCTGGGACCTTCCTTTCTCTTTTTGTGACATTATAAATCGTATTCGCTGTATTTTTCTGCCATTCAGAAATTATATCCGCTCTTCAAAAGATCTGTGCCAATCAACTCATCTGTGCAAGCATACGTTTCCGCAGAATGGCTTTTGCGCAAATAACGGGCTGCAGCTTCTGCAAAGGGAGCAGCTACCCGCTATAATTGAGGCATACATCAAATGATGGAGGCTCACTGTGAATTTCATTGTAAAATCTTTGAGATATAAATTAACGCATCGCTTCCGCGCAATATTATTGGCAACGACGCTGAGTCTGGCGGCCCTGACCGGCTGCAGTGCATCAGGCCGAGGAGACAGCTCGGAACATTCGGCGGCATCTGCGAGTCAAACGCAGCTGGAGGCCGTGACAATCGCCGGCAAACTGGTGATCGGCGTCGAAGGTACATTTCCACCATACACGTACCATGATGAAAGCGGCGAGCTGACCGGCATGGATGTGGAACTTGGCAGAGCGGTGGCCGAGAAGCTGGGTGTGAAGGCAGAATTCGTAGAGGCATCCTGGGATGCACTGCTCATCGGAATGGATTCCGGAAGGTTTGACACGGTCATCAACAGCGTCAGCATTACCGAAGAGCGGTCGGAAAAATACGATTTCTCCGACCCATATTGCTATATCGCACGTCACGTTGTCACCAGGGCAGAGGATGACAGTATCCGATCGGCAGCGGATCTGCAGGGCAAAATCGTCGCGACGAACAGCACAAATGCCTTTATTCCGTGGTACGAAGCCCAGGGCGCGACAGTTGTTGCGATCGACACCGCGAATGAAGGAATCGAGATGCTGCTCTCCGGCCGTGCAGACTTTATGGGAATGAACGCACCGGTTCTGAACGCATACTATGCAGAGCATCCAGAAGCCAGAGCAAGACTGCGGGATGCCTTTGTGATCCCGAATTCCGAGGATGTCATTGCCATTCCGGTGCGAAAGGGTGAATCCGAATTCCACGAGGCCATCAACGAAGCGCTGGCGGAGCTGCGCGCGGATGGGACATTATCAGAGCTTTCAAAACAATATCTGGGCGGAGATTACACATATTCTGAAACAGATGCTGAAAATGCAGAATCCAAAGAAACCCAGTAAGGAGGCACCATTATGAGCGAAAGACTGTGGCAAATACTGGCTTCTTCGTTTCCGCAGCTGATCAGCTACTGTGTGGGAGTTACAATTCCGCTGACAGTTTGCATTTATATATTAAGCTTTGCACTCGCTCTGGTGCTGGCACTGCTACAGGTGCAGCGCGTGCCGGTCCTGCGTCAGCTGGCAAGAATTTATGTGTGGGTTTTCCGCGGGATTCCTCTGATTGCACTGCTGTATCTGATCTTCTTCGGTCTGCCGTCTGTCGGAATTGTTCTGGCGGCCTTCCCGGCGGCTGTGCTGGCATTTTCCCTGAATTATGCAGCCTACATGTCGGAAACGATTCGCGCATCCATCCTTTCGGTTCCTGTGGGGCAAACGGAAGCGGGATACACCGTCGGACTGAATTCGGCACAGATCATGCGACGCATTGTACTGCCGCAGGCGATGCGAGTGGCATTTCCGACTCTTTTCGGCACTCTGATCAGCCTGACAAAAGACAGCGCGCTGGCCGCCAGCATTACCGTGGTGGAAATGTTCAAAACGGCCCAGCAAATTGCCGCCCGAACCTTTGAGCCTTTTGCGCTCTACTGCGAGGTCGCCCTGATCTATCTGGCACTCGGTACCATCCTGACCATAGCGCAGAGAATTCTGGAGAAGAAAGTACGCTGGCAGCGCTGAAGCGGCACCTGTTCCTATGTCTCTCCGGGTTCGACTATTTCACCCAAGCTCTCATCTAGCGGCACAGCACGATTCCCAGATAACACCGACATCGTGAGATCGCCCTTTCTTGTGTGTTTGGTGTGGTGCTTAACACTTTACAAGAAATCGGTTCCTTTTTCTATGTCAGAGGAACTACCGTTTACACAAGATATTTTACGCCATCATTGAATCACCAGCCTTCCGTGCTTATATTGTAGTTAAAATAAGCACGCTCGTAAATTATCAATAGAAATACGTTACTCATAAAAAATAGCGGGCAGTCGCTTCCGGAAGAGGAGCGACTGCCCGCTATGTAAGTGATGTCAATATTTGATTACTACACCGACTTCATTAAAGCACTGCTTATTATTTTTCCAGATACATGTCTTTGATTTCATTCAGAATTTCTTCCTTCGTTCTGCCTGCCAATCCCAACTGCTTCACATCAACACTCTCGTTTTCCATCCTGCGGACAAATTCCTGCATATCCGCGTAAACGCTTTGTGGCGCCGCAATTCGTGCTGTCGGTTCAAGCAATTCTGTCAGTCGAAATACATCATTTTTATGTTTCCGAATATTCTTTCCGTCAACATGTTCTCCGGCTGCTTTGCGATCCGTTAAGTCCATCCAGGCCTTTGCTTTGAATGGAATCAGATAAGCTGCATCAAGGACGGCAATGCCGTCAACAATAGTCCTGCCCATTTTCAAAAACTCATAGTAGTTATCATCCAAAAGAATTGCGGAAAGACTTGATATATCTTCGTCTATAGGCAGCGGAGTTAACACTGCATCCTCCGGAAGCTGAATCGCATCCAGTTTTCGTGTAAACAGTTCAATCATTGTCGGATATAGTTTAGAAGCCGGATGACTAAAGCGATAAAACTCCGGCATTCCAGAGCTTCTGTTGCAGTGCTCGTATCCAGCCCGTTTTACATATTCCCAAAATTTTCTTCCAAACTCAGCATCAATCGCTTCTATGATCAAAACCAGATCGATATCCTTTGTTGCTCTGAAATCGAGTCCTTCTTCCGTCATCAGGATATCACATGCTGTTCCGCCGATTATGGCATACTGTTCTTCATTTCCTTTGAACCATTCTTTGAAACTTTCAATCCCTGTGACCATCTATTTGCCTCCATAAATTTCCCAGCATTTCTTCTACAGCCTCCTCCACGCGTTCATCCCGATCATCTTCCAAAGACAATGCAAGAGAGAGCACATCAACTGTTTTGCCATCTGCTAATTTCTTCGGATCATATCTCCACAGCTCTACAGCAACCTGAGTTTTGGAATCCTGAAGTGTATTCGCCGCGCTTTTCTGCCATTCAGAAATTGTATCCGATGCAAAGCACTGAACATTTGGCGTATTCAACATGGAGTATTCCGCCAGAGCCGAATATCCGCTCTTCAAAAGTCCTGTGTCAACCAATTCACCAGAGGCGTAAACAGTCCTTTTTACAGGATTCAGCAGTTTGCCTTTTGCTTTTTGAAACAGCAATTCCGGCATCTCGTTGGAAAACAAAATCTTTTGAACGCCATCTTTTCTAACGCTTAAAAGCTTCATTTCCACAAGCTGTCTTGCAGCTCTCGATATCGACATCGGTGTCAGATTCAGATCTTTTGCAGCTCGGCTCATTGGCAGTTCCTGTGCTCCAAGATAAAGGAAGCGAAGAAAAAGCATCTGCGCCGAAGGAAGTATTTCCTCACGAGACTTTTTTTCAGCATCACAGCGTTCCTGCAAATACACAGCCATGAAAGGTAAATAAAGCTGCTTTCCCTCCACAACAAACGGTATCTTTTCCCGAATCATATATTCCTTCTGACGAAAAGTAAGTTCGTTCAGGATTAACACAACCGGCAGATTCTCATTGGTTCTTATTCGATCAATATGCTTTTTTAGCGTTTCAATCTGCTCTAATTCTGTCTTGGGATAAAGAAAAATTGCTTTTTGGCCTTCCAAAGATACCATTTGCAAGCGATATCTTGTGCTGATAAAATTCGGATAATGCCCAGTTTCGGTATCCTCATAAACAACTTTTATGCCCAAAGTCTTATCAATGTAATCCATTTGTCGCCCTCATTTCATAACTCATTTTCTGTATTATAACTCTTTTTATGTTATGATACAATAACAGAGTTAAAAGCTAAATTCAGTCTTGGATTGGGTGG